>JACRFA010000009.1 GCA_016218065.1 Ignavibacteriota bacterium | reverse complement strand
GCATTAGGGACCGACGCAATGCTCGCACCAGTGAGCCAAATGGAATTATAAGCAATCGTATCGAGGATTAAGTCAGTGTGCTGAATGGAACGGATACTGCTGCCGGTAGCAGTGCCCGTCGATGCATAATCCAAATCGAAGATCATATTGTTGTAAATCGCGCTCCTCGTCGTGTCCCCTAACGTGCCGAACAACCTTATGCCTCGGAGTATGCCGCCGGTCGTGCCGTGGAGTCGAACATCAAAAATCTTGTTGTTCCAAATGCGCGTACGGAAATGCCGCGTAATCGCGCCAATGCCAAATGTGTCGCCGGCGCGTCTCAAATGTCTGACCGTGTTGTTGTTGATCCATGCGCCGTCGGTGTGCTGAACAACTATGCCTGCTTGCGCGATGCTATCTGTTGCGGTGCCGAAGTTGTTGTTTGAAAGCCGTAAGCCGCGAGAGACTCCCGTACCCACAGCGAGATTCACACCGAAGAACCCGTTGAACGAATAGCTGTCAACGGTGTTTCGCTGAACAAGTGTGCTGTCCGGTATTCCGTTTGCCGCGGATTGCAGAAGTATCGCCGAGAAGCTCGGTGTTCCGATCTGCGTATCCTGAACGATGACATTATCGGAGTTCCCTTCGATCTGCAAGCCGTTTCCTGCTATTGCTTGCAGCCTAAGACTCGTCCCGCCACTGTTAATTCCATCAAACGTGAAGTAACTTGCGTCAAGCAGTCGAATAACCCAGGCACCATTACCGACAATTTTCACTGCTCGTCCCGCAGCCGGGCGAAATGTTATTCTGTTTGTTGCGCTAGCGCCAACAATCGGACCAGCGAGCGTCAACGCCGGGATGCCATCAGTAGGAAGGTCAAATTCATAGGCGCTGGGAAGCGAAAGCTCCTCTCGCTCACCGCCGATTATTGCATGGCGAGGCGTCGCAGGTCGCAGGTTTTTCAGTGGCTTGCCGGGAGCAACGTACGCCGTGTCGGTCAACGTGAAGGTCACTGCACCTGCAACACCATCCATACTCAACTTTTGGAACGCTGAGTCAATCGACGGAAAATCCCCGCCGACGCCAACAGTGTATGTACCGCTGAGTTGTGCAAAGCTGGAAACACAAGAACATATGCTCAGAACAAACACAAGCGGCAAAAAGAGCGTCTTCCATATCGAACTCCGTTGTAACATGACACCTCCTTACAAAAGGGAATGGATGATGTTAAGAACGGCTGCAAGGTGCGAATCGGTGAGGGCAAAATGAATAGAGGCACACACGCAATTTCGGGTACGTGTACACGCGTAGGAAGGGGAGCCAAGACCAGAAGGTGAGAGCCGAATGAGAAGTCCACCACTTAGTCAAAGATTGTTGATTCGTCGGCTCTGAAAAGCGAGTCTCTGAACGACAAATCCAACCGAGGAGAAAAGAATGAAGGGCCGACACGAGCAGTTACGAAACTACAGGGCAGACTTATTCTCAATAGCAAATTTCAGCAGGCTATGGCTGCCGTGAATATTGAGCTTTGTGGCGATGTTTGTTCGGTGGGATTCGATCGTGCGGTAGCTGACAAACAGTTCGTCTGCAATATCCTTGCTTGTCTTGTTCAGAGCAATGAGTTTCAGAATCCGTCGTTCGGTTGGCGTCAAGTCGTTGAGGCGTGGCCTATGCTTCAGCAGCTCTCCGGCGCGCTCGCTGCGATTCGCAAGGTAGCCGCCTATCGTGGGGCTGAGGAAATATTCTCCTTGTATCACCACGTTGATCGCCGATCGCAAGTCATCAGCAACTGTTTGCTTGAGCACATACCCTCGCGCACCGGCATCCATCGCTTCATCAAACATGTCTTCCTCTCTGTAGGTCGTAAGGATGATCACTGCGGTTGACAAGCTTTTGCCTTTGATGGCGCGCGCAACCTGAAGCCCGCTCATGCGCGGCATATCGATATCCAGCACCGCCACTGTGGCGTTATATTGTATGATAAGCGCCAGCGCAGTTTCGCCATCACCCGCCTCAGCGACAACTTCCAACGTCGGGTCTTCTTCAATCGTTTGCTTCAACCCTTTCCGAAAAATCGGGTGGTCATCTGCAATGACAATCGAGGTTCGTTCGCTCACAACTTCTCCGTTGGAATGGATATCGTCAATGTTGTTCCATTGTTTGGACCGGAGACGACTTTGCACGAACCTTTGAGCATCCGACACCGCTGTTCGATACCACTTAGTCCGAACCCGCTGGCGTGTGTCGTTGCAGCAGAAGCGTCCGCCAGCCCTTTGCCATTATCTGTAATAGTCAACTCGACACTTTTGTCTCCACCTTTCATCACGACGTTCGCTTCGGTTGCGCCGGAATGCTTAAGGATGTTCGTAATTCCTTCTTGCACGATCCGGAAAAGAATTATCCCCGTCTCGGCTGTAAAGTGTGAATCCACGTTGTCAAGGTCTGCGCGAAAGCGAATCGCCGAAGCTTCATCAACTTTCTTCACAAGCGCTTGAAGAGCCCTTGTAACGCCAAGCCGATCGAGTTGATATGGTCTGAGGTTGTGCGCGATCTTTCGCACTTCTTCAATCGCTTCGTCCAACACGGAAGAAATATCGCCAAGGTCTTTTCCAACGGTTTCCGGTTCCGCCAGTTTCTTTTGAGCAAGAAGCGAACGGTTCTTTGCGATGAGCAAGTTTTGCACGAGACTGTCATGCAGTTCTCCCGCAAGCCGGGAACGTTCAACCTCTTGCGTCTCGATGAGTTGTCTGGAAAACTCTTGCTGCACGCGTTTCTCTGTTTCGACGCGTTCAAATTCTGCTTCCTGTTTCAAACGGTCGCGCCTCCGCTCGTACCGACGAAACGAATACAATCCTGCGAGCAACAACACACCATAACTTCCATTTGCCCACGTTGTTCTCCACCATGGCGGCGTGATGATGAGTTTCATGAGCGTGGGCTTCTCGTTCCAGATGCCGAGATGATTGGCTTGTTTCAGCATCAGCGTGTATTCGCCCGCGTCAAGATTCGTATAGGTAATGGAATGCTGGTCGGAGACATAATTCCAGTTCTTGTCGAAGCCGTCGAGTTTGTACGCGTAGGTGAAAACGTCAGGATTCAGATAATCCATATTCGCCAATTCAAAACTGATAACGGATTGATTATGACTGAGACTGAGTGTGTTTATGAGGTATGCTGCTTTTTTCAATGGAGATGCATCACCTGTTTCAAGAGACTTGTTGAAAAGCCGTATGTCAGTAATGACAGCCGGTTGGGTGTTCAATGAATTCTTGAACGAGTTGGGATTGAAATACACCACATCGCCGGTATTCGTGCCGAAGACAATCGTGCCGTCTGCACATTTCATCGAAGAGTAGAACGTAAGATTATTTGTCGGCAAGCCTGAAGTGATATCGTAATTCGTGAAGGTTTTTGTTGAAGGGTCGAATCGTGATATACCGTTGTCAGTGCTCAACCACAGTATGCCTTGATCATCTTCTTCAATTCTGTAAACAAGATTGCTGGCAAGCCCATCCCTGACTGTAAACCAGGAAACACTGTCTGTTTTGATATCCAGCATATTCACACCTCCGCTCACTGTCCCGAACCAGATTCTTTCATTCATACCCACCCTCAGGCAACTCACAATACCATGGCTGATTTTGTGTGGGACTGCCGATGATTCCGCGTAGTGGGTAAAAGTGCTTTGCGGTGGCGGGTTCCCGGAAATTTCGTAACTATACAAGCCAGTATCCATGGCGCCAATCCACAAATTATGTTCGCGGTCTGTTCCCATCTGAATGACAGCTCCAGGCAAAGGCGAAGGTTTTTCGTCAGCAGCGATGCCTGTTATTCTGGTTATCGTTTTGGAAACCGGGCTATAATAACATAGAGTCTTAGTTACGCGGCTGTTACCATAAGCGCCCATCCAGATGTTTCCATATTCATCTTCTGCCAAAGCGCCGATGATGTTGAACGGAAGCGAATGCTCGTTCTGAGGATCATGTTGAAAGTGCATGAACTTGCTTTCTCTTGATGGTTGGTAGTAAACGCCATCCATTGCTCCAATCCAAATGCCATTGTTTCTATCCTTTAATTGACACCACAGCATCGGTTTGTTCTTGGACTCAGCAAAGGTTATCACTTCGAACTGTTGGGTTGAAAAAGAATAGCGATAAAGTCCGGAAATCGTTCCCATCAACCAAACACCTGGTCTTTCTTCCAGTATCGAACGAATCGCTTTCTTCATCGAAAAGTTCTGTAGTCCGGCAATGGTTTGAAAGGTTATGTCCGGCTGGTACACCTGGTACAAACCATTATCCTGCGTTCCCACCCAAAGTATTCCGAGGTGGTCAACCATCAAGCCGCTAACACTTGAGATTGAATCGGGCTTCGCGCTTGCGCGTACATGTTGCATTTGCTTATCCCGATTTCCACTCACAAACAAACCTGAACTGGTTCCGATCCACATTCTCCCGGTTGAATCTTTCATTATCTTGACGACGCTGGAATTCTTCAGAAGCCCGGTTGTATCATATTCGTGCCTGCTCAAAAAACCAAAGCCCTTCTTCTGCATGATGAGCAAATCGTCCGCACTGCCGATCCAAAAATTCTCTTCAAGATCTTTTTCGATGCAGCGAAGACGTCTATTTGCGGTTGGCGGCAGTTGAATTTCGCGGAAATGTTTGATTCTCTCCGCGGCATTCAATGACAAGTCAAGGTGAAATAGTCCTCCTGTGGTCGTGACAATGAATTTGTCGTTTTCATATTCAAGGAAATCCGAAACGCGGGAGTTGATCATCTGCGGTGTTGAAGGAAAACGAAAACTGTCAACAACGCCAAGCGCCGTGGAGATTTTGAATATGCACTTCTCCGCGGCAGCGACAATCATTTCTTTGTTGTGCGACAGCTTTACCGTATTTACTCCGCGAAGAACGCCTTCACTGACGGTGGCTTGCACTCTTCTGATTTTACCAGCGATCCGATCATGCCAGTTCACTCCGCCACCGAATGTTCCTACCCAAATATTGCCTCTTGTGTCCTTCGTGAGCGCCTTGGCATAATTGTGTGTAAGCGAGTTGCTGTCCGATGGATCGCGTAAGAAACGGGTGACGTTTGAACCATCATAACGATACAGTCCGCTCAGTGTGCCAATCCAGATAAAACCATCATCGTCCTGTACCATGCCTTCGAAATAGGTATCTGCAGGGAGGCCTTTAAGTTCTACTTTTCTTACGAGGTAGGGTGATTGGGTTTGGGCAGATACATGAACGGGGATGTAAAGATGGATTACGAAAAGAAGAAGCCGGATGAGCAGCTGGGAGCGATATCGTGACAAAAGAAAACGAGTGAGAGAAACGCTGAAGGTCCCCGCGTATCGGCCAAGAAGAAACGCAATCAAGACTTGTATTGAAGAACAGTTGCAGTGCACGCAGAACCTACGAGAGTGTGCATCCGGTACGGATTATCGAGACGGTCAACGGACAATTGCTGCAAAGAATCCGAACAATTCGCAGCAAGCGAGACGAGAGCGATCCTTGAATATTGCCTGGCAATGTTACACTATTCAGTGACGAGATGCAAACATGAACTGAAACCAGCGTTGTTGAGCGACCCATCGCATTGAGATCCCGTTCCCATTCTAGCATGGTCGGTCAGCTCATTCGTCAGCGAAGCAAGATCATCTTCTTTGTTTGTATGACATCGCCGGCTTGCAGGCGGTAAAAGTAGACGCCGCTTGCGAGGTTGCTCGCATCAAACTTAATCGACGTAAGTCCTGGCTCTTTAACTTCATTCACCAACGTTGCAACTTCGCGGCCGAGGACATCAAATACCTTCAGTAGTGACGGGGCATGCCCCGTCCCTGCCGGAATGCTGAATCTGATTTCCGTCGTTGGGTTGAATGGATTAGGATAGTTTTGAAATAGGATCATGCTCGACGGGGACCGAGTTTCCCTGAGTTTCACTTCAGTGAAAACTCCACCCATCGCCGTGCGAACGATCGTGCCGCCGTACCCGACAGCAATGCCAGCACGCTCACTTGAGAATGCGACTCCCCGCAGGCTTGTATTCACAGTCGATACTTGCTCTGTCCACGACGCACCGCCATCTATTGTGTTGATGATGTACCCTGCGTTGCCGACAGCGTATCCTGTTTGCGAACCGGGAAAGCAGATTGCGCGAAGCGGTTGCGGCATTGTGGTCATGGTGAGCCATGTGTTCCCGCCATCTGTTGTTCGTCGCATTGTGCCCGCGTTGCCGACCGCCACGGCATTGCGGTCGGTGGCAAACGCAATCCCAAAGAGACTCGGCAGCGATACTGTTGCCGGCGGATTCCATGTGAGGCCGCCATTCGTGGTCCATCTGACGATGCCCGCGCCGATCACGCCGCCACCGACAAGAATGCCGCTGAATGCATCGTAGAAATCGACTGCGTTGAGATTCTCGGACGAAGGCAGCGATTGATCGCTCCACGTCTCTCCCCCATTTGCCGTCCGAAGAATCTTGCCCGACGTGCCGACAATTGTTCCAACATTTGCCGATGCAAAATCAACGGCTCTCCAGTTCGACATCGTTCCAACATTCTGTCGAACCCAATGGTCGCCGCCGTTTGTTGTTCGAAGCACAACGCCGGAGTCGCCAACTGCAATCGCGACGTTCTGCCGCACGAAGTCAACGCCCCAAAGATGCGTCGTGATTCCTGATTGCTTGATATTCCAGATGTACCCGGCGTTCGTCGAGCAGAGAATTGCCCCCGAGTCGGCGACGGCGAGCACGACGTTGTCATCAAAGAGAGAAACGGCATTCAGGTTTTTGTTCGTGCCGCTGTGTTGTGCGTACCAGCCAAACATGCCGCCGGTGTTGGTCCGAACAATGATCCCCGCATCGCCGACCACGACGCCCGCGTGTATGCCTGCGTATGCGACGGAGTGCAACTGACTTTCGGGAGGTGCGCTCCATTGAAGCAGCCACGTAGCACCGCTGTCAGTCGTGCGATAGATTCCTTCATAGCCGATCGCGGTCGCGCTTCCGTTCACGAGTGAGCTGATGTCCGTAAGATAGGCGCACGAGGGAATCGTGTCGGCGATCCATGTTGCACCGCTGTTGGTTGTACGGAGCGTAACACCGCTATCGGCAACGATAATTCCTTCACCCGATGCTGACATCGTGATGCTCACCAGATCGCACGTGACGCCGCTCGGTTGCTGAATCCAGTTGGCGCCGCCGTTCACCATTTTCAAAATCATCCCCAAACGCCCCACAGCAAAGCCGATTGCATTGGAGACGAGTGACACGCCCGAGAGTTTGTTCTGCGTTCCGCTTTGCAGTTGATTCCAGTGCGCGCCGCCGTCAGTCGTTCGAAGAATTGTTCCGTTCCAACCAACGACGATTCCGAAGAGTGAGTCTGCGAAGCAGACATCGAGCAGACTATTTGCCGTACCGCTCGTTTGAGTGTTCCAGGTGAGACCGCCGTTAGGTGTGTGGAGGATCGTGCCACCGATGCCGACCGCAGTTCCGTGATTTGCATCGGTGAAGTGGACTGCTTGGAGCCACTGGGTTGTGTTGCTGAGTTGTGGCGTCCACGCTTGGCCGCCGTTTGTCGTACGAAGAATGATGCCGCCGATGCCTACTGCGGTCGCGACGTTCGCATCAACAACCGAGACGCCATAGAGGTCGTTCGTTGTGCCGCTCGCCTGTCGGAACCAACCCTGTTGCGCGTTGAGTCTTCCGGAGAGAAGACTACAGACGAGCAATGCAGTGAGTAGGAAATCTCTGAGTTTCGATTCCATATACATTCGGACGATGCAATGGAACTATACAGCGAAAGATCATCGGATTCTTTTCGACCGTTTCTTTTGGACGAACTCCCGAATCTTTCCCATCTCTGCCAAGGGCACACATTCCACCTTCTCATGCATCGGAAACGACGAATTGCCCGGATAGATCACCCACAAGCGATCGAGCTTCAAGTCATTGAGCGCGATGTGCATGGACTTGGTCATAGTCGGAGCTTCATTGAACTTGATTTCGAACCCCCAACGTTTTCCGTTCTGCTCCACAAAGAGATCAAGTTCTGCTCCTTGATACGTACTCCAGAAATACGCGTAGCGTTCATTCAGCCAGTCAAGAAGTTGTTCCATCACAAAACCTTCCCACGAAGCTCCCAGCTTTGGGTGTGCTTCAAGTGCTTTCCACTCCGTGATGTTCAGCAGGCGATGCAGGATGCCAGAATCGCGTATGTACACCTTGGGAGCTTTGACGATTCTCTTTCCGGCATTCTCAAACCATGGTTGTAATTGGCGCACGACAAATCCGCCAGTTAGTAGGTCGAGATAATTCCTGCATGTGTGGTGCGTGACGGCTAAGGATCTTGCGATTTCAGAGCTATTCCACACTTGTCCATGGTAGTGTGCAAGCATTGTCCAGAACCGACGCAACATTTCAGCGGACACGCGAACGCCAAGTTGTGGGAGATCGCGTTCAAGAAATGTGCGCACGAAATCGGCTCTCCACTTCAAGCTTGCGGCGCTATTCTTGGCAAGATACGAGAGCGGAAAGCCTCCTCGCACCCAGAGCAATCTCTGGTGTTCCTTTCCGACATCGGAAAGTGTGAAGCCATTGATATCCACAAAGTGGATCCGGCCGGCGAGTGAATCGGAAGACCGACTCATGAATTCTGGCGAGGCGCTCCCGAGAATGAGAAACCTGCATGGCAACGGTTTGCGGTCTGCAAGCACGCGTAGAATCTGCGTCAACTCCGGCAATCGCTGTATCTCATCAAGCACCACCAACCCGCGGAACTGTGAAAGCGTGAGTTGTGGATTCCGCAGGCGCGCTTGATCTTCTGCATCCTCAAGATCAAAATACTCTCCCTTCATTTCGTCGGAAACGAGCTTTGCGAGCGTCGTCTTTCCACATTGGCGCGGCCCGAGTATAGCAGTAACGGGACTAGCCTTTATTCCGACCCTGATCCTTTCGAGAGTCTCTT
>JACRFA010000063.1 GCA_016218065.1 Ignavibacteriota bacterium | reverse complement strand
TGTATCTTCTGGAAGCGCTTCCAAGAAACTCCGCTCTTGTTCTGACAATAAGCTTTTCGCAAAATGGGCATCACAATCTACGACCTCGCCCGCGAGGCCGGGGTGGGAATAGGTACAGTATCGCGTTGCCTGAACAATCACCCCAGCGTTTCAGCAAAGACGAGAGAAAAAGTTCTAGCCGTAGCCAAGCGGCTCAGCTATCAGCCGCATGCTCATGCGCAGCGTCTCGCCTCAAAAAAATCCAACACGTTCTCGACAATAATCCCATTCTTCACCAACTACTTTTTTATCGAGGTTCTTCAGGGCGTACAGGATCGCGCGTCTGAGTTAGGCATCGACTTGATTCTGTACGGAGTGAACAATACTGCGCAGGCGGAGTACTACCTTCGCCGGTCGCTGCATGGCGGACGCGTTGATGGCGTGATGTTTTTTTCGATGAAGTTTCCCGAATCGTACGTCGCAAAGTTTGAGCAGATGAAACTGCCTCTCGTGATCGTCGATGCGTATCACGAGAAATTCGATTCGCTGCTCGTGAAGAATTTGGAAGGGGCGAAGCAGGCAACGCGACATCTCATCAGTCTCGGACATCGAAACATCGGCATGATTAACGCGAGTCTCGAGACAACTCCTGCACGCGAGCGACTCGAAGGATACAAGCTCGCGCTTGCCGAGGCGGGCATTCCGTTTGACATGGAGAAAGTCGTCATCACATCGAACGGCAAGCAGGATGGATTCAATCGCGAAGCGGGCTACGAATCGATGAAAGAGATGCTGCGCCGCGGGTTCGGTCGGAACAGAGCAACAGCGGTGTTCATCGCCAGCGACGTGCAGGCGATCGGTGCGTTGGAAGCAGCGCGGGAGTTTGGCGTTCGTGTGCCTGAGGACATTGCCGTCGTCGGGTTTGATGATATCGAGTTGGCGAAACACGCGCAGCTCACCACAGTCCGCCAACCGATGTACGAGATGGGGACGCTCGCATTACAAATGCTGATCAACAGAATGAAGAATCCCTGTGCAGCGCCGAATCATTCGACATTCCTACCGGAACTCGTGATTCGAAAAACGTGCGGCGCGCAGCCCGGTGTCGTCTCGTCATCTCTTCACAGTGGTATCGAACTCGGAGAACCAAGCTCTTGACTCAATTGCTACAAGTTTCTTTCACACGCTTGCTACTTCTCTTTTGTGTCTGCTCGGCGTTTGGCATGCCTGCAAAACATCCGTCCGCCAAACTCACCGATGTTCCGCAATGGGCAAAGCAAGCCATCTGGTATCAAATCTTTCCCGAACGATTCTGTAACGGCGACACAACGAACGATCCGACACTCGACGACACGAGAGGCTCGTATCCGCATGAGAAGCCGGGCGAGTGGCGCGTGTCGTCGTGGACTGGCGATTGGTACAAGCTGCAACCGTGGGAGGCGAAGGAGAAGGGTTTCTACTATCACGCGCAGCAGCGACGCTACGGCGGCGACCTGCAAGGCGTGATCAACAAGCTCGACTACCTCAAGAAACTTGGCGTCAATGCCATCTACCTCAATCCGCTTTTCGAATCTCCCTCGCTCCATAAGTATGATGCCTCGATGTATCACCACATCGACAACAACTTCGGTCCTGATCCAAGCGGCGATAAGAAAATCTGGGCGCAAGAAGATCCCGCCAATCCCAGGACATGGAAATGGACATCCGCAGATAAGCTTTTCCTCAAGTTGATCAAAGAATCCCACAAACGAAAAATTCGCGTCGTCATCGATGGCGTGTTTAATCATGTCGGGATGACGTTCTGGGCATTCCTCGATGCGAAGAAGAACGGTGAGCAGTCGAAGTTCAAGGATTGGTTCATCATCAAAAAGTTCGATGATCCTGCGACGGCAGCGAACGAATTCGACTACGCCGGATGGTTTGGCGTGACGGAACTTCCCGAGTTGCGTGAAGATGAGAACGGACTTGTGGCCGGACCCCGCGCTCACATACAGGCGATCGTGAAGCGATGGATGGACCCGAACGGCGACGCCAATCCGTCGGACGGCATCGATGGCTGGCGGCTCGACGTTGCGGATATGGTCGCGCTTCCGTTCTGGCGGGACTTCAGAAGCTGGGTTCGCAAGATCAATCCGAACGCGTACATCACGGGCGAAGTCTGGTGGGAAGATTGGGCCAACGGCAAGATGTTCAACGCCGAGAAGTGGCTGCGCGGCGACGCGTTTGATGCGGTGATGAATTATCGGTTTGCGCGGGAAGCCGGATATTTTTTCAAAGCAAAGAATGACAAGATTCCGGCGACTGAGTTCCTCCGTCGGCTCGACAGTCTTCGCAGCGAATATCGATCCGACGTGAACTATGTGTTGATGAACTTGTACGAGAGCCACGACACCGATCGCCTGCCCTCGCAGATCATCAATTCCGACACGAAGTACGACAAGCGCGTGAACGTGAGCGACTTTGCCGACTACGATGTTCGCAAACCGAACGCCGACGAACTGAAGACTCAGAAACTGATGGTGCTCTTCCAGATGACGTATCTTGGCGCGCCGATGATTTACTACGGCAGCGAAGCCGGCATGTGGGGCGCCGACGATCCCGACGAACGCAAGCCGATGCTGTGGGAGAATCTCAGGTACGATAACGAAGCCAGCCATCCGTTTGACAAGATTCGCCCAAACGATGAAAACAAATTCAACGCTGATCTGTTTGTGCATTACGCAAAATGCATCAAGACGCGAGCGTCAAGCTCTGCGTTGCAGTTGGGCGATTTCAGCACGCTGTTGACTGACGACGCGAAGGACGTGTTTGCATTCAAGCGAACGCATCGCAACGAACGCGTCATCGTCATTCTCAACAACTCAACATCACGACAGCAGATCAGCGTCCCAATCGGCAGCGAGTTGGCGCAGCTTGAATGGAGTTGTCTGTTCAACTGGGCGAAGTACTCGACCGAAAACGGCGCCATGAATCTGGAGTTGGGCGGGAAATCTGGAATTGTTTTGCAAGCGAGTGTGAAGTGAAGATTTTTGTTGTGCTGACGTGTGCTCTTCTGATCGTAGGATGCAGTCGTTCGAAGAAGGATGTGGTTGCTGAGGTAGCAGGCCGGGAGATTCCGGCTATAGAGTTCAAGCAGCGGTACGAGCAGTTCCTTGCGCAGGGGAGCAAGCGAGACAACATTCTTCTCCGTCAAGAAATTCTGAACAACATGATCAACGAACATCTCATTCATCTCGACGCCGCGCGCCAGGGGTTCGACCGCGGCCCTGAATATCAGCGCAGGATGAGAATCGCGGAGACGCAGGCATTGCTCGACAGATACGCACAAGCAATCAGCTTTGATACGCTGAAGATCACCGAGGACGAAGTGCGCCGCGAGTTTCAGGCATACAACACCAAAGCGAGCGCTCGGTACGTGTACGCCAACACCGAAGATGGCGCCCGCACACTGAAGCAACGCTTGCAGCATGGCGAGTCGTTCGAGAAGATTGCGAGAGAAG
>JACRFA010000068.1 GCA_016218065.1 Ignavibacteriota bacterium | reverse complement strand
GCGGTTCCGGTTGGGCGGGTGTGAATCACTATGCCCTGGGGCTGGTTG
Source organism: Ignavibacteriota bacterium (assembly GCA_016218065.1). Classification (GTDB taxonomy): domain Bacteria; phylum Bacteroidota; class Ignavibacteria; order UBA10030; family UBA6906; genus CAADGV01. The sequence continues at coordinate 8,107 of JACRFA010000068.1, read as the reverse complement.
TTGGCTTTCTTGAACGACTGCATCGTCGGGCCTTGCAAGCCCAGCTTGTTCAGATCGGTAATCACTTTACGATCATCGAGCACCCGGATAACGATGCTCTCGTACTTGTGCTTGAAGTCCGTTCCCACCATCGGCATGATCGACACACGGAACCGAATCTGGTGATCGTCAACCACGCGCTGAATGAACCCATCCTGCGATGCTTCGCGCTCAAACCGATCGACGTTCTTCGATCGATCCTTGATCACAGCGGCGATGGCTTCGGGCAACGTACTTTCTTGCGCGTGCCACAACTTCAAATTACCGTCCACACGAAACCAGAATTCCGTCCGGTTTCCCTCCCTCGGCACAACGTGAATGTCGCTGACGCCCTGTCGGACCGCTTCGACGAGACAGCCTTCAACCAGATTGACGAGCGCACTCTTGCTGATCTCCGCTTCGAGAATCTCTTCATCAACAACAGACTCTTCTTCCTTGACATCGAACCCGGCTTCCGCCGTCGATTCGAGAAGACGCAGGAATTCATTCTCCACCGGAACAACTTGTTCCTGCAGCTTCTGCACGGACGAGAACTTGCAGTACGCGACTTCATACTTCTTCGCGTTGAAGTTTCGGGCAACAAGCGGTATGCGCCGGTCAGTCGGGTCGGCGGCGATGATGACGAGTTTGTCCGGCTGGCGATCATCGAACTTCAAGGGAAGCATCTGTGCTTCCACCATCATCGTGCGGGCGTTTTCGGGGAGCGCTTCGACCAGCTTGCGGATGAACTCAATGCGGGGTTTGTCGAGCAGTTCGTCGTCGAGCTTCAACTCGCGAAACGCGTACAGCTCGGCAACTTCTTTGAAGACTAAATCGTGGTCGGCGTTAAAATCATACACAAGAATCTGGCCGAGGTTGCGGCGATTCTTCTTTCCCTCCGACTCTTTGACTTTGAGCGACTTCTCAAGAGTCTCGTAGTCAATGATTCCTTTCTTAAGGAGCGTGAATCCGATTTTATCAGTAATATCAACAGATGCCATTGCATTCTCTTATGGGGGCTCGAGAGCGACTACTGCTACGTCACGACCTTTTCTACCGTCTGCACATGCGCGCCGAGCGCAGGATTTTTCGGCCGCACCGTCGCCGTTTCCGATGACACAATCGTCAACGCGGTCAACACCACCATGATGATCATCGAGATAACGACCTGGATGTAGTCGATGGCGTTCCGCATTTTGTACGACGTCTCTTTCTCATAGTACTCGGCAAGCTGCAGGGCCGTATGCTTCACCGTTCCGGTTTCGGCGCCGGAGTGAAACCGCGACAGCGCCGTCTTGGTGAAAACGCCCGACGCTTCGAAGGCCTCCATAATGCCCGCGCCTTTTTGCGTCATCATCGGCAGCGACACGGTCTTGATCTGATGTTCCATGAACTTGTTGCCGCAGGCTTCCGCAGCCATGCGAATCACCTCGATATTCTCGCCGGCGCCGCTGTAGAGCGCGTAAAAGACGCGGCAAAAAATTTCGATGCTGCTTTTGTGCAGCAATGAGCCGATGATTGGAATGTGCCAGATGTATTTGTCGAAGAGGAACCGTCCCTTTTCCGTCGTGAAGAACTTGACGGCAACGACCAACGGAATGATGGTCGCGAGGAGGAGGATGCCAATGTTCTCGACAAGGAAATCAGACATTGCCATCGTTGCTGCCGTCATCGGCGGAAGTGGAATGCCGAACTTCCTGAACAAGCCCGCCGTGGCGGGAAAGATGTACCCGACGTAATACACAACGGCGCCGAACAAGACCACCAGCGTGACCATCGGCATGATGAGCGCGCTTTTCAAATTCTTTTTGAACTCCGCCTGCCGCTCGAGAAACTTCGCGGTGCTTTCATAGATCTCCGCCATGTTGCCGCTCTTGGAGGCAAGCCCGAGCATGTGGGCGGTGAAGCGTCCCAACACGGCTTCGTGTTTCGTGAACGCACGTTCGCTGTCTTTTCCCTGCTTGAGTTCGGCGTTGATATCCTTGATGGTGTCGCGCAGCGCCTTGTTCTGAATGTCGTTGACAAGCAACTGCATGATTTCGTTGAAGGGGAGTTTTTGCCGGATGAGGTCGGCGCTCACACGCACGAAGGTGACAATCTCGGTCGAGGGCGGCTTCATCCGGAAATCGAACAAGCGCTTCTGCACACGGATGACGCGGTAGCCCATTTTCTGCAGCGCCTCTTCGACTTCGCCTTTCGTGAAGGCTTTCTGCTCGCCGTTGATCGGCTTTTCGGCGCCGCGTTGTACGCGGTACACCCATGTCGCGCGAGGAACAACGTTGAGCAATTTGAATTTGCGCTGCGACGCCATGAGCGACGCTTTCTGCTTCGCGCCTTTCAAGGAATCTGCTTCGAGCACACCTTGCAGCGGCTTCCCGTCTGCAGTCACGCCTTCAATTCTAAATTCCGGCATCGTCTCGCCCCGTTCACTTAAGAAATTTCATCGTACACACCTCAAACGGCAATTGCCCCCGCGTGTCCTCTGCTCACTTACGTGACAAGTCTTACTAAGTCCCCCACCTAGCAAAACACACATGGAACACACGGAGGAATTGCCAACTTGCATCGGCGGGCCTACGCCGCCGATCACTTCAGTTCAGTGTGGAAATCAACGAGCTATCCGGCCACACTGTAATTTGCACACGCACCGGAGTCGCATGATCTATTCCAGTATTCACTCCGGTACCGGTGATGGTCACATACGTATCACTGCCTGCCGCAGGATCGGGCGACAATGCAAATGTACCGTTATCATTCACCGACGATTTTGAAATATGGATAAAGCGCAAACCCGCAAACGAATGTCCGCCGCCGCCCATGAGTGTGGGCCGACGGTAGTACTTCTGCGCTTGGATAGCAAAGTTCCCCAGATCGTTCGAGATGGAATCGCGATTCATCGAGCTTGCCTGGTCTTTGAACATATCCATGCCGACGGCAATCATGATTCCGATGAGCACGACGCCAACCACAATCAAAAGGAGTTGCTGCGAGCCCATGCGATTCTTCGTCCCTTAGCTTGCTGAATCATTTCTGAACATCCGTTGTCCGCACCAACTCTTGGCAGGACAGCTCCATCGATTCTTTGGGTCAGATACAGTTCGGGCTTCCGATGAAGGAAGCCCGATGATCACAAAGAAAGTTAGTTGACCTGATTCACGAAGGTGGAATCAGCAAAGACACTGATGCGCACCGAAATCGCGCTTCCGTTTGTGCCTTTCTCCGTGCCGGTTCCCTGCAAAACCACCGTGGTTCCGCTGCCTGCTGTGTACACCGAGTACGTGCCGTTCGCGTTGGTTGACTTCGACGTCAATTTCGCAAGGCCTGCTGCATCCGCACTGATTCCTGAGAACGAGTTGCCTCCGCCGCCGAGTGCAGTCGGACGACGATAGAATTGCTGAGCGCGCGACGCGAGGTTCACGAGATCGTTCGTGACGGCATCACGGTTTGCTGACACTGCGTTGTCCTGGAACATGGTAATACCGACTGCCACCGCAATACCGACCACGATAACGCCGAGGATGATGAGAAGAAGTTGTTGCTGGCCCATTATGTATCTCCTTTAGTTGATGTGGATTGAGTTGGTGATTCTGATTTCCGTTCCCTGCTTTTCTTTGTACCTTTCATTTGTTCAAGCTACATGCCAGAGTCCTCGGTTCGCATTTTTGATGATTTCGCCTTTTTCCCGAGCGAGTTAGGAAATTTTAACTTCGCCCAGTCATTTTTTCCTTCACCACTTCTAATCAATTGTGGTAGCACCAACCACTTCATCGACGCTCGATATTCCCTGCTTCGCAAGCTCGAGACCTGAACGACGAAGTATGCGCATACCATCACGGATCGCCGCGCGGGTAATCGCCCCTGTGTCTATTCTTTCGCCGCTGCTCAGAATCAGTTCACGGATATCTTCGCTCACGTAGAGCGTCTCGTGAATCGCGTGACGTCCCTTGAAGCCGTTGACACACTGCTGACATCCGACCGGCTCAAACAACCGTAGTCCTTCGATCTCATCCTCGGCGAAGCCATACTTCTGAAGCAACATCGGGTTCACCGCTGATGCAGGCCGCTTGCATTTATCGCAGAGCCTGCGCACAAGCCGTTGTGCAACCACGACGGTGAGCGCCTGCGCGATCAGAAACGGCTCAACGCCGATTTTGAAAAGTCGCGAGACCACTGTCGCTGCATCGTTCGTGTGCAACGTCGAAAACGTCAGGTGACCCGTGTTGGCGAGCTTGATGGCAATGTCTGCCGTCGCGCGGTCGCGAATTTCGCCGACCATAATGATGTCAGGATCGTGGCGAAGAATCGCGCGGATCGCGTCGTCGAAGGATAGTTTGTGGTTCAATTTCACCTGCCGCGCACCTTCGAGCAAATATTCTACCGGATCTTCAACCGTAATCGTGCAGAGCGTCGGATCCATCACCGTGCGAAGCGCCGCGACAAGCGTTGTGCTCTTTCCGCTTCCCGTCGGCCCGGTGAGTATGACAAGTCCGTGCGGCTTGTTGATGGCGTCGCGGAATTTTTCCAGCGAGTAGGAATCGAGGCCGATGGACTCGAGCGTCACCGAGGCATTGGCGTCTTTGAGAATACGAATGACAACCGACTCAAACTTTCCGCCCATCTCTTTTGAGATGATAGGGAGAACGGACATACGAAAGCGCACGGTCTGATCATCAATCACCTTCTGCGCCTGGCCATCCTGAGCAGACATGCGTTCGAAGCGATCCAACCCGATGCCGCGCCCCTTCACAACCGCGATCACAGCTTCGGCGCGCGTATCTTCGATGGTGTACCAGGGCGTCAGCAGGCCGTCGATCCGCAGACTGATGTCCGTCTTGCGCGCGCCCTTGGGAACAATGTGAATATCGCTCGCTCCAACCCGTACAGCATCGGTGAAAATGTTATTGACCAGATTGATGAGCTGACTGCGATCAATCTCACGATCAAGCGCAACATCAAGATCGGCTTCGTTCTCTTCGAAGAAACCTTCTGCGGGGGTGTTCGTCGCACCCAGCGCAACGGAGTTCTTCTGTTCCGAAACCTGGCGCCAGTACTCATCCCAATCAGCTTCTTTCAGATAGCAAATCTCATGCTTCGCATACGGGAAGGCGCGGGCCACTTCGCTTGCTTCGCGGTCGGTCGGGTGCGGCGTTACGACCAGAAGTTTGTCGGAAGCTCCTTCCGCTGTTTCAAACGGAAGAATCTTGTGCCGCATCGCCAAACGGTACGTCGAACCAGAAAGATTCTCGATCAGCTTCATGATCGTCTGCGGGTCAAGCCTGCGCAAAGTCCGCTCGTTGATATCGACAATCCTGAACGAGTAGAACTGCGCCAGCTCGCGGGAGAGCACATCCTTGGCAATCGCAAAGTCATTGGCCAGAACATCCACAATCCGATTCTTCTCGGTTCCCTTCTGCTCACGCAGAAAATTGGACGCGTCCGTGGCAACCTTATCGGTGATGATGCGGTTGCGAACGAGATGATCGAGGAAGGCCGAAGCGTACCGTTTCTTTTCGGGTTGCTGCGTTGCTCGCGACTCGGTCTTGACTGTCGGTTGTGGCATGGCCATCGCTGTTATGCCTGAATCGAGGTTTCTATGGTTTTCAGCGTCTCCATGATTTCGGAGACCGGCGTTGTTTTGCTGATGAAGAAATCCACCGCGGAATTGTTCAGTGCAGCCTGCGTGTAAGGATCATCGTACCCCGACATGAAGATGAACGGCAGATGCTCTTTCCCCAGAAACTCGCGTACATAGCTGTGAAAGCGCACGCCGTCGAGCATCGGCATAAACACATCGGAGATGATCGCGTCGACCTCCTGCTCTTCGAGAAGTTCACGAGCCGCCTTGCCATCCTGCGCAACGAATGGCGTATGGCCGTGCCCTTTGAGCAACTCAACCATGACGTTGAGGAAGTCCTCGTTATCGTCGACAAGAAGTACTTTCATTCTTCCCTTCTATGATCGGTTCCGGACAAACACCTATAATGACTCTGTTCGTACAAAGGTTACGCCAAGAAGATTCTGCCTGAAATGCGGAGAATTCGTCGCTGGTGTCAGAGCGTGATGCAAATATTTCCGCCAGTAAACCTTGAGGTTTGTAATCTCTTCAAAGAGCATCTATGTGAGTTATCGGCACTCCGCGCAAAAAAATGAGGGGGGGGAGGGGTGGAGCGGATTTGGGATTTGGGATTTGGGATTTGGGATTTGGGATTTGGGTAGGGACGGGGCATGCCCCGTCCCTACAGGTGTTTCACTCAGGCGACATTACGCTAAAAATACCTCACTCGAATCAACGGCACTTTGATCCGACGCTCGGCGCCAGTCTTGAAGTCCACGTCCGCGCGAGCGTGACTCGAGTGTGCGTTCACATTCAATTCAACTTCGACAAAGAACAGAACGGTGTCGTTCGCCGAGAAGCTGGAGGAATAACTCAGTCGCTCCATTCTGTCGATTCGCGCGGCGTTGCTCGAATCCGTCCGATGTTCGTTGATGATCACCGAGCTTGGCCCGAACTCCCAGTAGTGCTGAAACAGACGGGACGATACTTTCAAATCGATGTCGGCCCTGGTGCTCGTGTACCAGTGATCGTGTGCGGAGAGTGAGAACTGTCCCTTGAGATCGACGAAAACATCGACGAGAACATTGCCGGCTCGCGGCGGCGTGAATTGGAAAACGAGCGTACTCACTCCCGGCTGTCCGGCAGTTGCCTGAATTCCCCAGCCGCTTCCTTTTCTACTGACGAACAAGTTCGTTTCACCCAGCGGCAGATTGAACCCGCAATCCGCGTCGCTGAATCCCCGCCTGCCGAAACCATCGATCGCTGGAGGCTTCACGTCGAACACATTGGGGTCGCGCGGGAGTTCCAAAACAAGATCGCCCGGGAACAACGGCGGCAGCACCAACGCCATCAGCCTCTTGTGAACTTTCTGCAACTCCCTCTCTTCCACAGCCGTCTCCTTGAGCAGCGACTTCACATCAACGCCGAACGCCTTCAGCTCCTTCTGGACCGAAGCCTCCGTTTGTCCCAGCGATCGCGCCTCCTTCTCGACCAACCGCAGCCGCGACCGTTCATACGCCGCCTCTGCCTTCGCGTACTTCCGAATGTCCTTCAGAAGTTTTTCCGCACTTCTGTCCATTGCGCATCTCCTCGGATGAAATGAATGAATTGATGAATTAGGTGAAGCGTATTTTCGGAGGAAATAGTGTACGGCTCAATTCAGCGCGGCACAATGTAATGCATGCACACGCGAAACACAAGCAGAAACGTGGGTCGGGAGGCCTGAATTCCGTTGAGACGTGACTCGGTCAAGTTCAACTTTTTGTGGGGTACCAAACCTGTATCATGCCTGCTTCGCAGAATGGGTTGTTGAGGAGGTTCACCCGAAGAGAGATGATCATCTTAGATGTTCATCGACAATCGTCTCGAAAGCCAAAAGCTGATCGCGAAGATCGGTGTTCGTGATTTCGAATCGATCTCCATTTGCGCAAGAGATAGAGAGACCACGTGCCTGTCGGAAGAGTCGGTTGACGGAAGCTTCCCCTGCTGGTTGTCGTTCCGCTGAGCGCGTTCGGTTTGCGGTTTGCTCAAAGTCGTGCCCGCCGGACAGCAGTATTGTGGGCCCTGTAGGGCTCGAACCTACGACCAGCGGATTATGAGTCCGCTGCTCTAACCAACTGAGCTAAGGGCCCGTGTTGCGGAAGAAATATAGTTACTAGCCGGGGGAAACACAATGGTGAGATGGAGAGTGCGAGAGCGGATTCAGGGTTGACTTCCTGCGTGAAATCAACTACATTGAATTGGTATCAGAGTTGCTGTAAGTAGCCCTTCTAACGCTTCACCCTTTACGCCGCTGTCAGGGTTCGACTTCAGTAGGTTTCTTCAAACATCGGAGAGCATTATGGCACGGGGAAAAAGCATGACGCACTTTTGTTCACATTGTGAACGAGTGGCCAAAATGGAATTCGTCGGGACGGTCGAGAACCAGCCCGAGAAGGCGTGGTTTCGGTGCACGCGGTGCAGGCACGCGGTGTTGCTGGACCTCGGCGAAATCAAACGCAAAGAAGAGGCTTCGAAAAAGAAATTGGATCGCGC
>JACRFA010000067.1 GCA_016218065.1 Ignavibacteriota bacterium | reverse complement strand
GGGTTCGACGTGTCGAGTTGCCAGTACGCATCCAGACAAAAGTCACCGATGATGCCCACAGACACCTTGGTGATCTGCTCGAGGATTTCACGCAAGCGAGGCTCGGTCATACAAGGCTGCTTCGATGTCCTGGTCTCAATTTCCAATAAAGTTCTCCAGAATGGCTCTCTGATATGGAAGCCATGTATGTGAACGGTAGTATTCTCGGAAGAGCTTCTTATACGCGCCTTGCTGAAAAAAGTATTGTGCGACCTCGGTTGTCGGATTCTTCAGCCGATTATTCCAGTGCGTCATTGCGTCGAAGAGATTTCCAATCAGGGCCTCGTCCAGGTAGTTCAACCGTTTCAACGCATCGAATGCATTCAGCCGCGAGCGGAAGTCATACGAACCGCTTGAATACTCGACAAGGGAATCAATAGCGGCGTTGTTTCCCGTCGCTGCGGTCAACTCGAAGCGCCGAATCTTCACTTCACGGTCCATTCCATCCACTCCCCTGGTGATGTCGAGGTACTGCGGCAACCGGTCTGGAAATTGTACTGCGAGTTTTGTCAATGCAGCCGTGACGACGTCATAGGAAGAGTCGGTGAGAAGAGTTTCAAACTCCGTTCGCATTGCCGGCGGAATGGTGACAATAGTATTGATGACGCTCTTGCGGACCTCAACGTTCGGATCATGCAATCCCTTCTTTACAAGAGAGCGACCTGCATCAGAAGAGTCGTTGACCAGCTGGGCAATCACCGCTTCTTTCACGTAATGGAATGTCTCACGCCCGAACGCTTGAGCGAGAATGTTGCGCTTGGTATTCATATCAATCGTATGCATCGCTGCGACAGCATCGTACCTGTCGATCATCAATGGCGCGTGAAGCGCCTGTGCCTGCAACTCTGCGAACGATTTTTCAAATGTAACAGTCTTCAGAACATAGCTTCCGGGATCGAACAGGACGAATGCGATTTTCTTCTTCAGCGGGTTCATGATCGTGATTCTCTGAGATTCCTGATCAACCATGAGCCGCAACCGATCGAAGGAGCCGTCGGCGTAGTGAACTTCAAACACGATCGGCATCTTGAACAATCCGACAAAGTCATCCCGTGGATGGATTTGATGAACCCAAATGTCTGTCCGCCGCGTATTCTTTATCAGTACATCATCGTATTGTACAGAATAGTGAGGCTCGCCGCCTCTGTATATCCACTCCTCGAAGAACCAATCCGGGCTAAGCCCGATGGCGTCCTGGAATGCCTGATAGAAATCGTTCGTCTCAACGTTTCCATAGGCATGCTGCTGAAGATAATGGTGGATGACGCGTTTGAAGTCGTCCTCCCCAAACGCGTACATCATCATATCCAGCACCGCAGAACCTTTTTGGTACGCTCGCGCGCCGCCTGCCTGTGAATGAAGGATCGGCAGCCTGTTTGTTTTCGACGCTGCGAGCGCCGCATCCTGTTCTGCCCGTCGCGTCCATTCATAGTATTCTTCCCCGTTCACCGACTTCAGGAACATCTTCGGATAGAACGTGGCAAAACTTTCGTGCAGCCACGCGCTCAGACCGTTGCGTCCGGTAATGTAGTCGCCGAACCATTGGTGGGCAAGTTCGTGAACATTCACTGCGATGTAGTTCTTGTCGAGAAACGACCTTCGATCCACGAAGAGAAAATCGCCAAAAACTGTTGCCGTGGTGTTTTCCATTGCTCCGTACAGAAAATCCTGCACCGGGATCTGCGCATACGACTCCCATGGATACGGGATGCCCGTCTCTTTTTCCATGAAATCTACCGCCTGAGCCGAATGCATGTATGTCGCGTCAACGCGCTCAGGCTGATCGGGATAATACCAAAGATGGATGGGGACTCCGCTGGTTGAGCGTACTGTCCTGACTTCGTACTGACCGATGCCGATCATGACGAGGTACGTCGCGTGCGGATGAAGCATTGTATAGTGCCAGGTCTTTGTGCCATCGTTGTGCTCTGTTACGTTGATGAGTGTTCCGTTCGAGAGGACGCGATAGTTTTTGTCGAAGGTGATGATGGTTTCGGTGGTGAGCTTGTCGTTTTGCTCGTCGTAACAGGGAAACCAGTGGCGGTTATCGATGCCTTGCCCCTGAGTCCAGATTTGCTTGCGGCTGATGTTCTTCGGGTCGTCCCATCCGACGAAGTAGATTCCTTTGCGCGGATGCGCCTCATACTCGAACGTGATGCTGTCGATCGAATTCCATTTCAGTGAAGGAGTGAAGTATGTGGTGATACCGTCTGATGAAATTCGATAGCGCAACGGTTTCGCGTTAAGAGTCGCCTTCAGAATGTTGATGCCCGGACCGTTGAAGAAAAACGAATCCACTTCGGAACGGATTGCTCTGAACCTGTGCGTGACTTTCCCCTTGACCAATCCTTCTGTGGGTGTGAATGATACTTCGAGCCGCACATGCAACATGTCAAGAGCATGGTCAGGTGGCTCGGTTCCGGGGTTGATGTAATTGGTCGCGGAAGGATATTGAATCTGCGATAGAGTAGTAGTGGCCAGAAGAAGGATTACAGCGAGGATATAACATAGCATTTCTTGTCTCTCGGCTTGCGTTACATGTTTGTCTTATTTGCTGTCCATGACTTAAGGGGTTGTGTGAAACTCAACGGAACTCTCCCCAAGCCCCTTCTCTTGAAAAAGAGAGGGGGAGGTTTGAGCGCAGATTCCATAAGTGGGGCTGACAAAAAAAGCGATCAGACCTGTAGAGCGACATTCATGTCGCTCAGATTTTGGCGAACTGAAGTTCGCCCTACAGACATTTTGGCCAACCTATTTATGGTGAGTTCGGTATTGTCTCACAAGATCTTCAGTCGTGGCTAATGACCGCTCATAAACTTCACGCTCCATTTCATCACTCCCGTTGCTTCAGAATAGATCCTGAGCAACAGTATGCGACCATCGGCTGAAGGCGCTTTCTCGCATCCCTCGTACATCGACGGGACGAAGCTTTCAGGTACGCGGATCGTAATGAGATGATGATAACCTTTTACCACCTTCGATACGCCAGACAATTTCGCAGCACCATCATCCCACCATATATCATCGAGGTCGATGCCACCCTGCGTGATGTGCCTGTTCGATGACAGGAACTGCGGATGATTTGTTGTTGGGTGAATTGCCAGAAGTGCACATGAAAGCTTTTTCAAATTCACTTCAACCGAATTCTCCACGATGCCCAGATAGCGTTCCTCCCAAAAATCATAGACAGCGAACGGCGTCTTGCTCTCAGAACCAAGTGACTTGAGATCGAGTACTTTGATGCGCGGCTGGTCGGACCAGTTGAATAGACCCACGACATTCCATTTGCCGAATCTCTTTCGGACTTCAAGATTCCAAACTTCCGGTGGATCATTCTCGAGGAGATCCATCGGCCGCCCGAACGCGTATCCTTTTCCCGGATTACGATAGACGGGCATGGCTTTCTTGATGATGTCGAGTCGTTCCGGAGGAAGCTCGTGAAGTCGTTCACTGATGAACACCACGCCTCCTGAAAGTACAACAAGACTCGCCCACATCCTCGCCTGGTCAATCGTAAACGGTTCTCGGACAAGCAGGCAATCCGGGTCATTCGTCCAGTAGACTCCGTTGGTATAGTACCGTGCCCCGACAGATCGGACACCATAGGTAAATGTCCGGTTCCAATCGCCCACGTCATCGCCGATACGAAAGACATTCGCGAGTCCAAGCGTTGAAGGCATGACACTGTTGCATGCAAGAAGCGGAGTGTTTGGCGCGCTCGTGCGTATGGCTTCTAATGCATTTCGATATACCTGGATGCCGGTGATTGTTTGCGTTTGCGGATCCGCGTGTGCCCAGTGGCTCTCGAACAGTGAAGGTCCCCATGCATCGAACAGATCATAAGAAGGGAAGTCATACTTGATGTACTCGTACCCCCAATCGTTCACCAGTTGGCGAAAGAGTGTACGGACACGTTCGAGGACTTCCGGGTTGGAAAAATCCATCTGTCCCTTTTTGTTGAACCACCCGGGATGTTCACGTCGCTCGGTTGCGCCATCCACCATCTGGAACGGACGAACCCAGATGCCGGGCTTGAGACCTCGTTCCTTGATTTGTTCCGCGTACCATTGCATGCCGTGCGGGAATTTCGAGTTCGGTATCCACGGTCCGCCGGCGATGACGTTGTGTGGTGGAGGAGATGTTTCAATGCCGAGTTGCCATCCGGAATCAAGCTGAACATATTCGAGACCGAAGTCCTTTAACTCACGCGCAAGGAAATCAAGATTCTCCAAAATATCTTTTTCCGTTGTCAATCCTTTTGCAAAATACCAGTCAACCCAACCAACCGGAAGCAGTGCAGGTCGGGGAATGTTGTTCCGCGTTGCTATCAGTTCAGCATAACTTTCCAATGCATCGAAGACAGACCCGTCAGTGAAACGGATCATGATTTCACCTGCGGAGAATGTTTCATTCGGCCCCAACGCAACGCCATGCGTTCCTGCATGTGTGTCGGAACGAACGGTAAGGTCTGCCGCCTCGCCATTCGACTGTCGCTTCAGATGAAAGGAGAGTTTGCCTGAAGGAATCTGAAAGTAGCTGAGATTGCAGTTCGTCCGATTGCGTGTGTCAAACAGATGCACATCCCATGCACTGCGAACCGGAGCGTCAACAGAAAGAGAGCGAATGCCCGCGTCACCATAACACCGCTCCCATGAGTCTGTCAGGAGTTTTATGTCAGATGTTTTTTCCCAGAAAGAAAAACTGCCGCCGGCCTCCTCCAGCGCTCGCAGCGGTTCAATTGCAAGCACACGCAGTTGGCTACTGCTCGGATTGATTACATCGACATCGAGAATGGCGCAACCAGAGGAGAGGACGTGACCGTGAATAGTAATGTCGCAGACGCGATGGGAATCGACAAACTGCAGTTGAAAGGAATCGTCATTCGACTTGTCAACGAGCGTGAAGCGCGTATCGTGAGTTGAGAAGGAACCGGATTCTGTCTCAATACGAACGCAAGCATTTCGCACGACAGTTGATTTCCGGGAGAGGATCGAAAAACATCCTCTCAGGTCGCCTTTTCTGATTTCAACATTCTGACCCGCGTTCATTGAAGTCTGGGTCAGTCTGCGGGAAGCTATCGGAAGTTGCGTTAAGAGAAATGTCTGTGCAAGTCCGCTTGCACCGGACTTCAGAAATGCGCGGCGCTGTAAACGGTGGCACAGCGATTTCAGTAGCGTGTCAAGAGGAGTGCCGTTCATTGGAGCGTCACTTCCTCGGTCCAAAAATCAAAGCTCCGATTGTTCCAACATCCCACCATGATTGGTTCTCATTGTATCCCGCCCAGATATGTTGATTCCTCCGGTAGTTGGTGCCGTCGTTATCATTGATGGCAACGTCGAATCCGATCTTGCTTCCGGGTCGGACAACAATGTCTTTCATGCTTGAGAACGGATAGCTAGTGATGATAACGTAGCCGCTGTCGGTTCGGTGGAAATACGTCTCGGCACCAGGAACAAGGTTCGGCTTCGGCAGCAAAGGTCCACCACCACCCGAGCCATACCACGCTTCCGCGCCAAAATCCGTCTCGCGATATTCGGCCAACGAAAGATGACGGAAAAGTCCCGGTGTTGGTGGATCGTATCCCTGCGTGGAGTTCACGCGTGTATCCAGCACAACCTCCATGCAGTCCGTATCCCACGGATAACCCATTCTCGGAAAATCCCAATGCGTTACAAGACTGTCGTCCGTTACCTCCGCACCGACGTAGAGATAGTGATCGTCGTACATTGCCGATATCGTTGCGGAAAGATCTCGCTCGCCTTTCCACGGCTGGTTGCCGAAGAGCAGTCTCCCGATTTGCGTCGCCTTGTTGATGAGCAACGGGTTGGTTTGATTCCAACCCTTCCATGAGCCGTCGAGTGAGGGGGATGTGGAAGCGAAGTGTGCAACGCCGGCATAGAAATCATGCACAATCTTCTCGACATAGTGTTCGTTCTTCATCTCCAGTTGGATAGGATAGAGCTGGTTATCCTTTGTGTAGCCCGAGAGCTTGAGAGGAAGAGTCAACTGTTTTGTTCCGAGAGGATCGAGAGTTACAGATTGTTGAAGCTTGCTGCTGGTTTTCCACGCCGGGTCAAGTGTGAGTGTTGTTGATAGAGTCAAACGGTCCGATGTGTGGTTAGCAAGAACGACGTACAATTGTTCCTGCTTTGCATTTGGCAGCATCACGTGTGCAGTCACTGGTGGCTTCACGACAAAAGACATCGCAACTGTATCATTGCCAAATGAAACAGCCGCCAGATACGAGACAGGCCCGGCATTGTTCGGCACTTCAACGTTCAGTGTAAACGTCTCCATGCCGCCTGCCGGAATGCGCTTCACGTCGGACGTTATTCCATCTATCCATGTTGCGTCCTGGAGATAATCGGTCGGGAAT
>JACRFA010000008.1 GCA_016218065.1 Ignavibacteriota bacterium | reverse complement strand
GCACTCAGACCCTCAGCACGTCGCGTCATCATCTCATCGAAGAACAAAGACGAGTCGCTCAGTTTCGAGCTCGATAGTCCCGTGATGGAGAATGCGAGCGATTCACTGCTCTCGTTCGTACCCGTCATCGACACTGTGCGTTACACTGCACAATCGGTATGGTCGCTGTTTGAAACGCCGTCGTTCACAATACGGAACAGCGATCTTCCGTTGAGGATCAAACACTCCGTGCGCGGCTGGCGGTCGCGAGGAAATCGTAATCCGATTCTCAACATCCCTGCGGTGCTTGAGGTTGTTCATGCCGGAACGAACAGCGTGTTGAGTCAACAGACGATTGACCCTGTGCTGAGCGATTCGGGGACGACGGTGCACGGGATTGGTCGACTACGCCCAGCGATAACGGGGGCGACGCCTGTGAAGTTCAGGCTGCGATTGAACCGGACGTTTCCGCATCAGCATTTCAACGCGGCCGTTGTGAACGTGTTCAGAGTCGATACTTCATCCCAAGCATTGCTGAAGCAGTCCATTACGGCAGTAGCGAAAGAAACTCCAACACAGTTTGCGTTACATCCAAACTATCCCAATCCCTTCAACCCGACAACGCAAATCAAGTTCGATCTTCCCGAAGCATCGCATATTACGCTTGCGGTGTACGATGTTCTCGGTCGGAAGGTCGCTGAACTTGTGAACGGGCAAGTGGTGGAAGGGTATCACACGGCAACGTGGAATGCCGGCAGTGTTGCTAGTGGCGTTTACTTCGCGCGCTTCACGGCAACAGATGCAACCGGCGCGGTAAAGCTTGCTAAAGTCATGAAGTTGTTGTTTGCCAAATGAGAATAGGTCGAATTCTGTGAACATGAACGGGCGGCGCCTCTGGTGCTGCCCGTTTTTGTTACGGCGCTAACCTCTCCTGCGTCCACGTTCCATCCTTGTCGCGCCGGTACACGATTCTGTCATGCAATCTGTTTGCTCGTCCCTGCCAGAACTCGATTGTCTGCGGCACGACTCGATAGCCGCCCCACTGTGCAGGGCGCGGGATTGATGTTGCCGCGTACTTTTCTTCCAGCCCGCGGTATCTCTCTTCGATGAATGTGCGGTCGGGGATGATTTCGCTTTGCGGCGACGCGTGCGCGCCAATCTGGCTGCCGACGGGTCTGCTGCGAAAGTATTCGTCGCTTTCCTCCGCGCTCACGCGTTCACCTTTTCCCTCGATGCGAACCTGCCGATCCAACTTCTGCCAAAAGAACACCAACGCGGCAAATGGGTTCACAGCAAGCTGCTTTCCTTTGGCGCTGTTGTAGTTTGTATAGAAGACAAATCCCCGATCATCGAACGACTTCAGCAGCACAATGCGCGCGGAAGGTTTGCCGTCCGGCGTCGCGGTTGCAAGCGTCATCGCGTTCGCGTCGGGAATCTCGCGACTCGCCTGATCAAACCAATCGGCAAAGAGATTCAGCGGATTGGAGTCAGTAGTCATTCTATCCCAGTTTCTTCACTCTCTTGGCAAAATGCGCCAGCCGGTTATCGACCTTCGCGTGTACGACTTTGGCTGGCGTTGCGAAAAGAATCTCGATGCCCTCGTCGATTGTCGCGATGCTGTAGATATGAAATTTTCCGTTCCTCACCGCATCGACAACATCGTGACGCAGCATGAGGTCGGATCTGTTGTGCTTCGGGATGAGAACGCCCTGCGTTCCTGTCAGGCCGCGTGCTTTACACACGTCGAAGAAGCCTTCGATCTTTTGGTTGACGCCGCCGATGGGCTGGATGTTGCCGTGCTGGTCCACCGAACCAGTGACTGCGAGGTCTTGCCGGATCGGAATGTCGGAGAGGCTCGATAGCAGCGCGTACACTTCGGCGGACGAGGCGCTGTCGCCATCAACGCCGCCATACGATTGCTCGAACGCGATGCTCGCGCTGAGCACGAGCGGCTTGTTGCGCGAATATTTATCGCGGATGTAGCCCGTCAGAATGAGCACGCCCTTGTTGTGCGACGGCCCGCTCAGGTCGGACTCGCGCTCGATGTTGATGATGCCCGTGCGTCCCACCGCGGTCTTTGCCGTCAGGCGCGAAGGCTTGCCGAAGGAGTAGCCGCTCATTTCATACACCGACAGTCCGTTCACCTGTCCGACCATCGCGCCTTCAGTGTCAATGCGTATCGAGCCATCGACGATCATCTCCTGAATTTTTTCTTCCAGCATCCGCACGCGCTCGATGCGCTCGTCGATTGCTTTACGGACATGTTGCGCCGTGACTTCCGCTGCGCCCTCCTTGCCCGCCCAGTAACTCGCTTCGCGCAGAATATCGGCGATCACCGTGAAGCGCGTCGAAATTTTGTCGTGCTGCCCCGCGAGGCGTACGCCGAATTCGATGATCTCCATCATTCCACTTTGTCCGAACGGAAGGAGTTTCTCTTCATCGGCCTTGCTTCTGATGAACGTGATATAGCCGTCGATCGACTTCGCATCGTTCGGCATCACCGTGTCGAAGTCAGATCGGATTTTGAAAATCTTCTTGAAGTCGTCATCCAGCTCGTACAGCAGGCTGTAGGTGAACGCGTCTCCCACCATCACCACCTTCACGTCGATGGCAATCGGTTCGGGTTTGAGCGCCGACTGCGCGCTGTAGTTGCCGTAATCGGGGGGCTGGATTTCGAGCTTACTGTTTCGCAGCACCCGCTTGAGTGTCGTCCAGACGCCCGGCTCAATCAACGCGTCGATCGAGTTGATGACGAGGAAGCCGCCGTCTGCCTTCAGCAGCGAGCCGGGTTTGATCAGCATGAAGTCTGTGCGCCAGACGCCGTTGCGATCGATGACGCGCTCGATGGTTCCGAAGAGATTTTTGTAGCGGGGATTGGTTTCGATGATGATCGGGCGTCCCTGTATGTTGCTGTTATCGACGACGACGTTTACCTGGAATTCGATGAAGCGATCTTCCTCGCGCGCCAGGGGAATACCGATGAGCGCCGGCTGCGACTCGTCGCGCGTCGTGAAGCGGCTCAGGTTGGCGAGGACATGCTCCTTGAGTTGTCCAAGAAAATCGTGGACAGCCGACGTTGTGTATTGTTCGATTATCTCGCTAACCAGTTCTTCAACGATTGGCGATGCGACTTTATTGCTGAGCTGCTCGGCGGAGCGTTTTGCTTTCCGCTCGATGTTTCGCATCTCGCGCATCACGTTGTCCATCTGACGCTCAAGCTCGGCCTGGTCGGCGAGTTTCTTGTCGAACGCTTCCTTCGTCATCTCGCCCGAATCGACTTTACCCGCGAACTGATCCATCGACACAGGATTGCCGTCGAGCACCGGAGCAATCTCCGGACGCGTAACGGTTCCTGATTGCACCTGCACGACTTCGAATCCGCGCTCTTTCACTTTTCGTTCCAAATCGCGTAGCACAGAACGCTGGCGCTCCTGAAAATGTTCGAGCGTCGACTTACGAAGATCATTGTAACGGCGGCTCTCAAACGCGGCGGGGATTTGCGAAATAAGCTCGCTGAGCAATGTTGCCGTGTCTTTCTTGAACGCAATCCCTTTTCCGGCCGGAAGCACTATGAGGCGCGGCGAGTCGGAGTCGCGGAAGTTGAAGACATAACACTTGTCGGTCAGCGTCGTCTCCACGTGTTCCAACTCGCCCAACAATTTCTTGACGGTCGTGGTGCGTCCCGTGCCGGTTACGCCGGTGACGAAGATGTTGTAGCCGAAGTGCGCCATCTCCAAGCCGACCTTCAACGCGCGTAATGCGCGTTCTTGCCCGATGATTTGGCTGGAAGATTCTGCGGCGCGGCCGTCTTTCAGAAGCTCCGGTGTGCAACGCCAGCGGAGCTGTTCCGGCGCGAGTTCAGAATTGTTTTTGGTGATGGGCTTTCGCGCAGTCTTGCGTCGTTGCGCAGGCTTACGCTTTGCCGTGTGTCGTTTAGTATTCTTTCCTGTTCGCATAGAGGTTGAGAAGTAGTCCGATCATGATCATGTTTGCGAGCAGCGCAGAGCCGCCGTAGCTGAGAAACGGCAGCGGAACGCCGATGACAGGCACGAGGCCAAGCGCCATGCCGATATTAACAAAAATGTGCGTTGCAAAAATCCCGACGATGCCGACCGCGACAAAACTGCCGTAGCTGTTCTTGACGGTGGTGGCAATCCGTATGCCGCGGAACAGCAACACCATGAACAGAATGAGAACGATGGTCGCGCCGAGCATGCCGAATTCTTCTCCCGGCACCGTGAAAATAAAATCCGTCCACTGCGCGGGAATGAAGTTGAGACGCGTCTGCGTCCCTTTGAGAAATCCTTTCCCTAACAAGCCGCCTGAACCGATGGCGACTTTCGACTGCAGCACGTTGTAACCCGCGCCGAGCGGGTCGGCGCTCGGATCAAGAAATGTCGCAATGCGCTTCTGCTGGTACGGCCGAAGATTGTCGTGAATCGACTGAACGGAAATCCCGACAAAGACAACAATCGAGAACACGACGGCGGCGGTGATCCAGTTTTGTTTGGTGATGAAGATGAGAATGCCGAGCGCGATGATGCCGATGAGGAACGGCGTGGGACCAAGCAACGCAGTCACGGCAACAACGCCCGGAGCGATGAGCGCGACGAGCGTGAACGGCTTTGCCCCGCCCCAGTAGAGGACGGGAATGAACATCCCGACAAATGTCAGCGCGGTGCCTGTGTCAGGCTGCTTCAGCACCAGAAGCACCGGCGCGCCAATGATCGCTCCGGCGATCAGCAAATCTTTTGTCTTCTGAAGACTCACATCGGATTGCTGCAGATAGCTCGCCAGCGCGAGTATCGTTGCGATCTTCGCGAACTCGGATGGCTGCACACTCATGGGACCGAGATTGAACCAGCTGGTCGAGCCGGAAACCTGCTTGCCGATGAGCAAGACTGTCACGAGCGACAACAGCGAAAGAAAATACGCGGGGATTGAAATGAGTTGCAATGTTCGCAGCGGCAGCAAGGAAGCGACGATGAGCAAAAAAACTCCGACGCCGGCGGCAACAACTTGCTTGGCAAACAGCTCGGCCATCCTTGCGTCGAACGTGGCGCTGTACACGGAAACCAGTCCGGCCGCGACCAGCGCGAGGCTCGCCAGAAGAATTGGAAATTCGATGCGGTCACGGAAATAATTCGCCATTACTGCTTTGCTCCTCGTGTTGCGCGTTCGACCGACGTGATGGGCGAAGTCATGGCGCCGTCGGCGACAATCGGCGCGGTCGGTTGTTTGCCGTCAAAGCGGATGAGCCGTCCGTACAAATGCTTCTCGATACACAAACCTGCGATCGGCGCTGCGACTGCGCCGCCATATCCCGCATTTTCGACCAACACGGCAATCGCAATCGTGGGATTCTCAAAAGGAGCGAAGCCGACATACCAGGCGTGATCCTCGCCGTGCGGATTCTGCGCCGTACCGGTCTTGCCGCCGCTTTGAAATCCCTTGATGCGAGCCGAGCGCGCAGTACCTCCCGGCTCTTCAACGACGCGCCGCATTCCCTCACGAACAACATCCCACGTATTGTCGGTGAGCGTGATCTTGCGCGACGAGTATGGGTTCAACTTGAGGCTATCGGTTGATCGATCCAGAAACGCTGCGACAGTGTGCGGCTGATAGTACGTGCCCCTGTTGGCGAGCGCCATCGCATAGCACGCCATCTGCACCGGAGTCACGCCAAGTTCTCCCTGACCGATGCCGAGGCTGACGAGGAAGCCGCGAGTCCAGCCGCGTTCGCCGTAGCGTTTGTTCATGTACGATGTTGTGGGAAGAAGTCCCGGACTCTCTTCGATGATATCAAGCCCGGTCTGCTTGCCGAATCCAAACTCCGATGCGTAATGCGACCAGGTGTCAAGCCCGACCATCAACATCAGGCGATAGAAGTACACGTTGCATGAAACTTGAATTGCCTTCCTGAGATCGACGGAACCGTGCACGTGCAAGTCTTTGAACACTTTGTTGCCGAACGGGAACGCGCCGCCGCATTGAATCGTCCAGTCGGGCGTGATGATTCCTTTCTCCAACGCAGCGAGTGCGAGAATCATTTTGAACGTCGATCCGGGAGGATAGCGGGTAAGCGTTGCCCGATTGAAGAGCGGGCGGCTTTCGTTGCTGTTGAGATCGCGCCAAACGGCTTTGGGCGTGACGCCGCTGAGCAGCGACAAATTGTAATCGGGCTTACTGACGAAGGCGAGTATGCCTCCATCACGCGGGTCAATGGCAACGAGAGCCCCCCGCTTATCGGCGAACAGCGATTCGGCCAACGCCTGCAATGCAAAGTCCATCGTCAGGTACAGATCGCTACCATCGATGGCAGGCTTGTTCTTCGTTCCCTGATCGAAGCTGCCGACAATTTGACCGCGCACGTTGACGGTGCTGTACTCGGCTCCCTTCTTGCCGCGAATCGCTGTTTCGTACTTCGCCTCGACTCCGCTCGACCCGACGACGTCGCCCTGCGCGTACTCTTCGGGATCGCTGCGCGAGAGTTGCCACTCGGAAATTTCCTTTGTGTAGCCGAGAATGTGCGATGCATGCGCGGGCGTGGTGTACGTGCGCGTCGATTCGATTTGATAATCAACGCCGGGGAGTTTGTCGCGGTTTTCTTCGAGCGCAGCAACGGTCTTCTGATCGACATCGCGCTTGACCTTCGCTGGAATAAACCTGTTGTACATCGCTCCGCGGTCGATGGCGGCTTTGATTTCTTCCGGACTCAAATTGATGAGTGACGCGAGGAACGGAATCTTCTTCCGATCGAATTCATACGGCATCACCGTCACGGTGAACGATGCGCGGTTGTCGACAACGAGGCGATTGTTCCGATCATACATATACCCGCGGATCGGCTCCTTTGGAATGACGCGAATGCTGTTCTCCTGCGCTTGCTGGCCGTACACGTCGCGGTAGATCAACTGCAACTCATACAGTCGGTAGAACAGCAGAAGAAAGAGAAGGGAAAACACGACGTACAACACCCGTCGCTTCTCATACACCTGAATATCATCGAGAACCGGCATAGCTCAACTGTACTTCCTTCGAAACACAAACATCGGTACTGTGGCCAAGGTTGTCGTGTACAATGCGGAAGGGATTCCATGCAGCGCCACGATCCTCCACCAACTGATCTCCGTTCCTTGCAGGAAGATAAGAAAATAGACCGCGTTATGCAGAAGCGAGACGACCCCTACCGCGAAGACAAACTTCCAACCGGCCAGTGTTTGTTCCGTCATGTTCTCATTGTAGAAGTACCCTGCGAGAAATCCCGCGACTGCTTTCGTCAGCGCCGAAAGTCCGAGCATACCGTCATTGCCGCTGATGAGATCAACGAGCAGCCCGATGGCGAAGCCGGCCAGCGTGCCGTTGAGCTGTGTGGATGTGATGCTGATGTACACGATCCAGATCAGCAACACGTCGGGGATTGCCGTGCCGATGGAAATAACGTTGACGAGCGTAGAATGGAGCGCAACGAGAAGTACTGTCAGAAGAGTGTACGAGACGATGCGGCGCATGGCTACTTTGTCCTAGTCTGTTCGAGAGCGACTCGTGCTGAGTCGGGAACCTGGGTAATCACGAAAACTTCTTCGAGTGTGGAGAAATCGACTGTCGGCTCGACGGCGATCGTGTGAAAGAGTGCGCCAGGCTCAACATGCGCCGACGCAATCACGCCGATCTTGATTCCTTCCGGATAGATCGTGCTGTACGAGGAGGTGATGATCGCGTCGCCTTGCTTCACGTCGTGCGTGCGGGGAACATTCTTCATCTCACACCGCTCGCCGTTCCAGTACAGAATGCCGTCGGCGCGAGCGCGCTGCACGCGGGCGCTGACGCGGAAATCCTTGTGCAGCAGCAGTTGGCCGATCGCATAGTGCTTGCTCGTCGCAATGACTCTGCCGACGAGGCCGGCGTCCGTTACGATTGGCATGTTGTACTTCACGCCGTCCGTCTCGCCGGCGTCGAGCGTGATGGTTGCGCGCATCGGCTGCACATTCTTGCCGATGACATTCGCTGCGACGTAGGTAAATGCCGCCCGTTGTTTCAACGCAAGCATCTGTCGCAGACGGAAGTTCTCCAGCTTACTCTCACGTAGCAGGCTTACTTCGTCGGCGAGTGTTACGTTGCGCTCGCGCAGAATGGTGTTTTCTTTCTTGAGCGAAAAATAATCGGGGATGAAGCCCAGCACATCCTGCACAAAGCCGACCGACACAACGGCAACGGAGCGGATGGCGCGAATCTGCGGCGTGTCATTCGTGGCGAGCAACGCAACAGAAATGAGAATGCATGCGATGAGAACGAGATACTCTTTGAAGAGAAGGACTATGTCGAGCAGTTGCCTCAATATCTCCGGCTCTTGATCAGGACTTTGGAATAATGATTCAGATTTTCCAGCACCTTGCCGGTGCCGCGCACAACAGCGCTGAGCGGATCTTCCGACACATGCACAGGCAAGCTCGTCTCCAGCCGCAGGCGCTCATCCAACCCCTTCAGCAACGCGCCTCCGCCGCTCAGCATAATGCCGCGGTCGAGTATGTCGGCGGCAAGTTCAGGCGGCGTCCGTTCGAGCGTGACCTTGATCGCGTCCACCATCGCCTGTACCGGCTCGGCGAGCGCTTCGCGGATTTCGATGGAGCTGGCTTCCGTCGTCTTCGGAATGCCGTTGACGAGATCGCGTCCCTTCACACGGATGCTGATCTCTTCGCGCAGCGGCATCGCGGAACCGACTTCGCATTTGATCGCTTCGGCAGTTCGCTCACCGACGAGGATGTTGTGATTCTTTTTGAAGAATTGGATGATCGCATTGTTCATCTCATCGCCCGCGACGCGCACCGACTCTTCGTTGACGATGCCCGACAGCGCGATGACGGCAATTTCCGTTGTGCCTCCGCCGATATCGACAATCATGTTGCCCACAGGCGCTTCGACGTCAAGCCCGACGCCGATTGCTGCGGCCATCGGTTCCGCGATGAGGTGGACTTCTTTCGCGCCGGCATGTTCGGCGGAATCGCGCACGGCGCGCTTCTCGACTTCCGTGACGCCGCTCGGCACACAGATCACGATCCTCCGGCTCGGCATCCAGTTCGCGTTGATCTTCTTGATGAACTCACGCAGCATGCCTTCCGCGATTTCGAAGTCTGCGATCACGCCGTCTTTCATCGGACGAATGGTGCGGATGTCGCGATGCGTGCGGCCCAACATCTCCTGCGCCTCTTTGCCGATGGCGACGATCTTCTTTGTGTTCCGGTCGAACGCGACAATCGACGGCTCGTTGAGCACGATGCCTTTGCCTTTTTGATAGATCAGCGTGTTGGCTGTGCCGAGATCGATTGCGAGGTCGGCGGAAAACAAATTAAGGATGCTCATCAACAACTCTCGAAAAAATTCACAATCAGTGTTTGAAATGGCGAATGCCGGTGAACGCCATCGCCACCTCGTGCTTGTCGGCGGCGGCGATCACTTCCTGGTCGCGCACGGAACCTCCGGGTTGAATCACACAGGTCGAGCCGGCGTCGATTGCTTCGAGCAGGCCGTCTGCAAACGGGAAGAAAGCGTCGGAGGCAACAGCGGTTCCTCGCACACTCAAACCCATTTCGGCGGCTTTCCATGCAGCAACGCGGGCAGAGTCGAGACGCGACATTTGTCCGGCCCCGACGCCGATGGTTCTCTCGGCGAGCGCGTACACAATGGCGTTGGACTTCACATGTTTTGCAACGCGCCAACCGAAGAGCATCGCCTGCAATTCTTCGGGACTTGGCTTTCGCTTCGTCACGATCCTCAGGTTTTCCGGCTTTACCGTTGCACGATCGGCGCTCTGAACGATGAGTCCGCCCGGAACGCTCTTGACGTCCGGCGTCGTGAACTCGCGCAGGTTGCCGTGGCAGTGAATCAACCGCCGATCTTTCTTCTTTCTCAAAAAATCCAAAACGCCGTCAGCGAATGCGGGAGCGACGATCACTTCGGTGAAAATCTCGTTGATCATTTCTGCGGCAGTCATGTCGAGTTCACGGTTCATTGCCACAATGCCGCCGAACGCCGACTTCGTATCCGTGGCGAACGCCTTCGCGTACGCTTCTGCCATGCTCGTCGCCGATCCGACGCCGCACGGATTGGTGTGCTTGATGATTGCGACGGTGGGTTCATCAAACTCCGCGACCAACTGTGCTGCCGCTCCGATATCGACAATATTATTGTAGGAGAGTTCCTTCCCGTGCAGGTGTTCGAACGTTTTCGTGAAACTCCCATACAGCGCTGCGGTCTGATGCGGATTCTCTCCGTAACGAAGATCCTGTTCCTTCCGCAGAGCGAGGTGATACACTTCGGGAAACAGATCCGCCGTGGCGCCAACGCCATCGAGATAGCGTGCGATCACCGAATCATACACTGCCGTATGCCGGAATACTTCTTTCGCAAGTTCAAAGCACATCTTCTCGCTGACGCGGCACTGGTTCGTCTGCATCTCTGCAAGCACCGAATTGTATCGATCGGGATTGACGATGACAGCTTTATGCTTGAAATTCTTTGACGCCGAGCGCAGCATCGTCGGGCCGCCGATATCGATCTGCTCGACCGCGTCGTCGAGCGACACGCCTTCACTGGCAATTGTTTGCTCGAACGGATAGAGGTTCACGACCACCATGTCGATCGGCTCGATGTTCAGCTCATGGATCTGCCGTGTATGCTCAGGGTTATCCGCAACCGCGAGCAAGCCGCCGTGAATTTTCGGATGCAGCGTCTTCACGCGTCCATCAAGAATTTCGGGAAACCCGGTAACGTCTGAAACGGAGCGGACAGCGATGCCTTCCCCCTTGAGCGCCGCGTATGTTCCACCTGTTGAGATGATCTCGACATTCATGGCGCACAGCGCTCTGGCAAACCCGGTGAGACCGCGCTTATCAGAAACGCTGATCAGCGCGCGGCGAATATGCGGCAAGAGTACTCCTACTTTTTACAGTCAAACTGTCAAATCCCAAATCCCAAATGCCAAATCCCAAATCCCAAATCCCAAATCCCAAATCCCAAATCCCAAATCCCAAATCCCAAATCCCTACGCTCTTCCTTCCGCAATCATCCTGATCGCTTCCGGATAAATCTCGTGCTCGATCTTCAATACCTTTGCTGCTAGCGACTCGGCTGTATCATGCGGCTCGACGGCGACGGATTTTTGCAGAACGATAGCGCCGTGATCGTACGCCTCATCGACAAGATGGACGGTCGCTCCGCTAACACGATCACCGTAACGAATCACCGCTTCATGCACATGCGTGCCGTACATGCCCGGTCCACCGAACTTCGGCAGCAAGGCCGGATGAATGTTGATGATGCGATGACGAAATTGTTCGATGACTCGACGCGGCACCCGCTTCATATATCCCGCCAGCACAATGAAGTTGATCTCATGACGCTGAAGCAGCGTGAGCAGTCGCGCAACAAATGCTTCTTCGCTCCCGCATTGCTTCTCACTGAGATGTTCGGCAGGAATTCCGTTCGCGCTCGCGAGTTCGAGAATGCCTGCCTTCGAGTTATTGCTGATGACGAGCCGAACGTCGGCATTCGGAATCCGCCCCTCATGCATCGCAGAAAGAATTGCGTGAAAATTCGAGCCGCGCCCGGAACCCAACACTGCAATGCGAAGTGGATCTCTCATGAAAATTCGAGAAAAAGGTAACGCTAATTCCGTACAGAGTCAACCAAAACTCCTTGAAAATGGCGTGTTTTGTTAGGTTTTTGAGTGAATGTCTGAGTGGAACCACCTGTCACCGAAGTCTCAGCTCACCGCGGGTTCGAGCAACGCCAGCTCTTTCTTCTCGATGTTTATCTCCGCAAGAACGCCGAAGGGGAGCGTGAACTTGCGCGGCACATGACCGAACGGAAGATTGCCAAGCGTCGGGCCGCCGAACGCTTCCGTCGCGTCGGCGAGCACTTCCTCGATCGTGAGTGATGGTTTTGTCGGATCGGTCGGAACGCAATCCGTGAACTGACCGAGCAGCACTCCGCGGACTCGCTTGAAGATGCGCGCGTTCTGCAGTTGCGACATCATTCTGTCAACGCGATACGGCGCTTCTTCCACATCTTCAAGGAAGAGCAGCGCATCGGTGAATGACGGCTCGAACGGCGTTGCGAGCACCGAGAGAAGCAGCGCGAGATTTCCGCCGATGAGTCTGCCGCGTGCTGTGCCGTTGCCCGATGTCTGCACAGGCAGGTCGGTGGGAAGGGGAAGTCTCCCCGGTTTCTTCGTTGACGTGAGCAAGCGCCAGAACAACTCTTCGGTGTAGGGGTCGATAGGTTTTGCCATTTCCACTGCGGCCATCGGCCCGTGGAATGTTACCAGTCCGCACTTGCTCCAGAGCGCACATTGCAGCGCGGTGATGTCGCTGTAGCCGACGAGGATTTTTGGATTGCGCGCAATCAGCCGGTAGTCGAGCATCGAGAGAAGGCGCGGAGTGCCGTAGCCGCCGCGCAGGCAGATAATTGCCTTCACTTCGTTGTCCGCGAACATGCTGTGAATGTCCGCGACGCGCTCATCGTCAGTGCCGGCGAGATAGCCGAGCGTCTTGCCGACATGCTCGCCGATTTTCGTTCGGTAGCCGAGCGACTGAAGATACTGCACGCCGGTTTCAATGCGGATGGAATCAGCGACCGGACTTGCAGGCGTGATAACGCCGATGAGATCGCCGCGACGCAGTTTGGGTGGACGAATGGGAGTCATGAGGTTCCGTTGAGTTGTGAGTGTGGTACAAGATAGTAAGTGATGGCGGAAAAGGAAAGGGTAAGGAGTGCCTATTGGGAGTCGATGGCCGATGAATGTACCTATATCACCGTCACAAAGTGAATGACAATGGCTCTTCACCGAATGTCGTACCGCTGAGATCGCAATTTGGCGTCGTCGGCTTATCTATCTCCGATGTTCATGATTGTTGCTTTATCATGGTCTTTGGAACTCACTTCACGAGCATCATTCGTTTTGTGAGGGCGCGATTTCCCGTAAGAAGTTGATAGAAGTAGATGCCGGAGGAAATGTCCTTGGCGTCCCAAACTATGCGATGCACTCCTTGAGTCATATACTCGGATTGCAGCACCCGGACTTCCTCGCCAAGCACATTGAAGATCTTTAGTGTTGTGAACGCAGGGAAAGGCACTGCGAATTCTATTGTCGTAGTTGTGTTGAATGGATTAGGATAGTTCTGTGCAAGCCACAGTTCATCGGGCAAGTTCTGTTCGTCGATGAGACCTCGGGCTCGAAACAGGCCATGGTTCTGCACACCGGCAAAGATGTCACCGGTGGGGCTGATGGCAAGCGAAGAAACAAAACTCAGTGCGAGCCCATCGTTCATGCTGGTCCATGAACTGCCCTGATCCGAAGAGCTGTATATACCGAACGCCGTGCCAGCATAGATTCTGCCCCCGCGACTGATAACGATTTCTCGGACATGATGATTTTCCATGCCGGTGTTTGCTCGGTCCCAGGAAGTCCTTGATTCGTCGGAAACGAAAATCCCTTTGGTGAAAGTGCCGGCGAATATTTTCCCGGAGGGATGAAATGCGAGCGAGAGAACGGCATCGTCGATCTGTCCCCTGCCGACCGAAATCCATGAGGCACCATTGTTTGTTGACCGAAGGATATCGCCGTCAGAAGGTCCGTATCGAAGAATACCAAGAAAGATGTTGTCGGACTGCGTTGCGAGTATTGAGGTCACATAGTCTTCGCCATCACCAGTTCGCACTTTCGTCCAGTTTTGCCCGTTAGTTGTGCTCCTGTAAACATCGCCGCCTGCGTTCGCTGTAAAGAGAGTACTCTGTCCGGTTATGGCAATGGCTGCCAGGCTGCCCAAACCTGCGATTCGGTGCCACGAGATGCCGTCGTCTGTCGATCTCAAAAAATCAGCACCCACTCCGGCAAGGACGTTACCCAGATGATCAAGCGCCGTTGCACCAACACCGCCCCACATGGGATCGTACGAGATTGTCCAAGTCTCACCGTTATCAGTTGAGCGAAACAACGTTCCGTTCACACCCGCAATGAGTGTTCCTGTGGGTGTGATGGTAAGTGATGAGGCGGTAGTGTTCACGAAACCCGTGCTGCATGGTTCCCATACTGTCGCTTCAACGGGCAAGCGGAAAACTCCTTTGCCGAGAGTTCCTGCTAACAAGTCTCCGCTGAGTGTTGTTGCAAGCGCGTGCACATTTTTGTTTGCCAGCCCAATGAACGTCCACGACGTTCCGTCATCCGCCGAGTAGTAAACTCCTGTGTCGGCGGCCGCATAGATCTCCCCGGAAGAAGTGCTCAACAATGCTTCGATGTGTCGAGCCCGAAGATTTAGAGATTCCCAGGATAAACCTCGATCTGACGATCGGAATATGCCACCATCCCAGCTACAGAGAACCATGAGTCCTGAGGAGGTTAAGGCGAAGTCTCTGAAAGAGAAATCTCCAATCTCATCAAAACTCCACGATGCGCCACCATCAGAAGAACGGTGTATTCCCGACCGGGAAGCGACGAATATGTTATCCCATTGGTCGATCAGGATCTGCTGACAATACACGCCGGGCAACGCAAACGGGCTCCAGGTCATCCCCGAATCGAGAGACGTAAGCAATCCGGTCATCCACCCGCCTGCAAACATCTTTCCATTGGAGTTGGTGGCAACGGCGCGTATGTCGTGCCACGGATTCCCCGTGGGGAACCAAGTTGCACCATAGTCTGACGATATCAGGATCCCGCGATCAGTACCAGCGTAGAAGCGGCCTGAGGGACCTAAGTGAATTTTTGAAACGATGCTAACATCATCGCGATGAAGCAGCGCGGGATGCCAAAGCGCTCCGTCGTTCGTTGAGTAGTAAATCTCGCCATCTGTTGCCGCCAGGACAAGTCCTTCGATAACTGTCAGGCTTCGTATGCTGGCGGCGTACGGGCCGGGAGTTCGTTGCCACACCGGCTGTTGGGCGATTGCCGATGAGAGAAAGACGAACCAAAGCAACGCTGCTTGTTGCATTGTATGGACAGATTTCATGAGGCGAGATTCTCCTGAATGACATAGAGTCCGCTCACTCCTCCGACGGTCAGAGATGTGACAATCGCGATACTCTGCACGCCGCGCCGGAGTGTCTGGAATCTTGAGGAGGTAGTGAATTAGCCGCGAGAAGGAACATGCGAGACGATCTGAATGGGTCGCCTCATACGTTTGGCCCAAATCACCGTGGCGACATCAACAATTAGTCAAATCTAAAAGGCAAAGTCAACAGACACAAAAAACTTAAGAACCCCTGCCGAATCAACGACGGGGGTTCTTTCGTTAAGTCTCTGCGACTCCCGACTCTGTGGGCTGCTGTCTATATCACTCGGCCCGCCGACATGGCTTCGAGCCGCGCGACGCGTTCTTCCATCGGCGGGTGAGTGCTGAAGAGCTTTGCGAGTCCGCCGCCCGTGAGCGGGTTGACGATGAACATGTGCGCAGTTGCTGGAGTTGCATGCATGGGAATTTCTGCCGCGCCGCTGTGAAGTCGCTTAAGGGCATTGGCGAGCGACCGGGGATTGCCCGCAAGCTCGGCTCCGCCTTCATCGGCAAGAAACTCGCGTGAGCGCGAGATCGCCATCTGGATAAGCATCGCGGCAATCGGCGCGATGATCATCATCGCAATGCCGGCAATGGGATTGTGGCCTTCATCGTCATCCGAACTTCTGCCGCCGAAGATCATTGCCCACTGCGCCATGTTGGCAATCATGCTGATGGCGCCCGCCATGGTGGCGGCGATCGAGCCGATGAGAATGTCGCGATGCTTCACGTGCGCAAGCTCGTGCCCGATAACGCCCTTCAATTCGTCGCGGGGCATCAAGCGCATGATGCCCTGAGTGACTGCAACGGCGGCATGCTCGGGGTCGCGACCGGTGGCAAACGCGTTCGGCTGATCTCCTTCGATCAGGTAAAGCTTCGGCATCGGGAGTCCGCCTTTGCGCGTCATCTCTTCGGTCATGGAGAACAACTCGGGCGCCTCGCTGCGCGTTAGCTCGCGAGCGCCGTACATGCGCAGCACGATCTTGTCGCTGAACCAGTACGAGCCGAAGTTCATGGCCGCAGCAAGAACAAATCCCAGAATCATTCCGCCCTGACCACCCAGCAAACTCCCGATCCAAATCAGCAGGGCCGTCAGCACAGACATCAGGATGAGAGTTTTCATGTTATTCATAGCTTTCGTTCCTCACGTCATTTGTGGTTTCAAATCTACAACAAATGTTATGGCCTCACAAGTTTCGCTCCTGCGGGCAGACTTCCAACATCAACAGCGTAGGGTTCAGTTCCGCGGACGAGAGTGTTCGGAGGATTGTTCCGTTTGGATGAGCAGCTCAGCCATTGTGGCGGCGTTCTCGTGTTCGTTCGCCTGCTCGTAGGCATTGGACAAGTTGCGGAGAACGCGCGGGACGATGACGTTGGCGCCGCACTTCAACTGGAGAATGTTCTCTTCGGAGATCTGCGCGCCGATTGCCGCCAGCGAGTTCTGACCGATGCGCGTGCCTCCGTTGAAACAATCGATGATAACCTGCTCTCGTCGTGTTGAGGCGATTGCCAGAAAATGTCCGGGGAAGTTGCATCCTGCGATTCTGAGGCCGAGGCGATCACCGACAAGAATGTAGACGCACGCGAGTGAAATAGGAATGCCGAGCCGGTGTTCAATCACGTAAAGAAGATTGCTGTTGAGGGGATTGTAGTAGTCTTCTTGCGCGACGCCGCGAAGCGCGTATCCCTGAAAAAGAAACTCTGCGAGACTAAGCGGATCGCGGTCGGTGTAGCGGGCATCGAACTCGTCGGCGAGATCGTCGAGCGACTGAGACAATCGCTTCGGAGAGAGTCGCCCGAACTGAAACAGCACAATCAAGTCGAGTGCTGCCTCGAGCTGTGCGTTGTCCGAGGGATGTGCTCGCCATGTTTGCCAGTGTGCCTTGATCCATGCGCTGTACATGACGTCGAGTAACGGACGAATGAATCGCGCTTGCTCGGCAGTGAGCCGAAGTCCGGCACGACGCAGCTCATCTTCGAGCGACGGACCGAAAGCAGCGAGCTGACGCAGAATCGTGTCGCGCAGACTTGCGTCGTCGAGGAGAGAGATGAGATGTGGGAGTTGCTTTACGTCGGGCATACGTGGCAAGGTAGAGATTTTTTTTGATCTGTGCCAAGTTCGTCCACGAAGGGCACGAAGGCTGGAGAATTGACCACAGATTACACAGATGATCACAGATTGAGTTCATCCGCGTCTGTGTCAATCGGTGAAATCTGTGGCTCAGATTTTCGTCCACGAAGGGCACGAAGTAGCACGAAGGTTTGATTTGGGCCACTGATTTTTCCTCGGTCCGCTGGCCGAAGAGTTGACCACAGATTGCACAGATGATCACAGATTGAGTTCATCCGCGTCTGTGTCAATCCGTGAAATCTGTGGCTCACCGTTTTGGTCCACGAAGGGCACGAAGTAGCACGAAGGTCTGATTTGGGGCCACTGATTCTTCCCAAGAAACTCTTGGTCCGCTGGCCGAAGAGTTGACCACAGATTGCACAGATGATCACAGATTGAGTTTGTCCGCAATATTTGGAGAACGTCCCTACGAAAGACGCGTGCGTGTTCGCCGCGTTTCTACTGTGATTCCTTCACGACTTCGAAAACTCCTCCCGTCATTCCCTCTAGCTCGATTTCCTTTTTTGTGCTGAAATCAAACTCGCGTCCGCTGAGAATCTCGCGCAGCTTCACCACATTTGGCAGCTGGTGCTCATACTGTTCGAGCGACACGATCTGATGTTCGCGACGATGATTGAGTGCGATGAGTATGCGTTCGCCTTTCAAAATCCTGAAGTACACATAGACGTCCTTCACGGGCCTGAAATGCAGCAGCTCGCCTGTTTGCAGCACCGGATGTTCTTTTCGGATGCGAAGCAACAGCCGGGTGAAGTCGAAGATATCGTTCTCGTAAGCAGTTCGTCCTTGCGCGGTGAACGCGTTCACTACGTCGCCGGGAAAGCCGCCGGGGAAATCTGCGCGCAACCTGCCGTGATCAGGCCCACCCATCATCCCGATCTCCGTGCCGTAGAGAATCTGCGGAATTCCTCGCGTCGTCAGCAGCAACATGAGGGCGAGCTTCAGGCGCTTGTTGTCTCCCCCGACGCGATAAGCGATGCGCGTGATATCGTGATTGTCAAGAAACGTCATGAGGTTCGTCGGATCGGCGTAAAGAAAATCCTTGGCGAGACAATCGAAGACACTCTCAATCTTTCCGGAATCGGCAAACGCCCTCATACTCGCGTCGAAGAATCCAAAATCGAGCAGTGCAGGTAACTGCGGATCGCTGCGCTTCGGAAAGTAGTTGTGCCGCTGGTACGGTGCGAGATACGCCGGATCCTGTATCCATGACTCGGCAACAATATTGAGCGTCGGGTACTCGTTGAGAATCGCGCTGCACCACCGCGCGCTGAACGTCGGATCGACGTAAGGGTAGGTGTCTTCACGAATTCCATCCAACCCGGAATACTCAATCCACCAGATGGTGTTTTGAATGAGATAGTTGGCAACAAACGGCTGTCGTTGATTCAAGTCCGGCATGCCGTCGCTGAACCAGCCGAGTGTTGCCCGCGATCTGGCGACCGAGTCGCTGTGAATGTCATGAATCTCTGCTTTGGAGTGATACGGTTTTTCGTGCTTCGCGGGCGTTCCGTTCAGCCAATCAGGCGTCGGGAGGTTTTGCATCCACGGATGATCGATGCTGATATGGTTGTTGACATGATCGAGAATGACTTTGAGTCCGCGTTTGTGTGCTTCGCTCACGAGTGTTCCATATTGTTCATTCGAACCGAACCGGGCGTCAATCGAATACAAATCAGTAACTGCATAGCCATGGTAGCTTGCACGCCGCGTATTGTTCTCGACAACGGGATTCAGCCAGAGTGCCGTTACGCCAAGATCGCGAAAGTAATCGAGCTTGTTGGCGATTCCCTGAAGGTCGCCTCCATGTCTGGCGAATGGTTCCGCGCGATTGACGCTATCGGGCATGTCGGCGATATCATCGTTCGTCGTGTCGCCGTTTGCGAATCTGTCAGGCGTTATCAGGTACACGACATCCCGCTGATCAAATCCCTGGTGACGCGTGGAGTTAGCTTCGCGTTTGAGAAGAGGGAACGCAATCTCGGCTGTGCCGAGTCGAGATGCGAACTGCAACCGATGTGAACCGGGCTTCGCAGAATTCAGAATCTGAATGTCGATGAACGCATGCGAGGCGCTTGGCGTGTGAGTCTTTAGAAT
The DNA here is from genome assembly GCA_016218065.1 of Ignavibacteriota bacterium. Lineage (GTDB taxonomy): Bacteria > Bacteroidota > Ignavibacteria > UBA10030 > UBA6906 > CAADGV01. The sequence goes on along the minus strand of JACRFA010000008.1, from coordinate 8,128 downwards.
TCGTAGTGATGGAGATCGTGAAGTTGCTCTGAGGTCCGACAAGTTTTCTCCATACACCATCAACTGGATGCGATTGGTTTTCATTCCAACCCACCAATTAGCAGGCTCAACCTTGGTTACGGTGAGCGTTTGTGCGTGCGCAAGAAAAAACAGAAACGGAGCGAGGCAAAGGGCTGTTCGAAGTGTCATGGGAGATAGAGTGGCTGTGATGGATGCGTACAAAGTAGCGATAAGGTCGGCTTTGCGCAAGCAACCGGACAAACCTGAATTCCGCATTTGAAGAAGGGACGTGGCTTCTACGTTGTCGCTGGACATGCCGGAGGCATGTCCCTACAACCAATTTCTTGTAGATGGAGCGCTTCGACTTCGCTCAGCACAGGCTCCGCGACTGAGGAATCTCTCTCTTTTGGGATCAGATTCTCCCTAAGGGATGCCTTCGGCACTCACCCCGTCATAGCGTCGGGGTTCGGAATGACTGTCGCTGGACATGCCGGAGGCATGTCCCTACAACCAATTTCTTGTAGGGACATGGCTCCGCCGTGTCCTGCCTTTGGTATTCACCTGTTGGGGGAAGGCTCTGCGACTTCTGCATCACGAAAAAAGCAAATGCCCGATCAGGGTTGCGCAGTGCGCGAATCATGATCGGGCATGAAAGGAATGGAACGCTCGGCTTACGCCGCGTCTTCAACCGTCAGATACACCATTGTCTGGTTCAGCAACTGGTACGCGATCTCACCGAACGTAATCGGGCCGGTGATGTGCGACGTCTTCTTTCCCTCAAGTTCCGAATAGAGATAATTCAGAATGCAATTGCAGGTGAACACCGGCGCCACATGCAGTGTGTCCACCTTGCTTTTGAATTCCTGCACATAGTCGGAGACCGGCGCGGCGATTTTGTACTCGATGCCCTTGAAGACAGGCGCGTAAAACGCCACGACGTTTTTCTCTGCATCGACGCTCTGGAAGCTGGTATTGATCATCGCGCCGCAGTAGTCGGCAACCAGCGGGAGTTGTGTGTTAACCTTTTTCTCGTTCAGGTACGCGGCAAAGCTTGTCTTCTCGCCATTCACAAAGCAATCCGACGCGCTGAACCCCGTTGTGTCGAACGTGATAACGTCGCCGGCGCTCTGCGTGAACAAATTGACAATGTCGAGGTTCGCGACTTTGGAGGGCGGAAGCTCAATGTGCATTGCCACTGCATGCGCATCGGATCGTTGACCTGTTTGCCCGTTGAACACCTTCGGCGTTACGCGGCCAAGGTCGGCAAGATGAAGGCCCGAGATCCATCCAACGAGAGGACGGAGGAAGATGTCTTTGTACTGCGGAGAATTTTTCGCGAACGATGTATGAACGCCGCTGAATGCCGGTATGATAAGCATCGTGTAGCCGTCGTCGAACTCGTCGGCTGCAATGGCCGGCAATGCTTGTTCGTCGTACGAACGGATGGAAACACGTGTGGCAACGCTCGGGACTTCATCAACAAAGATCATGTCTTTGGTGCACGTTCCGCCGTCATCTGCCATGAAATACGGAATCGATCCGCCGATCCAACTGCCATGAGGAAGCCGCGCGAGCAGTTCTTCGTCAGCGGCAAGTATCAATCGTTCGCCTTGAGTAATCCTCTGCGCTACGGCCTCAAGAGTCATTAACTTCTTCATGTATTTCTCCTATCCAAACAGTTGGCTAATATCTTTTTGCGCGAGCTTCTCGTTCTTAAGAAAGAAATCGAAAAGCTCCTGAATGCACTTGCTAACATTTTGCGGCGACGGATCGGCCTTCGTGCTCTGCTTGATCCGATTCATCAGTATCTTGGCAGCCAGCATCTGAAACTGATATTGATTCTGGCCCAGCGCAAGCTCCTTCCATTTTTGGTTGGTAATTGGCGGAAGCATAAAAAAAATCCTTACTGAATCATTATGGGTTACGGATGTTATTGATGGAGTCGGGAAGTGAAAAGTTCCACCTGAAAGAACAGTGTGCGTTCGGTGATTCGTACACGTGACGTGCCAATGGTTGATGTGCGCAGACAAGAGTCTGGTGACCCGAATGCACAGCGCGCATGGAAGAAAGGTAACTCGAGTATGTAGAAATTACTTCGAATCGCCGCTCGCGTTGATATTGAGCAGGATTTTGATAACTTGAAGACGCCACGCCCCACGTCCCTCGTTCTGAGGACAACAACATCGATCAACATCACCAAGAAGCAAGGAGACCACTTGAGCCTCTCAGACCGCGTTAACGAACTACGCAGCGGATTCCACCCGACGTTTTGGGTTGCCAATGGAATGGAGCTGTTCGAACGCCTTGCGTATTATGGACAGCAGATTGTGTTCATGATCTACATGCGCAACAACCTTGGCTTTTCCGAGACGGAGGCTGGACAACTCTCCGGCATGTTCGGCGGCGTGATTTATTTATTGCCGATTCTTGGCGGCACACTTGCCGACAAGTGGGGATTTCGGCGCGCATTCAACGTGGCATTTTCCGTGTTGGCGCTTGGTTATTTTCTCATTGGCTCTGTGGGGATGAGCGCGTTTGCCGGCGTTTACGGTGGTTTCTCTCAATACTGGCTGATGATGGCGTTCTTGATGCTGACGGCGTTCGGCGGTTCGTTCATCAAGCCTTCGGTGTTAGGGACGGTCGCGATCGCGTCGAAAGAAGAAACGAAGTCACTCGGCTTTGCGGTGTATTACTGGCTCGTGAACGTCGGAGCGTTACTCGGGCCCACGATTGCGTATTTTGTGCGCGACGAGTTCGGGAATGAATTCGTGTACGTGGTTTCGTCGATTAGCTGCCTTGCGATGCTCATCGTCAATCTTCTTTTGTATAAGGAAGTGAAAGGAAAGGACGACGCCGTTCCCGAATCGCTCGGCAAGAAACTCGCCAACCTCGTCGTCGTGCTCGCGAATTTCAGATTCATCATCTTCCTGCTGATCTACTCTCTCTATTGGATCATCTTCTGGCAGGAGTTCATCATCGTTCCCTACTACATCACCGACTACATCAACAAAGATGCGCCGTACGAGATCGTGCAGTCCTGGGCAGGCGCGGGAGCGATTATTCTTTTTCAGATTCCGCTTAACTGGCTGACAAAGAAGATCCCGACTCGCACGGCCATCGTGTTGGGCTTTGCGATCTCGAGTCTCATTTGGGTGATCATTGGAATTTACCCGAGCATCCCCACCATCGCAGCAGGAATTGTCGCGTTTGCGATTGGTGAGATGATTCAGGCGCCACGCTATTACGAGTACATTTCGGAGATTGCGCCGCCCGGCCAGCAGGGACTCTTTCAAGGCTACGCGTTTCTTCCGATTGCCATCGCGCGCTTTGTCGGCGATCCGTTCGGCGGTTGGATTTATCAGACATCCAAAGCAGCGGGAAAACCCGAAATGGTGTGGTTCGCTCTCATCGCAATCGGTATAGCGGGAACCGTTGCTATGTGGGTGTACAATATTGTGGTATCGAGATATGATAGGGCGCAGCATCCATCCTATTGATAGAGTGTGAGAAACACGATATATTTGTCTGGATGTTATCGTTAGGGAAAGGTCGTGCGATGCAAGTAGAAGTTCAGAAGTGGGGCGATCATCTCGCGGTTCAGATTCCTGATGAACTCGCGAAGTCGTCGAAACTGAAAGAGGGTTCCTTACTCAACTTAGTTAGTAGTTGTTGACGGTAATCTTGTTGGGACACGGACTAGACACAGAAAGTACACCCTCAAGGAGTTGGTCGAAGGAATCACGGAAGAGAACCGTCACCCTGAAATCGATACTGGTCCTCCTGTAGGCAAAGAGATCTGGTGACAACAAAAGAGTACATTCCAGATCGAGGAGATGTAATTTGGATAACCATGGATCTCGAATAACCGGCTTCCGAATCATGCGCGGTACACTTCATATTGCTCTCCTTTCGCTAGTCGCTTCGCTGCTGCACGCGCAACCCTCCGGCACTCAAATCCTCAAAAACATCGAAGCCAATTTCTCCGACATCCAGGATTTCTCCGTTGACCTCGAAGCGAATGTCGACTTGGAGCGTCTCAAGGTTCCGAAGATGAAAGCAACGATGTACTTCAAGAAGCCGGATCGAATCAGATTCGTCTCCGAGGGATTTGCGCTGCTGCCAAAGGAAGGAGTAGGATTTACGCCGTCCAATCTGTTGGCGCGTTTCGATGTAGAGAATGTGAAAGAAGAGAACTCGGAGTTCATTCTCACGCTCCATCCCAAGAAAGACAAGACGAAGCTCAAAAAGGTTTTCATGATCGTCGATTCTTCGAACTGGACTGTCAAACAATTGACGACGCCGCAGTTTGATGGTCGGCAAATGAAGGCAGAATTTCATTCCGAAAAAGTCACTGGTCATTGGTTTCCTTCGCAGCTGCACGTTACGTTTTCATCGGACTCGACAAACACCGATCTTCCCGAATTCTTTGGACAACTGCCGCAAGGACAGCGCCCATCGCAGAATCCCCGCAAAGGCACAATTACCGTCAGCTATTCCAACTATCGCCTCAACACAGGCCTGAAGGACGAATTCTTCGAAGAGGAACGAGAGAAGAAGTAGCATCTCAGCGAGCTATGACGAGGGAGTTCGGGGCTATCCCGACTCCCTATTTTTTTTCTCCAATCCCTTGACAAGCTGTATTCAACTCGCTATATTTAGGCGAGCCTAAATCTATCTTGAGTTATGACTAATATCAGTACAGAAGACTACATCAAAGCTGTGTACAAAATCGAAGAGCGCGGCGAGAAGGCAACAACATCGCAGCTGGCATTGCAGCTCGACGTCGCGGATGCCTCCATCACCGACATGATCAAAAAGCTCTCCGAGAAAGGATTGCTGCACTACGAAAAGTATCAGGGCGTCGAGCTTACCGCGAAAGGAAGGAAGATGGCGCTCGGCATTCTGCGCCGCCATCGGTTGTGGGAGATGTTCCTGATGCAGTTCCTTGGCTACTCGTGGGACAAAGTGCATGAGGAGGCAGAGCGGCTGGAGCATGTGACATCGGAGGAACTCGAGGGTCGGTTGGATAAAGCGCTCGGATACCCGATCGTGGATCCGCACGGCGACCCGATTCCAGGCAAAGACGGCACGATGAGCGGAACGGAAAGTTCGGCGCTCACAGAGTGCGAAGTGGGAGAAGTCGTGCGCGTCTCCCGCGTCAGCGATACAAACTCCGAGCTGCTTCAACACGCGACGCAAATCGGCGTGGGCCTCAACAGCAAACTCACGATCAGAGAAAAGAAAGCCTTCGATGGTTCGATGGTGGTAAAGGTCGGGTCAAAGCAGCAGTTCATCAGCCAACAAGTCGCCGAAGCGATTTTTGTAGAAAGAATGTAGAGAGGCAAGCATGACGGATCCTGTTTCTGCGTTGCTGATTGGCACATCGATTCTGATTGCCGTTGGCGTTGTTATGTGGCCGCGTGTCGGCATGTTGTCGCGCTGGCAGGAGATGCGTCGATCATCGCGTCGCGTGCTGATTGAAGATGCGCTCAAACATCTCTACGACTGCGAATACAAGAGGCTCGTCTGCACACTGCAAAGTCTCGCGGGCGCGCTGGGCGTCTCGGTGAACGAGGTGACGGAATTGCTCTCAGGGTTGGAGTCGCACCATCTTGTCCGACTTGACGGAGGCGGTTTGGTGTTGACGGAAGACGGCCGCTCGTATGCGTTGCGCGTGATTCGCATTCACAGATTGTGGGAACGCTATCTCGCTGATGAAACCGGCGTGCAGGAGCTGCACTGGCACAGCGAGGCTGAACAGAAAGAACACGTGCTGACATCGGCAGAGGCTGACGCCCTCTCGGCGCAAATGGGAAATCCGCGCTTCGATCCGCATGGCGACCCGATTCCGACTTCATCCGGCGACCTGCCGAGCCAGCGAGGTGTGCCGATGACGCAACTGCGGCGCGGCGATGTTGCGCAGATCGTTCACATCGAAGACGAGCCTGAGGTTGTTTATGCTCAGCTCGTCGCACTCGGGTTGACGCCCGGAGTCACGATTCGGATTCTCGATGCATCGGCAGAGCGCATTCGTTTCGAGGCAGACGGCGTAGAATCTGTGCTCGCGCCGATCGTTGCCGCGAATGTCACCGCACAGTTTGTGCAGGAAGAGAGTATCGCAGAAACTGTGAGCGAAACTCTTGACCAGTTGGAGATAGGGCAATCGGCCCGCGTCATCAATCTCTCGCGTCGGTGCCGCGGCCAGCAGCGCCGCCGGCTGATGGACCTTGGCGTGGTTCCGGGGACGGTGATCAGCGCAGAAATGCGGAGTGCAAGCGGCGATCCGACGGCGTATGTTGTTCGCGGGGCAACCATCGCGCTGCGCCGCGCGCATGCGGGGTTGATCAATATTCGACGGGAGGAGAAAGCATGAGTGAGCCAGTGCCGACGGGATGCGAAACATGTCCGTCACACAACAAAGGAAATCTGGTGCGCCTCGGCGTGAACATGGAAGGCTCCGACTTCGTTGTCGCGCTCGCGGGCAATCCCAACACCGGCAAGAGCACCGTGTTCAACGCGCTCACCGGTCTTCATCAGCACACGGGAAACTGGCCCGGCAAGACCGTAACTCGCGCTGAAGGCGGATTTATCTTTAACGAGAAGCGTTACAAGGTTGTCGATTTGCCCGGCACGTACTCGCTGCTCTCGACAAGCACAGACGAAGACGTTGCACGAAACTTCATTCTCTTCGGTCAGCCCGATGTATCGGTTGTCGTTGTCGATTCCACGCGACTCGAACGCAATCTCAATCTTGTGCTGCAAGTGCTGGAAATAACGGATCGCGCAATTGTATGCTTGAATCTTGTTGATGAAGCCAAACGTCATGGTTTGCATGTGGACGAGCGCTTGCTCGCGAAGCGGCTCGGCGTGCCTGTTATTGCCACGGCTGCGCGACAGGGCGTCGGTATTCGCGACTTGCTTCAGGCAATCAACGACGTTGCAACAGGCGCGTTCGTGTGCAAGCCGTATCGTCTGCGTGCGCGGTCCGCGAATCTTGAACGCGCAATCACGCAGGTCGCGGCACAGGTGGAGAGCCTGTTCCCCGGACTTCGCAATGCGCGGTGGGTTGCACTGCGGCTGCTTGAGGGTGATGAGCGGATGATCGAGGCTGTGCGGACGGGTGAACTGGCAAGCCTTGTTCAACCAATTGCAGGGCGTAAGTCGCAGAAAGAGATGGAAGAGGAGAGTATCGCATGAGCAGAACAGAGGGACTTCTTGCACGCGCAAGCTCGCTTCGGTGGGAAGTGGGCGAAGGATTTCATGATGCGTTGATGGAATCCATCTATACCGACGCGGCATCGATCGCAGACTCGGTGGTCACACGATCGGACAAGAAACCAAAACTCACGTGGGACCGGACGCTTGACCGCATGCTGACGAGTAAGTGGACAGGCTTTCCGGTGATGTTGTTGTTGCTGACCGGCGTGTTTTGGGTGACGATTGAGGGAGCGAATGTTCCATCCGCCATGATCGCCTCACTCTTGCTGGACACCGTGCATCCCGCGCTGAAGTCGTTCGCATCAACTGTCGGGGTGCCATGGTGGCTCGACGGTTTGCTGCTCGACGGCGTGTATCTCGCGGCTGCCTGGGTGATCAGTGTGATGCTGCCGCCGATGGCAATTTTCTTTCCGCTCTTCACGCTGCTGGAAGACTTCGGATACTTGCCGCGTGTTGCCTTCAATCTCGACAATCTCTTTCGCAAGTCCGGCGCGCATGGCAAGCAAGCGCTTTCCATGAGCATGGGCTACGGATGCAACGCCGCCGGAATAATTGCGACGCGCATCATCGATAGTCCGCGGGAGAGACTCATCGCCATCATCACCAACAACTTTGCCTTGTGCAACGGCCGCTGGCCGACACAAATCCTGATCGCGACGCTCTTCATCGGCGCGCTTGCTCCTGCTGCACTTGGCGGATTGCTCTCCGCATCGGCCGTCGTTGCGGTTGCATTGTTCGGCATCGCACTCACGTTCATAATATCATGGTTCCTGTCGCGCACCGTGTTGAAGGGAGAAGCGTCGGCATTCAGTCTTGAGCTTCCACCCTATCGTCCACCACGCGTCTGGCGAACGTTGTACACGTCATTGATCGACCGGACGATCTTCGTGCTCTGGCGCGCGGTGGTGTT
>JACRFA010000057.1 GCA_016218065.1 Ignavibacteriota bacterium | reverse complement strand
CTTGCGATCGGTGATGTCCGGGCTGCTGCCGACATGCCCGAGGAACTCGCCCGCCGGACCGAAGCGCGGAGTTGCATACGATTCAATCCATCGCCACTCGCCATCCGCTCTCTTGACGCGGGCTTCCGCAGAGAACGTCGTGTGCTGATCGGCGGCTTTCATATATTTCCCGACGTACGCCGCGGCGTCGTCCGGGTGAACAAGCGGCTGCCAGCTATGCGGCGGCTTCACCATTTGCTCGGTCACGCCAAAGAACTGTTCGTATGTGCGATTCACCATATCGATCTCGCCGGCAGCATTCGTCACCCAAATGATTACGGGCAGATTGTTCGCCATCGTACGGAATCGATCTTCGCTTTCGCGAAGCGCTTGTTCTGCGCGCTTCCGCTCGGTAATGTCAATGAAGTACACCGAGAGTCCGTCAGTTGAAGGATAGATGCGTGTTTGAACCCAGTGGCCGAGCAATTTGGAGTACGTCTCGAATGTTTGCCGCTCGTGCTGGTTCATCGCGCGCCGCATCTTCGCATACGCCTCGGTCATCATTCCGTCGGGGAACACATCCCAGATCTTCTTCCCGATCAACCGGCTGACTTTCATCTTCCATTGCTCGGCTGCTTGACTGTTGACGTACGTGAACCGCCAGTCGCGGTCGAGAGAGAAGAATGCGTCGGAGATACTTTCGAGTATTGTGCTCGTGCGGCCGCTTGATCGCAGCAACGCTTCTTCCGTCTGCTTGCGCTCGGTGACGTCGAAGTTATAACCGACGTACGACGTGACGTGACCCTGTTCGTCGTGCACCGGAAGCCCGCGCGCAAGAATTGTCCGGTACGCTCCATCCTTGCCGCGAACCCTGAACTCGCGTTCCCAGAGCGCGCCGTGCTCAACGCACTGCTTCCAGGCATCGGCTAACGGTTGAACATCGTCCGGGTGAAGCATCTCTTGCCATCGTTGCCGGTGCTCTTCAAGTGTCTGCCCCACAAGGTCAAGGTACAGCTTGCTGACGTACGTTGCCTCGCCGCGGCTATCGGCCTCCCATGTTCCAAACGGAATCAACTCGCCAATAATCTGGAAACGCTGCATCGCGCGGCGCCGCTCCTCCTCCGCTCGCTTCCGTTCCGTAATATCATAACCCGTCGCGAAAATGTAGTTCTCTCCGTTGATCCCGACAGAATCGATATTGTTGATGAAGGTGCGCACCTCGCCGGATTTAGTATGCAGCTGCAATTCAAGATCATGCACACTTCGGCGCTCGTGCACATCGGTCAGAATGCGCGCCGTCGCTTCTGCGTCAGGAAAGATGCCGAGTTCGAGCGGCGTCTTCCCGAGAGCGTCATCGCGCCTATAGCCGAACTCTCGCTCGAATGCCTCGTTCACGCTGACGATTTTCGCATCGGGCATCTTTGCAAGCGCGGCGACGAACGGCGCCTTCTCGAACATCACGGTAAACTTCTCTTCACTGCGTCGCAGCTCCTCTTCCGCATGCATGCGTTCGGTGATATCGAGAACCTGCGAGAGCACGGAAGTCAATTTCCCTTGATCGTCGTAGATGGCGGAGTTGTACCACTCGCAATGGATGATGGCGCCGTCCTTCCGGTAGTTGCGGTTGATGTGCAGATTGCGCGGCCTCAGTCCGGAACGCATGTCTTCCGAAATCTGCATGACGCCGGCGATGTCCTCCTCATGCACCCAACGCAATTCGCTGATCTTCCTCCCGACAATTTCATCGTGCGTCCATCCAAACAGCTGCTCGGCAACCGGCGACCATCGCACAATGCGATACTCCGCATCGAACTCAATGATGGCAAGAGGAGAGTTGACTATATGCGCTTCGATCCGCTCACGCACATCGCGAAGATGCTTTCTGTGGTCGCCCGCGGCATCATCCGTTTCTTTCTTTGGACGATTCGATTGCGCGCGCAACACAATGAACACCGCGATCGAAGCGGCGGTAATGAAAAGCCACTCCCTGCGCGTCAACAACACGGAGGTGGATGTGTTTACGAGTGAAGGGTCGGTCGGGGAGGAAGGGAAAAAATAATCGAGCGCCAAAAATGCAGCGCCCATTGCGAGCCAGAGAACGAGACTCACCCCGAGGGGAATCTGCCACGGCCTGCGTTTCATCTTGGACTCCTATCCCGCATCAGCGGGCTGATGGTATAAAAGGGCAAACGTTGTTTGCAAAGGCAGTCAAGGCATTTTGAAAGAACGGCAAAAGAAATATAACGCATTCGCACGCAATGTCAAAACATTTGCGCGCGTGTTTTATGGGCTACCAGCCTGCCGGCAGGCAGGGCGCGAAGCCCTACAGACTACCTCGCAGCAAGCGCAGTCGCCCTCCTCCCCACATGCCCACCGGTAGGGACGGGGCATGCCCCGTCCCTACTGAATACTTCGGTTCCTCGTTGCCGAGACAAGCCTGTCTGCCGACTGGCAGGAGCGAGAAATCAGAAGTCAGACTTGGCAAAAATCCAATCTTTCTCATATACTACCGTCGAACTTTTGCCTTTTGCGTTTTCATTTTTCACTCATCACCTATCGCGCATCCTATGAAACTCCTCCTCTCCCTGCTCCTCCTCGTTCAAGCGTCCGCACAAACGCTCGACCAACTGGAACGAACCAGAATTCATCTGCCGAACGGATGGGGTCTAACCGCCGTCGGCAAAAGTCTGCCGCTCGGCGACCTGCCGTTAAACATCGCCGTTTCTCCTGACGGGAAAACTCTCGCCGTGACCAACAACGGACAGAGCACGCAGAGCATTCAGTTGATCGATATTGCGAGCGGCGTTCTTCTCGACACGAAGGAAGTCAGGGCCGCGTGGCTCGGCCTTGCGTGGAGCGACGATGCGAAAACACTCTACGCGTCGGGAGGCAATCAGAATTGCATTCTGCGGTTCAGCGTGAAGCGCGGTAAACTTGTCGCGGCGGATAGCATCGCGCTCGGCAAACCCTGGCCCGAAAAAATTTCCGTCGCCGGTATTGCCCTCGATGACAAACGACAGATCATCTTCGCGGCGACGAAGGAAGACAACTCGCTGTATGTTCTTCAGGCGACCGACAAGAAGGTGATCAAAAAGATTCCACTCGGCGGCGAAGCGTACACGTGCGTGTTGTCTCCGGAAAAGGATCGACTCTATGTCTCCTGCTGGGGTTGCGACAAGATTCTCGTCGTCGATACGCACACGTTCGCCGTCAGCAATTCCATTGTCGTCGGTGATAACCCGAACGAGCTTCTGCTGACACGCGACGGAGGGCTGCTGTACGTCAGCAATGCTAACGACAACTCCGTTTCGGTGATCGACACGAAAGCGTTGAAAGTGATCGAGACGCTGAATGCCGCGTTGTACCCCGATGCGCCATCCGGCTCGACAACCAACGGGATCGCGCTGGACGCGGCAAACACAACACTCTTCGTCGCCAACGCCGACAACAACTGTCTCGCGGTGTTCGATGTAAGCACGAAAGGCGCTTCGGCGAGCAAAGGTTTCATCCCGACCGGCTGGTACCCGACGTGCGTGCGTGTGGCCGGCGCAACGCTGCTCGTCGCAAACGGCAAAGGCTTCTCATCACTTCCCAATCCGCTTGGACCAAATCCGGCGCGACGAAAAGCGTCAGCCGAACATCACAAGGGAACCACGCCGAAGGAACAGTACATTGCCGGCCTGCTCACGGGAACGTTGAGCATGATTCCGATTCCTGATCACCGGACGCTCGGCGTGTACTCGCAAGCGGTGTATGGCAACACGCCCTACTCCAAGAACAAAGAGACTCAGGCAGCAGGGCGTGCGGGTAATCCGATTCCCATGAAGCTCGGAGACACGTCGCCAATCAAGCATGTGTTTTACATTATCAAAGAAAACAGAACGTACGATCAGGTGCTGGGCGATATGCCAGAAGGCAACGGCGATACATCGCTGGTGTTGTTCGGCGAGCGTGTAACGCCCAATCAACATCTGCTTGCGAGGGAGTTTGTGTTGCTCGATAATTTTTATGTCGATGGCGAAGTGAGCGCCGACGGACATAACTGGAGTACCGGGGCGTACGCGACAGATTATCTCGAGAAGACGTGGCCGACCAGTTACGGCGGCCGAGGCGGAGGCTACGATGCAGAAGGTCATAGAGAAATCGCCAACAACAAACGCGGATTCATTTGGGACTACTGCAAGCGCTACGGCGTCAGCTATCGCACATACGGCGAGTTCGCGGACAACTACAAACCGAACATTCCCGCGCTCGCGGGACACTTCTGCCCCTACTACACAGGTTGGGAGCCGACGGTGATGGACACGACACGCGTGAGTCAGTGGAAACGCGACTTCGATTCGCTGCTCGCGATCAATGCGGTTCCGCAGTTGAACACGCTGCGATTCATCAACGATCACACCGAAGGACTGAAACTCGGCCGACCGACGCCGTTCGCCGCCGTTGCCGATAACGATCTCGCCGTCGGACTGTTCCTTGAGTATCTCAGCCGCACTCCGATTTGGAAAGAGAGCGTCGTGTTCATTGTCGAGGACGATGCACAGAACGGGCCCGATCATGTCGACGCGCATCGCAGCACCGCGTTCGTCGCCGGCGGATTCGTGAAGCGGCGGTTTGTCGATCATACCATGTACTCAACGTCGGGGATGTTGCGTACGATCGAGCTGATACTCGGCTTGCCGCCCATGAGTCAGTACGATGCAGGGGCAGAGCCCCTATGGCGCTGCTTCACCGACACCGTAAACGCCGCGCCGTTCCGTTCGCTCCCGTCAAGCGTCGATCTCTTCGAGAAGAATATTGCCGTGAACGAATGGCAGCGAAAGAGTGAGCAGTTCTATTTCGGGAAAGAAGATCGTGCGCCCGATGCGGAGTTCAATGATGTGCTGTGGGTTGCCGTGAAAGGAACGCTCAGTCCGCCGCCGCGCCGCGCCGCGTTCGTCGCGACCACAGATTAAGCAAAGGTCAACTCAATTCATGCCCGACACAATTTGTCATTCGGTTCAGGGCGGACTCATGGTCGCGTTGCCCTTTCTCTCGCGCATCAAAAGGAGAGCATGGCTCTGGTCGCTTGTCGGGCTTGGAGCTTTCATGGGAGCATTGCCCGATCTCATTGGAGCGCATGGCAACCTGATCGAGCGCGATAATTGGCGAGAATATCGTGTGGCTCACTTTGGGGAAATTTCAGAGGTGCTGAAGTTCGTTCCGATGTACGGACTGCATCTCTACATGGACTCGCTCACTCATTCGGTCGGCCATCGTTGGTGGAAGTGGAATGAACGATTGTGGCTGGAGGCGTCTCTCTGGGCGATCAATGTTCTGCTTATCGCGTGGTTGGTACGAACGTGGCGACGAATCGAAGTCTTACGCACGGAGCGACTTCAGTCCGGGTAATCATTGTACACTCGTTTGATGTTCCTCATATCCTGAGAGACATCGTGAGATGTCCGCCAAACCCGTCTTGAATAAAACGTCCTTACGCAACCTCTTTTTCATTGAAGATTCCGACACGTCACGTGCACGCTCTTCCCACGCCACTCAGTTCCGTTTTTCCCAAAGCTCGCACTCGCTTAGATCCATCTCATCGTTCCATGAAATGCCGTAGCCCCCGGCATCAACTCTCACAGCCCGAAAGAACGCTTCCGTATTCAATAACTGGAATCGCTCCGACTCAAGCAGGTGTGTACAATCGTAGACCTTCACCTCTCCATTCGCGAATCCGACAAGCAAGCGCTTTCCGTCCAATGGTTTGACTGACTCTATTCTGGGTGCGTCCATAGCACTTCCTTTCAATCACTCGCCGGATGGACGAGACAACGGCGAACGAGATCGTGGCATAATGCGAGACGCTGCGTGATCTATTCATGCGCGACGACTTCGACCCTCGCTTCATAGCCGAGCTTCGAGAGGAACTCGTTGCACTCATCCCACGTAAGTCCGAATGCTCGCACATCCGCGACACCAAGCCGTGCGACAATTTCGACCAGCGTGTCAGTTTCCGTTTCGTCGAATTCACCTTCTTGCATCGCATGCTCAGCCCACTCAACGAGTTGATCGAGCGGCAACCGGTGTTGAAGGTAACTTGTCAGTTTTGAGGCGACTTCAGTCCGGTTAATCATTGTGCACTCCTCTGATGTCCTTCGTCAACTGGAAACTTCTCCGTTCATTCTGAACTCGCTTGTCACCCACAGAACGATTTTGATAGTTCCACTTGACATCAATCTAACAAAGCTATAGCAGAAGAACAAACCAACAAAAGTGCTCCGCAATCCATCAATCCATCATTCCGCAAATCCATCAAGTGTTGCTGTGATCGAGGCTGTCATGCCCTTCGCTCCGCTCAGGGTTGAATGGAAGAAACTCATTCCCCCTTCAATCCGCCTGCCATGATGCCGCTGATGTAATACTTCTGAACCGATGCGAAGAGAATCAGAACGGGCAGCACCGTCATGACGGCGCCGGCCATCATCAGCTCGGTGTCATGCACGTGCTCGAGTGAGAGATTGGCGACAGCAACGGGAAGCGTGTACATCGAATCGTCGGTCATGACAATCAACGGCCAGAGAAAGTCGTTCCACGTTCCCATGAATGTGAAGATGCCGAGCGTGATGAGGATGGGTTTGCAAAGCGGAAGGATGAGCGACCAGTAGATGCGGAAGTCGCCCGCACCGTCGATGCGCGCGGCTTCGATCAGGCTGTCCGGTATAGACATCGCAAATTGCCGAATGAGGAAAATGCCGAAGATGCCTGCCATGCCCGGGATAATCACGCCCATGTACGTGTTGATGAATCCCATCTTATTCAGCATCAGAAAGAGCGGAAGCATCGTGACTTGCGAGGGAATAACCATCGATGCGACGAGAAGTTTGAAGAGCGACTCCCGTCCGGCAAAGCGGTACTTCGCGAACGCGTATCCCGCCATCGAGTTGATGATGAGCGAGATGAACGTAACTGCGATGGAGAGGAATGCGCTATTGAACAGGTAGCGCGCAAGATTTCCGCGTGTGAAAAGAGAGAAGTAATGTTCAAGCGTAAATCTCTTCGGGAAGAACGGCGGCGGAAACGCGCTGGCGTCGCCCGTCGGCATGAACGACGCAGAGAGCATCCAAACCAGCGGGGCAAGTGTGATGGCCGCGGTGATAATCAGGATTGCGTAGAGAATTGTTTTGATGAATGTGCGGTTCATGTCATTTCCCAATGCTGAGCGGAGCGAAGCATCTTTTGAACTTTTTGCGAATTGGATTTACCGGTCATGGTTCATCCTTTCGCGCTGTAGTTTGAATCTTGAGACGTGAATCTTGGCTGACTGTCGCTAGCTTCGGAATTCTGGTATCTCACTCTGACTAACTTCTGCTTCCGACTTCGCGACCCTTCGCTCCGCTCAGGGTTGAGAAGCGTTTGAATCAACGACACGATAAGAATGATCGCGAACAACACGAACGCCAATGCCGCGGAGTAGCCCATGTTCCACCACCGGAAACCCATCTGATACATATACAAAACAATGCTGAGCGTGCTGTTGAGCGGCCCGCCTTGCGTCATCACGTACGGCTCGGCAAAGAGCTGGAAGTAGCCGATCATCGTGATGACGCTAATGAAGAGCGTCGTCGGTGCAAGCATCGGGATGGTAATGGCCTTGAACTGCTGCCACGCGCTCGCGCCATCAATGCTCGCGGCTTCGTACAACTCCTGCGGAATATTCTGCAACCCCGCGATGAAGATCACCATGTTGTAGCCGAAGTTTTTCCAGACCGCCATGAGAATAATCGCGGGCATCGCCCACATCGGATCGCCGAGCCAATCGATCTGCGGAATGCCGAACCACGAGAGTGCATAGTTGAGCAAGCCGTAACGCGGGTGATAGACGAAGCGCCACACGACCGCAATAGCAACAAGCGTCGTGACTACCGGCGAAAAGTAGGCGAGACGGAAAAACGTTTTGAACCGGACAAGCTTTGAGTTGAGCAGCAGCGCCGCTGCAAGCGAGACAGCAATTGAAAGCGGTCCGCCGACAATCAGAAAGTAGAATGTGTTCTTCAACGCTTTCCAGAAAAGCGGATCGTCAAAGATGCGCTCGTAGTTCTTGAAACCGATGAACCGCGCGTAGTCGAGATTCGCCAGTGAGTAGATGTCGAAATCCGTGAAGCTGAGTACGAGGGCGGCAATCACAGGAACAAAAAAGAACACGCCGATGGCGATGAGCGCGGGCGCGAGGAAGAAAAAGGCTGCGCGGATGGAACTTGAAGTGTTCATACGAGTTCAGAGTTCAGGATTCAAGATTTAGGGTTTAGAGCTAAGCATCCACCTTCTCTTCTCCAACATCTGATCGACATCTTTGTCGAGAGCCAATGTTGCATCTTCGACAGTGAGGCGATTCATCGAGACAAGCTCAACGTACTCGCGTACCTTCTGCGCAATCTGTTCCCACTCGGGAGTTTTCGGCATGGGTACTACGTGCTTGAGTTGATGGAAGAATGCCTGCGCGTACTTGTTGTTTGCAAGCGTCGTGTCGCGCCACGACTCCGTTCTCGCGGGCAGGTCGCCGGTCAGTCCGTAGAACTCCGTTTGCACGGCCGGCTCGGACAAGTATTCAATCAACTGCCAGATCTCGTTCTTGTGTTCGGAGTTCTTGAACATCACCAAACTGGATCCGCCAGCGAGCGACGCACCGATCTTGCCGTCCGGGCCCGGCAACGGCGCGGTTGACCATTTGTCCTGCAGCTCCGGCGGCATACGTCGGCTGAACTCGCCGATGTTCCATGGGCCGGTGATATGCATCGCGAAAATCCGGTCCGCCATTCCCTGGTAGATGTTGACGATTTGTGTTGTCTTGATTGGCGCCCAGCCGTTCTGGAAAAACGTGTCGAACGCGTGCAACGCCGACCGGAATTGTTTGCCGCTGAAATCTCCGCGAGTCGCATTCTCTTTGAGCAAAGGCGAGCCAAGCTGCACAGCCATCAACACCGGCGACGCCCACTCGTTGTTCGTTGGAAAAAAAACTCCATGCTCGGCAATCTTTCCATCAACCAGCTTTTTCGAGACATCGTACCATTCATCCCACGATACGGGGGCGCGAGAATATCCTGCGCGCTCAAGAAGATCTGTGCGATAAAACAGAACTCTCGTATCGACATACCAGGGAAGTCCGAACAGCGACGAATCGATGACGTTGGTATCCCAGATGCCGGCGAAGTAGCTTGTGTCTTTCACAGTCGACGATTGCCGAACGTATGGCGTGAGATCCTCGATACAGTTGAGCAGATGAAATTCGGGAATCCACGTGTTGCCAAGTTGCGTGAGATCGGGCAGAGAGTTGCCGGCGTAGGAAGTCAGGAGTTTTTCGTGCGCGGCATTCCACGGAATCATCTGCACACGGACTTTGATGCCCGGGTGGCGGCGCTCGAACTCCGGCATCAACTTCGCAACATGCTCGCCTTCCGCGCCCATCGCCCAGAAGACGATCTCGGCGCGACGGTCCGTCGAAGCGTTGCAACCCGTGAACGTGCAAAACAGATTCACCGCGAATAACGTGGAAAGGGCGCAGATGAGCGCGGATTGTTTTGTCCGTGGAGATTCGCGCCGCTTTCGTGTCACTCGTGGTTTCTCTTTCTTTGTCATCCGTACTTTCATCATCTACCGAAACTCAAATTGCGCTGCGATGACGTCATCCGAATTTCCTCCCACAAACACGTTGAAGAATCCCGGCTCGATCACTCGCTTCATCTCCAGATTATAGAACTGCAAATCCTCCGGAGTGAGTGTAAAGTCAACCGACTTCAACTCTCCCGGCTTCAACAGAATTTTCCGAAAGCCCTTCAACTCCTTCACCGGTCGTGTCACGCTTGCTACTTCATCCTGAATATACAACTGGACAATCTCTTTGCCGGCCATCTTCCCATCATTCTTCACATCAACGGAAATCTTTAGCTCTTGATTTGCCGAAAGCGTTGAAGATGAAAGCTTGAGATTGCTGTACGAGTACGATGTGTAGCTCAAACCAAATCCAAATGGATACAACGGTGTGTTCGGAATGTCGAGGTACTTCGATGTGAACTTGTCGTCTTGCTTGAAGGGACGTCCGGTATTTTTGTGATTGTAGTAGATGGGAATCTGCCCAACCGAACGCGGGAACGTAACAGGCAGCTTGCCGCTCGGGTTCACATCACCAAACAAAACGTCCGCAATTGCATTGCCCGATTCATTGCCGAGGAACCACGCCTCGACAATGGCGTCAACATGCTCGGCGGCCCAGGAAATT
>JACRFA010000056.1 GCA_016218065.1 Ignavibacteriota bacterium | reverse complement strand
TTTCCTGATAGTCCATCTGTCCGCTCGCGTCGCTCACCACCATCACTGTGCAGTCTTGCTCTTTCAAACTGCCCGTGCCCTGGTTGTCGTGCACGCCGCCGTCCACCAATCGCACTGTCACGTCTTCGTACAGGTTCGGCAGCGCGAGTGGTTCGAACAACCCGGGAACGCACGCCGACGCAGCAACCGCGTGACCCAACCGAAATCGTCGATACTTCTCCGGCGCCTCGTGATAGTACATTCTCCGCAGACGCTTGTTTGAATCGATCTCCTCATCGATCTCCATTGGCGGTTCGCCCATCCACGATGCAGTAAACTGCCATGTGTGGCCGGAGTTCAATGCCGTGGCATTGAGGATCAGCATCGGGACTTTTGCTTCACGCTTCCAGTTGTGATACTTCGGATGAAAATTCGGGGGAGCATCTTTTGGCTGGATGAACAACTCGTTCAGCCAGATGGGCTTGTCGGGCGTGTTACCCTGGACGCGAGCGAAGATTTCTTTCTCGAACAATTCACCGACACGCTGTGTGCGCGAGTAATGCGGCACGAACAACATCTTCACATTCGCGAGCCAATCGGCCGCGACCCGCATGCGGATGTTCCTCTGCACGCCGGCAAGAAAATCGCGCTCGACGCGTTGCACAAGCTCGACGTAATCCTGCTGCGTAATGTCGCGGTCGGCTTTCGATTCGAGCAGGCGTCGCAGCTCAAGGTAGTAGTGAGCGCCGATGATCGAGCCGCCCGACACGCACGAGATCACCTCGACATGCCTGAGCAGATCAAGCTCGGCGAGGCGCGCCAGCATACCGATATGAAACAGCGATGCACGGAATCCGCCGCCTGAAAGCGCAAGCCCGAACTTGCCGATGTCCAACGTTCGCAGAGCTGCGGCATTGTTGCCGAGAAACTGACTGAGTGTTTGCCAGGCTTCCGCGACTGCGTCGAGCGCGCCGCCAGTGAGCTGCTCTTGCAGCGAAGCGAGTTGGGCAAACTGTCGCGCCGTCGATTCGTACTGCCACTCCTCAACCGAGTCGAGCGCGGTTGCCTTCATGAGCCACTCGGAGGCTTTCGCAAAATCGGCGAGGCCGAAGTACGCTTGTGCGACCGTGACCACGAACCACCACTGAGAACCGAGCGCGGGATTGGCGGCGAGTTGCTTCTCAAGGGACGCGACGATTTCTCTGCGGATTGTCTTCGCCTCATTCACTCGCGCCGCCGCTGTCGCCGAGGTTGTTCCGGCATGCAACGCCTCGCTCATCTCGAGGGCGGCCAGGCAGTCTAGCACAAAGGCAGCATTGATCGCCGTGTAGCCGTTGTCGTTGTCGATGCCGAAGCGATATCCGCGATGATAGTATGAGAGCGATCGCTCGAGATTGGTTTTCTGGTTCTCCACTTCCCACTTCCGCTTCCAGATCGCTCCGGCGAGTCCGAGCGTTTCCTGATTCTTCGTACCGACCAATAGATCGGCGCGATCAAGAATCACCAGCGCGCGGTTGAGTCGGGCAAGAACGGGCAGGTCGGCATCCTTGTATGTGCAGAGCGCGTACTCCTGCGAGATCTTCAGCTGGAGTGCAGGCTTGGCGTGAATCGTCGCATCGTCGAGGGCGCGGCCCAGGAGCTTTCGACTGTATCCGAACTCATTCTCTTTCTTGAGTGCTGTCGAGAGGTCAAAAATCTCTTCCGGCGTTGCGGTCTCGCCACGGAGGATTCTCCGCGCTGCGGCAACGTTATCGGTGATGGTACGTTTCATCGCGGCCTCCGGTGGTTCAGGGTTCAGGGTTCGGGGTTCGCATTCTGATTTCTGTGCGTCGTCTTGACTTCTGGCCTCTCTCGTCCTCGGTCCTCTGTCTTCGGTCATTCGCAAGGGCGACCGCGTTTGAACCGACGTAGTACGCTCCGCTTCGCGCCATGCACCTCGGTCATGACGAGGAACACCCGCTGAAGGCCCAAAACAATCAAGTGAACCTGCCGTCCGAGAAAGAATCAATTCACAATGATCAACGGTTCGTTGTGAATTCGTAATCGATCTGATCGAGGAGCATTGAGTCGGGAATTCACGCGCCTGCTTTGCTGCGCAACTCATCTTCGAATCGCTGCGCCCAGGGCAGGTACTCGTTCCGCTTCTGGCGCGCTTCACGGATGAGGCGAAGATTTCGCGCTGTCGTCTCCGGCTCCCATCGTTCACGGATGCACGCAAGCGCATCGCTCAACGACGCTGCGGCTGCCGACTCGTGCTTCGCGAGAACTGCAAGCTCAAGTCGCGTTGCGTGGTCCCAGTAATCCGCTTTGCCCGTTGCAACTCTGCGCTCGGCCGCGTAGGCGACGATGGGAATGAGCTTCGTGCGCCGATCGTCGGGAGGATTCTTCAGCTCCATCAGGGTAACAGCGTTGATGCCCGGATACGCGTCGCGCCAATCGGCCTCAAAGCCGCGAAGGTATGCGTCGATCGCCTTCTGCAGAATGCCATTCGCGAGCAACGCATCGCCGGACTTCATTGCATTCTCCCACCGATCCTTGTACACGCGACCGAGTATGCCGTATGTTTCGCTGCTCGGCCCCTTCAACGCGATGAGGTCGAGCAAGATGCGTTCGGCATGATCGCTCTCGCCGTTGCGGTTCAGCGCGAGCGCAAGCTGCTCCTGCACCATGACGGACGAAGCGAGCGGCAGCGGCATCTTCTTCACCAACGCGATCATCTCACTCCACGCCTTCACAGCGCGGTAGGAAAGGAACAGATCGATGATGACGCCCGACTCTTGATCGACGAGCGTTCCGAGTTCCTGTTCGATGGTTTTCATCGCAGTCACGTCTTGCTTCCTTGCGTGAGCGAGACGTTCTTTGATGGCCGCCGCGTACTCCACCTGCTGACGAAAGACGTCGGTCTTGAGTCGTTTGATATCGGGAAAATTTTCGACGAGCTGGAAGATGGGACTGTCATGCGTTGCGCTGATCTTCGCCGAACGCAGGCGATCTGCCAGTGCACGTTTGTCGGAGTCGATATGCGAAGGCGAACCCGCATCGTTGATTCCGTATGGCATCGCTCGGAGCAGCGCAACATCGAATGGCAAGCGCGACTTGTCGGAGAAAAGGAGGATCGTCGTCTGCGGGCGGACGGCATGACGAATGCCAAGCTCATAGAAGACGTTCGCGTTCACCGTCGTGAGATCGGCGATCGCGTAGTCGCAAAGAATCAAGCGCTCGAACATCGGCTTATGAATGATGCCGCCGGTGAGTTCCTCGTCCGCGCGAAGCGGCTGCAGGTCGGCATCGAGTATCGCCGGTGCAATCAACTCGCGATACACTGCGTCGAAATCGATGAGCACTCCTGCCGCATCCGGCTTCTTGCCGAACGGCATCAAGACAAAGCAAAGAGGTCTGTTCATTTTGCCATCTGCATGGATTGATAGTCGCGGAGTGACGGGAGCCAGACTTCGATTGTTCCCATGGCCGGAAGACGCCTCATCGCGTTCACCCGGATGTTCTGCGCGTACGATTCGCCTAAGTACAAAAGCTGGATGCTGAGCGCAATGCCTTCTCCCATCAGTGTTTTCTGCACGAGGCGCCGGACTGCTTCGGCGTTTGACTTGTCTGCGTCATAGTAGTACCGCACGTCGCCGAATGTACGCTGCGTGACGACTTGCGACGGCTGCACCTTGAATCTGCCTGCGAGCGCGAAGTTGACGCGAAGAACCAGTAATGAGTCGCGCCGATCATTGTAATGAACGAACACGCGTGTCACCTGAGCTGTCGGGATGCGGATCGGCGCGGCCGCGCCCCACGAACGGAGCGAGTCGTTTGCTTCGCGAATCAAGACGGAGTCGGCCGCCAACTGCAAGGCTCGATTCGCCTCATCGATCGCCGCCTGACGCGATCGGCGTTTGAAGTAGATGATGGCGCGATTCATATACGCCTCCGCGTAGCCCGGCTTCAGCTCGAGCGCGCGGGCAAGTTCCGCAAGCGCCAGATCGTACGCGCCGCTCGCGCGATACACAACGCCGCGGTTGTAGTATCCAAGCGCGGAATCGGGTTGCAAGTCTATCGCGTGGCCGTAATCCTGCAGAGCCTTCGCAGTGTCTTTAAGCTCCAGGTACGCGTTGCCGCGTTCGATATAGCTGACCCAGGAATTCTGGTTCAGTGAAACCGCCTTCGCCTGAAACTCAAGCGCCTTGGAATAATTCTGCTCGCGGTAATAGATCATGCCGCGGTTGGTGTACGGCAGAGCGCTGTTCGGACTTACTTCAATCGCCTTCTCGAAGTCGCGGATCGCCTGCGTCGTGTCGCCGAGATTCAGAGACGCAACGCCGCGGTCGTTCAGCGCATCGGCGTAATCCGGCTTGCGCTGCAACGCCTGACTGAAATCTGCCGCGGCCTTTTTGTAGTCACGTTTGCTGAGCAGCGCCGAGCCGCGCGCATAGTACGCCTCTGCGCTTTGGTCGCGCATCGCAATCCCGTCGCCGAACCGGACAATCGCTGAATCCAACTGGCCGTTCTTGTACAAGGAGTATCCGTCAGAAAGAACGTTCGAGAACTCAGCCTGCTCGCGCTGCGTTCGGAAATACTGCCACAACGCAATGCCGGCCACAATGATGAAGAACCCGAGCAAAGCAAGCCAGGTGTTCAGCTTTCCTTTTCTCACGACGTTGGCGCTGCCGACGATGTACTCATGTTCACTCGCGCTGAGATCCGATCCCCGGCTTGCAAGCCATCGCTGCGCTTCTCCGAGCGGCGCGCCGCTCAGCAACGCCCCGTGGTCTTTGGATTTTTCCCACTGCGCCATGTTGGTCCGCAACTGCTGACGCCAGACGAGAAAATCTCTGTCCTCCTTCAGCCACGTCTTCAAACGCGGCCATGCATCAATCAAACCATCACTCGCGATCTGCACAGTCTCTTCGCCGCTCACCTTGTCGGCTTCGACAATCAGAAGCCGTTCCTCCTGCAGCGACCGAACGAGGGGCAACGACGATCTGTCAAAATCCGAAATTCTTGCCTTCAATCCTCGATTGGCATTCTCCCGCTCGCCCGACTCAGCTATGCGCACGAGACGGAGGAAAATGCGCTGCAGTGTTTTTTGCTCGTCAGATGAGAGACGCGCAAACGCGGTTTCTGCCAGCTTCACCTCATCGGCGGTTGCAGTCGGAACCTGAACGGGAACTTCTTCCTTCCAAGGACACGGACGATCGACGAGCCAGGTCGTGAACGTTGCGTAGCTGCGCGCAAGCGATAGACGATCCGATTCTCCCTTCTGCAAAACGGCAATCTTCTCTCCGTAAGAATAGAAAGGAAAATGCTGAATGCGCACTTCATCAAAATAGGCGGCGAGATCGCAATGCTTCAGCCCGTACACGTTCTCGAACATGCGCTGAAAGAGCGGCTCGTATGCAAGCACGTCGGGACTTTGCATGTTCGACCGCCACCAGGCTTGCAGCTCTTTCTCCGACAAATCGATGCGCGACGGAAGCGGAAACACGATCAGCGGTCGCAGATCGTCGGACTGCCGCCGGTACTCGGTCGCTCGCTGCACAATGTCGTCCACACCCATAAGACTCTGCCGATTGGGCGTGAACACAACGACGAGCTTTTCGGGAAGCAACATTGTGCAGATGCCGCTCGCGTCGCTTATGCCTGTCCGCGAATCGATGAGCACGAAACTGTAGTCGCGCGCAAGCCGCTCCGCGAACGCTTGCATGATGTACGGCGAGCGGTTGTAGAGGTCTTCCCAATTGAATGTCGTTACCCGCCTGGAGTACGATTGATCAAACGCGCCGGCCTTCATGAGCGACAGCGATGGAACGTCCGTCTCAATAGCATACTTGCGCAGATCGACCTTTGCCATCAGTTCATCGGACTGCGGCTCCGATTGCGGCTTGCCGTCGGATGTGGCCTCGCGTACGCGCGCCTCAAGCTCGACGAAGAAATCGATCAGACCCGGCGCTTGCGCGAAGTCTTTCTCGCCGTTGGCGAGAGACGAAGCAGGAAATCTTCTCGTGAAGCGATCGTGAAAGAATCGATGCAACCCCGGCGCTTCCAGATCCCAATCGATCATCAACACGCCGCGATGCACATCGCTGCGCTGCGCGAGCAAACAGGCAACGTTGGCAAGCGCCATCGAACGGCCTGTTCCGCCTTTGTATGAATAGAACGTGATGACTTTGCCGGTCGGATCGTATGGGGTCATGGATTCTGTTGACGGAAGACGAACGGCGTGACGGGAATGGTTTCGTGCCAGGGCTTCACTTCCGTTTCTGCCGGAAGCTGGAACGACGAACAATTGCTGCACGGATTTGCGGCGAGCGAATCGAACTCTTTCGAGAGATCGTAGATGTAACTCGCGATCTCTTCGATCTTTCTGACGAACTCTTCGTTCTTGAGAATGTCGCTGGTTGCAGTGGTGAATTTTGAGAAGTCGCAGAAGTGCCGGTGCTTCCGGATGCGTTCGGGCAAATCGTCGGCGCGGCCCCGGAAGAGAATCGGGATGATCATGCCGCGGTCCTGCGCGGCGCCGTTGCCGCTCAGCTTGAACCGTTCCGCCTCCAATCGCTCCATCGCCGTGTACTCGCGCAGACAGTACGAGTGATGCTCATACTTCGGCATGTACACGACGATCATGGACATGCTTCGGCAAATCGCATCCGCAAGTCCTGTGTTGTAGAGCGCGCCCGACTTCAACCGATCTTCATCGATATAGACGCACTCGTCGGTATCGAAGTACGGTTCGAGACACGCTTTGAGCGATGTCTTGAGCTGCTCGATGAAACTGCTGACGAGCGCGCCTTGTCCATGGCAGTAGCTGATGAAGCACGCGTACTTAAAAGCTTTCATACACGGATCCCCGGGAGAGCATGAGACTGCGAAGCATCGTTCGAATGCAAGGAACGTCACGTTGAAGAGAAAGCACTATCGAAGAGCTTTTCTTCCGCACAAATGTAGGTTGATGGGGAGGGAAAGTCAAGCAGCGCCGATGAGCAAACTATCCGGCAAGCCGAAACTCTGCATTGATGGGAAGTTCAAACTCGTTGGAGCGGAGAAGCCGGGTCGAGAAGAAGAGTACCTTCACAGAGGGGAATGTGTTGTGGCCGTGTTTTTTGTTGCCTCGTGCCTTCGCGCAGACGGGGATGTTACACTTGGGTTTTGTCGTGCTGGTGTTTTTCAATCCATTGTCTGATTCTCTTCAGCACATCGTCCATTCGGAATTTCACATCGAGATCATCGAAGCTCAAAAAACGCACACCAAGTCCTTCCAACCGTCTTTGACGTTTTTCGTCCTTGTCTTCCCGGAACATATGACTGACGCCATCTATCTCTATTGCAAGCATCAGTCGCGGACAAAAGAAATCGAGTATGTACTCATCATACGGTTTTTGCCTATGGAAGTCGTATCCCATCATTTGCTTGCGCTTCAGTTGGTTCCACAGCAGCACTTCGGCGAGCGTACTGTTGTTCCTCAACTCGCGCGCAAGTCCCTTCAACCGAGGATTGTAATGAGCGAATTGCTTTTTCATTGTCAGTTCCAACTGTTGACACACCCCTTCGCTTCCCCTCTCTCCTACACACATCCCATCACACAGAGGGGAATGTGTTGTGCAAGTTTCTTTCATCGCACGACATTGATTCCCCTCTTGAGAGGGGTGTCACGACGAACGAAGTGAGTCGGGACGGGGTGTGTTCACTACACCTGCAACACACCCCCGCCTGCCTATGGTGTTCTTTGAGGCGGGCAGGCCTTCGCTTCCCCTCTCCCCTATACACATCCAATCGCACAGAGGGGAATGTGTTGCGTCTGCTCGAGCAGAATTCGTTGCCGTGACAGTCAAGAAATCCCTTTTGCATTTCTGCCCGGAGAACGTATCTTATCTACAAAGCATGTCTCACTAACTGAACTCGCCAGTTGCGATTCGGCATTGTCTGTTGTGTGTTGATTCTGATCGTCATGACTGCGTCCGCGCAGTCGTTGCCGAAGCGCGAGCTGCGCGGCGTGTACATCACTACCACCAGCGGACTCGATTGGCCCAAGTCGTACGACGCGGCCGAGCAGCAGCAATCGTTGCGTGAGATGATCTTGAGCATGAGGGAAGCTAATCTCAATGCCATCTTCTTTCAAGTACGTGCACGCGGCGACGCGTACTATCGTTCGGCTTACGAGCCGTGGGCAGAGAACCTCACGGGAACGCTCGGCAAGAATCCCGGCTGGGATCCGCTCGCGTTCGTCATTCAACACGCGCACGATGCCGGCATGGAAGTCCACGCGTGGTTCAACGTGTACAAGATTCGCGGCGCCGGTCCGCCGGCGGCAAGCTCGCCGCACCATCCCGCCCGCGCCTTCCCCGATTGGGTCGTGCGCTACGAAGATGAACAGTGGTTCGACCCGGGCGAACCGGAGGTAACAGACTACATTCTCACCGTGCTGCGCGATCTCGCCCAACACTACGATCTCGACGGCATCTGCTTCGATTTCATTCGTTACCCGGGCAGAGATTTTCCCGATCGCACGACGTACCGGAAATTCGGACGCGGGCTGACGCTCGACGAGTGGCGGCAGGAGAACATCAACGACTTCGTGCGTCGGGCGTACAACGAACTCCTGCGCGTCAATCCGATGCTCAAAGTTGGCGCTGCGCCGCTCGGCAATTTCGGCGGAGCGTTAAGCGCGCAACCCAACACGAAGATCGCCGCGGGCGCGGTCTCCGATTTCCTGCAGAACTCCCGATCATGGCTGAAGAACGGCTGGCTCGATTACCTTGCGCCGCAAGTCTATTGGACGCTCGAGTTCGAAACGCGCGGGCCCGACTTCGCCTATCTCACCAACAGCTGGATGAAAGATTCTGGCGGACGACACATCTATGTGAGCATCGGCGCGTACAGGCCGGAGATACTTGCGCAACTGCCCGATCAGATTATCTCGTCGCGCAAGTTGAAGACGTCGGGTCAGGTGTTCTTCCGGTATGAGAATGTTGCTTCGACAGATTTTCGAACGAGCTACCCTGCGCTTGCCATTCCGCCTTCCATGCCGTGGAAGGATAGCATTCCGCCGCTTGCTCCGACCAATCCGCAGGTCATGCAGAAAGCCGATCGGACCGTTCAGTTACAATGGCGCCAACCTGCGCGGGCACGAGACGGAGACGAGGCACGCTTCTACGCAGTGTATCGCTTCGACTCTCCGCAATTCAACACCAACAATCCCGGATTTCTCCTGGGCCGCACGTCGCAGACGAACTTCACAGACACGAACGCAGAGGCATCGAGGCCGCTCTACTACGTAGTGACGGCATTCGACAAAGGGAACAACGAGAGCAGCCCCTTGTTGCTGAAAACTCACCAGTGAAAATGTTCCTTCTTCGCCGGTCTATACCAACCCAAGCGCTTTCAGAATCAGAAGGAGCAAACCCAGGACGATGACGGCAAGAACGAACTTGATCTGCCATGATGATCCTGTTTCTGGCGGCTCTTGAGAGATGTGTTGGGATGATTTCGATGTCGATTCTTTTTGATCGCGTGACATGGCTCTTCTCCTTTGGAAATCGATTCAACAAAATGGAATAGATCGAAGTCAACAGAGGCTCCTCAAAATCCGAGGAACACAGGCAGCTTCGATTGTTGAGAATTATGGGAAAGAGATGTTACGCGAGAGGCGGCGCCCGATCGCAGAGAGATAAGCTGAAGAACGCGCGTGAGTTCCCGATTACGGGCAACTCGATGACGGTTCTCTGTTCATCGACGACGGGAGGAACAATTGCCGCGTTGACGTGAGGAGAGGGGCAAGGGATAGCTTTTGCAAGCGATACATGTCCGCGCTGAGATGTGAGCTTCGCGGGAATCTCGGCGGACTTGCCGCTCCACGTGTCGATTGCATTTGCGCCGCTGCAGGGAATACCTTCGCTGATGACCCGCACCGAAATGGCAGACGTCGTCATCAAGTAGAACGACGCAAGAACGATGAGAGCTATTTTGCCAATCCATTTCATACTGTGGAACAAGATACTGTTTCAGCGAAGAGACGCAAGTCTACGACGCAAGCCTACGACGCAAGGCTACTTCACGCCGAGCGCATTGACCAACCAGAGACTGATCGACGGCATGTACGTGATGATCAGAAGCGCAACGAGCAGAATGCCGATGTACGGCAGCGTTGCTCGCACGATGGTGAAGACGGGCTTTTTGAACCGGATGCTCGAGATGAAGAGGTTCAACCCCACCGGCGGTGTCAGGTAGCCGATTTCCAGATTTGTTAGAAATATGATGCCGAGGTGAATCGGGTCGACGCCGTACGCAGTCGCGATGGGAATAATGAGCGGAACGACAATGATGATCGCCGAAAAAATGTCCATCATCATCCCGACAATAATCAGGAAAAGATTCAGCACGATGAGAAACATCGTCGCACTGCTGATGAACGTTTTGGTGAACTCGAAGAGCTTCAGCGGCACTTCGTTATCGACGAGATAGTTGGTGAGTCCCATCGCGGTGCCGATGATCATCAGAATTGCGCCGACGAGCACCATGCTTTCGCGCATCACACGCGGAACGTCGCGGAAGAGATTCAGATCTTTGTAGATGAACACTTCGACAATCAACACGTAGAACGCCGTGATCGCGGCCGCTTCGGTGGCGGTGAACGTTCCGGCATAGATGCCGCCGATGACGATGATCGGCAACGGAATTTCCCAGATCGCCTCACGCACGGAGCTTTTGACATTCGTCCATGAGAACGGCGTCGTGGGCACTTTGGCTTTTTTGCCTTGCTGAATTCCGTAGGTGGAGAGAATGACGACGAGGAGGATGCCCGGAATCAATCCGGCCGTGAAGAGCTGGTCGATGCTCAGTTTTGCCGTCACCGAATACAGAATGATCGGCAGACTTGGCGGGAACAACAATCCCAGGCTGCCCGATGTGGTGATGAGTCCGAGCGCGAATTTTTCGGGATACTGTTCCTTGAGCAGGATGGGAAAGAGAAGTCCGCCGAGCGCAACGATCGTGACGCCCGATGCGCCGGTGAACGCGGTGAAGACTGCGCATGTTACCAGCACGACAACAGCGAATCCGCCGGTGAATGAGCCGAAGAACGCCCGCGCGAGATTCACGAGGCGCTGAGGAGTTTTGCTTTCCGCCAACACGTAGCCTGCGAAAGTGAAGAGCGGAATCGCGACGAGCGTCGGGTTGCTGCAAATACGGTACAACTCAACCATCACTGCCGACGAGTCGATGTCTTCGGCGCTGAAGCTCAACATCGCAATCGACCCGATGAGGGTGAAGAGAGGCGCGCCAAGCAGCGCGACGAGAACGAACGCGAGGACGATCAGAACGAGTTTCATTGTGGCCTCGCCTCCGGTCGCGCGAAGAGGAGAACCGCATGCTCGGCGATCTTCACCAAAAAATGTATCATCATCAGTCCGTAGCCGACAGGAATAATGACGATGGCCGCCCACAACGGGATGGAAAGCACAAGCTCTTCGCCGGAAATCTTCTCATCTATGAAAAACTTCCACGCCGCATCAGCAAGAAAGTAGCACACAACAAGCGCGAACACTGAGGTCAGGATATGTGCGAGCGACTTTATTCTCGGCGGAAGGAATCGCGTTATTGCATCGATGCTGATGTGGCGATCTTCGTGCGTGGCAACCGCCGCGCCGAGAAATCCGACCCAAATCACCAGATGACGAATGAGCGGATCAGCCCACAGAAATCCGATGCCCCACACGTTGCGCAGGAAAACCTGAGCGAATGAAAGCAGGATCATCACGGAGAGAAAGAGGACGAGAATAGCTGTTTCGGATTTGACGAGGAGGCGGTCAAGCGTGCGGATGAAACTCATACAATCTTAAGTGGAAATATTTGTCGTTGCGTGGACTAAATCGTTCGCGGCATGCGTTCAAAGATTGGCGCTACTCAAAATCGGCAAATAGTTTTTGCAGTCTTCACAACTTGCGCGGCTGCGGCCATGGCCCCGGCGCTGTCTTTGTCGCGATACGCATCACGAGGCATCATGTCAGGCAAGCTATGCGGATAGCGAGTCGGGATGTACAGCTTATCCAATGTCGCCGCTACTTCTGCGAGCGACGCAAGCATTTCCCTTGCAGACTGATGTTCCATATCTTCAATCAAATATGTCAGCGAGTGACCCCAGGGTTCCAGGCCGAAAAAGAACCACACGGACTTGAGCGCCTTCTCACCGGCCTGTTGGCAGAGAAAGCACGCTTCGCATGTTTTCCCGAAGAAGCAAGAGTCGCGGCAGCCGCCAGATCGTCTTGAGCTTGGCCGAGCCATAGCAGCGCGTCGCGTTGTTGCTTCTCACGACTCATACAGCGTCTTCCCTTCCCTTACCACTCGCGTGATGAAGAAGTTGCCGGAGGTCAACATGCGTTCGAATTCCTGGGGAGTGTAGATCAATACGTCGATGCCTCTTCCGCGAATCAGCCGGTAGAGCATACGCAACGCTTTGTCCGGACGCTGCACGAATCGCTCTTCCGTCTCCTGAACGAACACAACATCGACGTCGCTCCGTCGATCTTCAGTGCCTCGTGCAAATGAACCAAAGAGAATTGCCTTCGACGCGCCAATTTCTTTTGCGACGGAAATGATTGCTGCTGCAATTTCCTCGCGGGTTGAAGGGACACGCTTGCCGGTTGCACTCTGTGTTGCAGTACGATCGTCCGATGGCGCGACCCGTTCCACTACTTCTTCCCCGATTTCGAGCTGCGAAAATCGGTCACTGACTTCTCGACGCGATCCAGAAAATCCTGATCGTACAATTTGCCGACGAGCGACTGTCGCGCTTTCTTCCCGGCAGCGACATACTCTTGAATCGCAGACTGCGAGGTCACGTCGACCAATTGAATGCCCGCTTTCTTCATCACGGTGATCGCGTCGGCGTTTTCTTTGCGCGAGCGCAGCGTCAGGTCGCGCATGTACTTCTTGCCGTTGCGCAGCAGGATTTCCTGCAGATCGGGCGGAAGCTCGTCGAACTTCTTTTTCGTCACCACAACTGCGCCGGAGGCGTCGGCGAGCGGAAGATTCATCATGTACTTCACACGCGTGTGCCACTGCAACACGAGCGCTGCCAGCGGCGATGTGTACGCGCCATTGATGAGTCCGGTTTGCAGCGAGGTCAGAACGTCAATGACGGACAACGGAATTGGACTGATGCCGAGCGAGCGGAACGTTGCCTCCGCGACTTTGTCTCCCTCCCACATCCACATTTTCACACCGTTCATATCGGCAAGCGTTCTGACCGGCTTGTTCGTCAACACGTACACCCAACCCACCTCTGCCCAACCGAGCAGCACGTAGCCATTGTCGCGGAACGCCTTGTCGAATTCATCGGCAAATTTTGTGTACACGTTATCGACTTCGTCGTAGTTCTGGAAGAGGAACGGCGAATCGAGAATGCGGACTTTCGAAGCAATCTCGCCCAGTCCGAAACCTGTAAGGCCGGCGCTGTGCAACTGACCGAGTCGCATTTTGCGTAGCACATCTTTGTCCTCGCCCTGCACGCCGCCTGCGTAAATCTTGAAGCCGAGCCTGCCGCCGCTCTCTTTTCGGACCGCGGCATCAAACTCCCTCAGTACATTTGTCCATGTGCTGCCTTCGGGAGCGAGCGAGGCAAACTTGATTGTGTATTGCGGCTGCTGTGCGAACGCGAACGAGGAAAGAAGAATGCTCACGCCGGCAAGTAGGGTCAATGGGAATTTCATCGGTTTCATCTTTCAATAGATTAGGAATTGCTTTTCACGAAGCGTTCAAGCGAGCGACGATTGCGAAGAACCTCTAATCCAACAATCCACAACCCCATCTCCAAAATGTAGTCAAGTTTTGGAAGGAGGAGACCCTTCCTGCCCGCCTCATTGGACTCAGAAGGCAGGCGCGCGCTGCGCTCAGGTGTTGGCTAAAACAACTCATCCTTCTTCGCGAGGAGCAGCTTCGCCTTCTTCTTGGCGATGGTGTTGCCGAGCCGAAACTCCGGCAGGATGTCAATCGACGCTTCCTCTACTTCCGTCAACAGCGTCGTGAACAGCGTGTCGTTCAGCGTTTGCGCTGCATACGATTTTGCGTAATACACCTGAGTCATCAGGAACTTGCCTTGATTCAAACGCAGCGCCTTCTCAAAATGTTTCCGCGAAATCTCGGGATCGCCGCCGAGGAATTTTGATCGGCTGCCGTATAACGTGCCGAGAAACAGATGCGCGCCGCCAAAGTAGTAGCCGGAATCTTTCTCCGCGACAAAGTTCATCATCGTCTCGATGCGGGGAATTGACGCAACTGCATCCGGATCGGTGAGCGTGATGTTGAGATAGCTCCCCTCGGCAAACGCGGTCCAGAAAACTCCCGGCACCTCGTCTTTCGACTTTCTTGCGAGCGCGGCTTTCAAGTCGTCGGGGGATCCGTTCAATGCTTTCTTGAGATCGGAGTCTTGTACCAGAATTCGAATTCCGAACTCCTTCGCTCGCATATAGAATGCGCGTGCGCGCTCAACATCAGTGTCTTCCAGCCAGCCGAGCGCGTAGCTTGCGTATCCTTCTGCCAGGAGTTTGAGGATGCGCGTGTTCTCAGGATCGTTCTTCAGCATCACCTCGAGCAGCTTCAAGTTGCCCGGCAGCGCCTGCCCGGCGAACTGCAAATCCGTTTCTTCGGTGAACGCGCCGAATCCCTCTTCGACGATTCCGCCGACGGAGCGAACAGCAATGGTCTGAATACATCCGGAAAAGAAAACAAGTGCGGTGAGCGGGAGAAGGTAACGTGTGTTCATTCAAGCCTTCGAAAATTCTTGGAATGAATATAGAGAGAAATCGGAAAAGATACCAAGGCATCTGCGGCGAGCATGGAGCGAGAAAGATCAGGGGTATGCCCCGTTTGCATCTTGCTCATGCCTTCGTCGAGATTCGCGTCTTGCCGCTTTGCAACTCTCATTAAAAAAATCTACTTTGGGGTGGACTTTTCAAACGAACATCCACCACATCACGAATTTGAGTCTCACTTACAAACGGGGCAGACGATGCGCATCCTGGTAGTCGAAGACGAGAAGAAGGTTGCCCGATTTATCCAACAAGGGCTGGAGGAAGAACTGTATGCCGTCGATGTTGCTCATGACGGCGAAAAGGGATTGCAGATGGCGACAGCAGAGAACTACGATCTCCTTATCCTCGACGTGATGCTGCCCAAGATGAGCGGACTCGATCTGATCAAAGCGGTGCGCGCCAAACACAAGACCACGCCGACCTTGATACTCACCGCAAAGACCACCACGGAAGATAAAGTCGCGGGACTCGACAGCGGAGCAGACGACTATCTGACGAAGCCGTTTGCGTTCGAGGAACTGCTGGCGCGTGTCCGCTCGCTGCTGCGCCGCGGCGCCCAGGAAAAATCGACGCTGCTCCGGGTATCGAACCTCGAGCTTGATACGGTGACGCACAAAGCGAAACGAAACGGCAAGTCGATCGATCTGACGGCGAAGGAATATTCGTTGCTGGAATATTTCATGCGCAATCGCGACCGCGTCCTCAGCCGCACGATCATCTCCGAACATATCTGGGACTACAACTTCGACACCGGCACGAATATCATCGACGTGTATGTGAATCATCTCCGCAACAAAGTGGACGAAGGCTTTGAACCGAAGCTCATCCACACGGTGCGCGGCGTCGGGTATGTCATGAAAGAGGGATAGCTCTGTGGCGTTTTGGTATCAATCCATACGCACACGACTCACCGTCTGGTACACACTCCTTGTTCTTGCGACACTCATTGCATTCGGGCTCGCAACATACTTCTACACACGCAACACGCTTTCTGAAAACCTCGACCTCTCACTGACGCGGGAAGTCCGCTGGGTGAAAGACTACATCTCGCCGCAAGCGAGCAAAGTCAAACCGAGCAAACGCTCCATCGAAGCGCTTCTGCAGAGGAAATCGCAGCAGCTCCCTCCTGCGTTCGTCGGCCCCGTACTGCCGGACTCAGCCGAAAACAAGGCCGACGAAATCTGGAACCAGATTTTCAAACACTCACTCATCAGTCCGAAGAAGACGTTCATTCAGATTGCCGACAGGCGGGGCGCCATCATCTACAAGAGCGGCAGTCTCGGCGCCGATAGTCTCATCGTTCCCGATACGCTGGCATACGGAACCACATCGCTGCTCACCACGACATTGAACAGGGAAGAACTTCGCGCCGCCGTGTACAAGGATGATAAGTTGGCGATCTTCATCGCGCATTCGCTGGCCGATCTGAGCGAAGTTCTGGAAACGCTCTTCACGTTGTTTCTTATTCTGATCCCTATTGTCGCGGTCGTTTCGATTTTGGGCGGATTGTATCTTGCGAACAAAGCGCTGGCGCCCGTGCACGACGTTACCATGCGCGCACGCAAAATCACGGCCGCGAA
This sequence comes from Ignavibacteriota bacterium, assembly GCA_016218065.1. Lineage (GTDB taxonomy): Bacteria > Bacteroidota > Ignavibacteria > UBA10030 > UBA6906 > CAADGV01. The sequence continues at coordinate 33,833 of JACRFA010000056.1, read as the reverse complement.
TCTCGATCAATCAATTCCGCTGCGTGATGTCGATGACGAGATCGGGCGGCTCATCAACACGATGAACGACATGATTGGCAGGCTGCACAGCTCGTTCGCACTCACGCGGCAATTCTCGTCCGATGCTTCGCATGAACTAAGGACGCCGCTGACGATTATCCGCGGAGAGATTGAGCTGGCGCTGCGCAGCGAAAAGCCGCCGCAGGAATACCGAGAAGTTCTCTCCAGCACACTCGAAGAGATCGTCAGGCTGAAGTCGATTATCGACAATCTGCTGACGCTGGGGAAGGCAGATCACGGCACGCATGAGATGAAGCTCGAGGAAGTGCATCTCGACGCGTTGATCAAAGATCTGTTCGACGACAGCGAGATGCTCGCCGAATCCAAACATATCAAAGTGGAATTGAAGAAAGCCGATCCGGTGACGATTGTGGGAGACCGCGGACGCTTGCGGCAGTTGTTTCTCAATCTGGTGGACAACGCGATCAAGTACACGCCCGACGGCGGGCACGTGTTTCTTTCCGTCGAGCGACAAAACGGATCGGCATGCGTAGAAATTGAAGACAGCGGCATCGGCATTCCGTTAGAAGATCTGGAGAGGATTTTCGACCGGTTCTATCGCGTCGATAAGGCGCGGTCGCGCGAGATGGGCGGAAGCGGATTGGGATTATCGATTGCCAAGTGGATTGCCGAGCTTCATCGGGGCACAATCACCGTTGACAGTGAGGTGAACAAGGGAAGCAAGTTCACTGTGCGACTGCCAATCAATTAGCAGGCTGTTGAAAAACTGAGATCAATGTCATTCCCCCAAAGTGGTCCTCCTCACGAAGTGATGCCTTCGGCAGGACGAACCCCGACGCTCTTTGGCGGGGTGAGTGCCGAAGGCATTCCTTCGGAAGAATCTGATCCCAAAAGAGAGAGATTCCTCAGTCGCGCAGCCTGTGCTGAGCGAAGTCGAAGCGCTCCATCGGAATGACTTGAGAGCCTTTTTCATTAACCTGTTAGAAATCCGCGCCGAGCGAAATGTAGTATTTCGGTTCGCTGAAGCCGTTCCAGTACCACGCCCACGCGACGTCGAGCCGGACAAGGAAGGCGAGGAAGTAAATGCGTGCGCCGGTCCCCATGCCCATCAGCAGATCGTCGGTGATCGTGTTGCCGTCAGCGTCCTGACGAAACGCGCGGAACTCGCGTTCCTTATTCCATGCGGCGCCCATATCGAAGAACATCGCGCCGCCGATACTCTGCAACCCGATGGGCAGCGGCCCCGCCTGCAGAAACGCAAACAGCGGATAGCGGAATTCGAAGTTGAACAAGCCATAGCGCGAACCGATTGCTGCATTGTAGTTGTAGCCGCGCAGCGGCAATCCTGTTTGCAGGAACACGTAGTCTTCGGCCCTGTCGAGCGGCACGTAATCGCCTTCGAACGTTCTGTTGATCCAGTTGTCAACGCCCCCGATGATGAACTTCTGCGGATTGCCTCCGAAACTTCCGCCGCCGGCAAGTCGCAACGCAATACTGTAGTTTCTGCCGAGACGCAGATACGTCCGGTAATCTCCCACAACATTCACAAAGCTCAAACCCGCGGAGCCGAGTTTCGGCGTTCCGAAAATATTCAGACTGTAACGCGTGCCGTTCACCGGCGCCGTGAATCCCCACAACGAATTGTCGTGTGTGTAGCCGATTGACGGAACGAGCACCGTGCGCTTCTGCGTCGGCTCGTCGATGCGATCAAGATTCTCGCGCGAGATGTTGTACCAGCTCAGTCCGAAATCGACTCGATTGAACTTATCGATCGGGTACTGCGCCGCAAGTCCGGCGCCGTACGTTCTGAACCGATACAGGTATGGCTGGCCAAACGTGCTGCTATTGACGATGACGAAGCGGGCGCTGTGAAATGCGGAGAAGCCGTAATCAATACGGTTCGGCAAATAGAGATACTGCAAACCATAGTCGCTGTTCTTCAGATCGAGCAGCAAGTTTGTAACGAAGATAATCTGATGATTCCCCAGCAGATCGCTGAACGCCATCACGGTCGAGCCTGTCACTCCGTAGAAAGTATTGTAGCCCGCGTTGCCGTAAATAATATCCGGCGAGAAGTTGAGCTTATACTTATTGATCTTGTACTTCCCTTCGCTGTCCATATTGCCGGCGATCTTCGGCATGCGGGCAACGGTTGAATCGGTCGGAAGATTTTCGGGGCGCTCATCGTGGGCGGCGAACGCGCTGAAGTCGATCTGAATATCCTTGCCGTATAAACCCGACGAATCTTGCGGCGCCGGTTTCGGGGCAACCGCAACGGTATCGATCTTAGCCGCAACGATAGGAGCAGACTTTGATTTGAGAAATTCGGTCGGCTCAAGCTCCGTCATCTTCAGCTCGCGCTCGAACGGGTTTCTCATCAGGAAGATGTCAAAGCCGGCGTAGTTGAGCGACGAGAAGGCAAGCTTTGTCCCATCCCGCGACAACGAAAGCTGATAGACGCCGCTGAGCGAGTTCGTGATCGGTCGCGACTTTCGTGTTTCGAGATTGTACTCGTAGATGTTGTTGATGCCGTTCTTGTCGGAGATGTAGAGAAGCTTCTTCCCGTCGGGCGATGCGACGACGGAATTCTCATCGCTTTCCATCTCCTGCGTGAGACGCTGCACCTGTGCGCTCTCGACGTCGACGCGATAGAGATCGCGCTGCGAGAAGTCGAAGAACGCCATGTCCATCTTCTCGCGATTCACATTGGATCCGCGATCCGATGCGAAGAACACCGACTTTCCGTCGGCGGAGAATGCGGGATCGGAATCGCTGTAGATATCCCCCGTCAGGTTCTTCAGCGTTTTTGTGTTCAGATCGTACACGTAGATGTCCGACTGATGCAATCGATTGCCGACGAACGCCAGCTTATCTCCTTGCGGCGACCAATCGACGGAGTAGATGGCGTTGAGATCGAACGTGAGTTTTTCCGCATCGCCCTCTTCGACATCGACCATCAGAATCGCATCCTGCGCGCCGGCTTTTGCCGCCAACGCAATTTTCTTTCCGTCGGGCGACCAGGTCACGCGCGGCGTGAGCAGCTTCAGTTCCTCAAAGTCGTTCGTCTGCTGCCCATCGACAATCTTGTCGGTAACCTTGCCATCGATCGTGTTCATCAGAAAGACGTCGAGGTAGTCGCTGCGATCGGAGATAAACGCGAGTTTGTCGCCCTGCGGCGAGAGCGCGGGACTCGTGTTGTAGAAGTTGCCGTCCTTCTTATGATCCGTTAATCGCCGCGCATAGTCGGCAGGCTCTTCACGCTTCGCGATATCGGGCCAGTAGGTAACCTTCATTTCCTTCTGCCACCGCTCGCTCAACTCTTCGAGTCCAAGACCGAGCGCTCCGCGAAATCCGGCTTCGACGCTGCGCGTGCTTTTGATTCTGTTCAGGATGTCGCCGATCTTTTGCTGACCGTACTTGTTGGCGATGTACCACCAGAGCGATTGTCCGCCGCGATACGCGAAGTACCCGTAGAGCCGGTTGATCGGCGGCAGGTACTCATGCACTGTCGCGTCGCGCAGAAACATATCCGAATCTGTTTCCCAACGCTGCGCTTCATACTCGGCAATTCCCTCGTTGAACCAGAGCGGAAGCTGCAGCGTAATATTGTTGGCGATGATGGATTGGATCGAGCCGCCGTAAAACATGTCGTTCAGCACCGCGTGCACAAGTTCGTGGTGGATGACGTGACGGAATTGCTTGTAGTTGCCCTCGAACGGAATCAGGACGCGGTTCTTGAACAACTCCGTGACGCCGCCGATTCCTTCTTCGAGGTACTCGCTCACGACATTGTTCTGCTGGAAATCGTTGTGCGAGTTGGTGACGATAATCGGAATGCGATTGACGATCTGATAGCGGAAGGATTTGCTGATCGAGGTGTACGCGGTTTCAATTGCCGTAGCCGTGAACTCGGCAATCTTCTCTCCCCCATCCGAAAAATAAATATCGAAATGATCTGTCTGGATGAAGTACCAGTTGAATTGTGTGTACTGTACTTTGTTCTTTCCAAACAGGCCGTCTTGCGCGAACACGCGCAGCGGCAAAATGAACAACCCGGCCATCAGCACGAGAATCAGTCGCCCTCGCACAATCATACGTTCCTCGCTGGTGTGATAAAAGAACAATCTTCTCTAGTAAAATACTAACAAAGTGGGCAGGAAAAAGCAACGACTCAGTTTCTGTTGCTCACAAAAATTCTGCCACCCTTACTTGACGATTCTAAAGTCAATTTCTCGCGTCTCCGGGTTCAGAGAGACTACCTGAACGCGCACGTTGTCGCCAAGTCTATACACTTTTCCGCGCGAACGTCCGCGAAGCTGATATCTCTTCTCATCAAACAAGTAGTAGTCGTCCAAAAGATCCCTGACCCTGATCAATCCTTGAACAAGCAAATCGTTGATCTCGACAAACATGCCAAAGTTCGTCACCCCGACAATCACGCCCTCGAACTCATCTCCGAGATGGCGCTTCATGTACTCGACCTGCATCACCTTCACCGATGCACGCTCGGCTTCTGTCGCTACGCGCTCGCGTTCGGATGACTGGCGGCATATCGCCGGGAGAGACTTGACAAGCTCGGAACGCCGGTGCGCATGTATGCCCTTCTCGTATTCATGCAGCAGCCGGTGCACAATCAGGTCAGGGTAGCGGCGGATAGGCGAGGTAAAATGTGTGTAGAATTTGAAAGCGAGACCGTAGTGCCCGATGTTTTTCTCGGAGTACACGGCCTTTGCCATCGAGCGCAACGCGACCTCATTGATCACGCTCTCGACTTCGGAGCCTTTCACTTTGTCGAGCAGTTTCTGGAGTTGCAGCGACGTGACGCCATGCTTGGCAGGGAGTGAATAACCGAACTGCTTCACGAACGATGCAAGATCTTCCAGCCGCGACGGGTCTGGCGCATCGTGCACGCGATAGACGAACGGCTTTTCGCCGCCTTCCTTTTTGACTTTGCCGATATGCTGCGCCACAACTTTGTTGGCGAGCAGCATGCACTCTTCAATCAGCCGATGCGCATCAAGCCTGACTTTCTTGATGATCGCAGACGGAAATCCCTGCGCATCAAACCGGAATTTCGCCTCGCCGGTTTCGAAGTCGATGCTGCCATTCTTGCGGCGCTCTTGCGCCAGTCGTCGCGTGAGTCTGTGAAGCGGAAGAAGAATCCCGGCGAACTCGCCTCTGCTGCTGTCGAGAATCTTCTGCACTTCTTCGTACGTGAAACGGCGCGAGCTGTGGATGATACTCTTCGCGATCTCATAATCGACGACGTCGCCTTCGGGCGTCACCTCCATCAGCACGCTGTAGGTCAGGCGGTCGAGAAGCGGACGCAGGCTGCAGAGGTTGTTGGAAAGACGCTCGGGCAGCATCGGAATCACTTCGTTCACGAGATAGACGCTCGTGCCGCGCATCAGCGCTTCGGCATCGAGCGCCGAACCTGGTTTCACGTAGTGACTCACATCGGCAATGTGCACGCCGAGACGCGCGTTGCCGTTCTCCAGCAGTTCATACGAAACCGCGTCGTCGAAGTCCTTTGCATCTTCAGGATCGATCGTCACGCAAATTGTCGCGCGGAGATCCACGCGCCTGTGCACTTCGTCAGCGGGAATAATCTCGCTGAACGACTGCGCTTCTTTGTGAACGGCGGCAGGAAAGTCCATCGGCAAGCCGAAGCTGCGCGCGACACTCATCACCTCGACGCGGGCGTCGCCCGACTTGCCCAGCACTTCAACGATGGTGCCTTCAGGATTCTGCGCCGGATCGTTCCACACGTCAAGCTGCACCACAACTTTGTCGCCGTGCTTTGCCTGCGCCGCATCTTCTTTGGCAACGTAAATGTCCCGCGTGATCCGCTCATTGTCCGGCACCACAAAGAAGAAGCTGCGGCTCGATTCGAGCCTGCCGACAATCGTCGTCGATCCACGCTCGATCACCTCGATGACCTCACCTTCCGCCTTTTCACTCTCATCACGATGCCTGCGACCCATCGATTTCGCAAACAGCGCGACCGCAACCTTGTCGCCGTGCAGCGCGGTTCCCATAAACTTATCGGAGATGAAGATCTCTTCGCCCGTGCCTTCGAGTGCAACAAATCCGAAGCCTCGCTTCGTCGTGCTCAGACGCCCGACAAGCCGATTCGGCTTCTTCTTTTTCGGCGACTCTTTCTTGACGACGGCGTATCGTACTCTGCCGCGTTCATCGGAGCTGATGATTCCCTTCCGATCCAGCTCATCAACAGCATCGCGAAGCCCCTGGTAGTCTTCCTTGGATTGTATCTTGAGATGGCGGGAGATTTCTTTGAGGGCGTGCGCCTGCGAGGGATCTGAAGACAGAAACGTCAGCAGCGCTTTCTTGATGTGTTTGATCGTGGTTACTCCTTACATGATCAGAATGAAAAACGATAGAACAGGCGCGCCGAGTTGACGTCTCTCCTATCGGTCACATCGATTTGTGTGTAGGTCGATGTCAGCACGCGGCGTTCGTACTCGAACATGAAATTCCGCAGCATCGGCTGATCGAAAATATCTCCGAACGAATAGAGTATGCTGAAGTTCGCGTTCGCGAACGGGTCCTCGAGAATTTTCCCGCCGTACCGCCAGTAGCCCTTGAACAGCGTTCCGCTCAGCCTGATGTCGGCGCGTTGGCTAAAATCTTTGCTCGTCGTGCCGCCGGTTTCGTAGCCAAACTCAATCGAGTTGATGATGCCCGTTCGTGCGCGCAGAAATTCGGAGAACGTGCTGGTGAGCAGCGAGGTCGCGCCGCCGACTACAGTCGATGTCACTGCCGGCTTGAGATTCTCGGCGATGGCATTTGCCTGTCCGCGTGTAATCGGGAAGTTGCCGGTAATGACGAACGTGAGCGCGTCCGATTGCACATCGCCGGACTTCTCGCCGGTGTACGAGGCGTAATCGACGTCATCGATCTTCATCGACACTTCCGATCTGGGCGCGAGACGAGAACCGGAAATCTTATAGATGACAACAACACGCTCGTCGATCTTCCCATCCTCGACCGGACGCGAGCTTTTGTACGTCGCGGTGATGTTCAACTCCGGATCCATGAAGTCGCCGGTATAGAGCAGCGTGCCGTCGGCGGCAAATCGCTTGCCGTAGAAATTGTACGACGCTCGACTCACATCAAGCTCGCCCACCCACGTCCTGCCGTCCTCCGTGATGGCAAACTGTCCGTCGATGCTCGCGACCAGCTCTTCGTTCGTTGCAGCATTGAAGATGATTCTGATTTCGTTGTTGCCGCCGATGCAAGCGACGTCGAGATCGTAATGCACGCCGTCGATGAACGATTTCCGCCGCTGACCGGGCGATCGTTCCTGCACTCTGCTCAGACTTTCCGCAACAGCGAAATACCGCGACACCACCGGATCAATAGTCGGGATCGCCTTCGACGTATCATCCACAAACACAATCGGCAGCGAAAGCTCCGATTCCTCTCTCACGTTCGATGTCGTCGGAGGAAGAATGAAGCTCGAGTTCCGCACGAACACGCGTCCCTTCAGCAGCGAGTTTTCAATCGATCCCGTGTAGCGCAAACCCGGCGACGGAATCTCGACAAACAAATCGCCGTACACGGCAAGCGAGGAGAGCCTTGTGTTCTTGTTGACCGTGACGAGCTGTCCGTTGATAGTGAAGTTGAAATCGGACGGCACAAAATCGCGGAAGCGGAAATCGCCCGTGATCGTCAGCTTCCCCTGTCGGCCCGGCTTGTTGTCGGAGGGAATATTATAGACGCTCGCCTCGACGACTCGGATGCGATCGTTGTCGGCTTCGAGCCGCGCATTGAGTTTTTCATAGAGAATGTTGTTCGGCATAAATCTGAACGCGCAATTCTCAATTCCAATTTGTCCGGCGTACACCGGATGCTGGGGCGTGCCGCTAACTTTCAGATCGGCCTTGAGCACGCCGGTCAATTCGTTGAACGTTGGCACGAGCGGATCGAGTAAGTTCATCTGCAAGCCATCCGAGTACACCTTGAGATTCATCGGCTGATCGGAGAGCCGCTTCTCAACTTCTGCAAGCGCGAGATTGATCGGAATGGTTCCCTCGACCGTAAGATCGGGTTTGCCCGCTTGGGTCGAGCTTCGGTTGTCGATCAGCAAGTGGACGTCGAGCAACAGATCGCGATACGACGACGCGCCGCGCACAATGCCGAACGGAAATCCGCGGAACGCGACATGCTCAGCCTGGAACTTCAGCTCGTATGCAGGCGCGGTCATCGGCCCCGAAGCCGAGACGTCGATGTTTGCGATGCCCTCAAACCCGCGGTCTGCTGCGTTCCCTTCTTCCTTCGTCAACACGTAGCGCAAATTGCGGAGATCGAGATTCTTGCCGGTGATCGAGGCCTCGAGAATTCCGCCTTTGAGCAGCGCGCCCTTGATGCCGATGCTCTGTGCATCACGTTGCAGGGTGAATCCCGGAATGCGCATGCCGCTCTGGTTGACCATGGCAATCGCGCCGTCATTCACCTTCCAGAGAAAATCTTTGTACGAAACTTGCGTGCGGCTCAGCTTGAACTCCACACCATCATCCGATACGCTTACCTGTCCGTTCGTCAGGAGATGCAAGTCCCGATCGTAATCTGCCTGAACACTGAAGCCCGCGTATTCCTTGTCGTAGAAGATACCAAACTTCAACGTATCGAGCTTCGTACGATTGAGATGCATCTTCCCCGCATCGACGGTGACGCGCAATCTCAGTTCGGTAAGCGGATTGATTGGTTTGAGATCGGAGAACCGGAGCGTCGCGATCCCATCCTGAATGAGCATGCCGGAGTCGGCGTTGCCATAGAAGAACTCATCCAGCACAAGCCGCGCATCGCCCTCAAGATTTTCATAGTCGCCCTTGAGTGAACCGTTCACTCGCCCGACCGCGTTGAACATTCTATTTTGTGTGAGAACAGAAATCGGCTCCAGGTTCTTTACATGCAGCTCGTACGCGGCGTCGATATGCTTCCGTTCGGCGGCGATGCGCTTGCCGAGTGCGCTCACTGCCTTCACGTCGAGTGTCGTTGCGAGAGACGAGTCCATCGACTTGAAGCGCTGCCCGATGGCAAGACTCATGTTCTCCACTTCGTACCGGAGAATGCCCACAACATAATCGAGATCGAACTGTCCGTTGATCGTGAAATCCGCGATGCTCGAACGAAGCGAGATCGTGCTGTGCTGCCGATCGCGTTGATCGACGTTGAGGTTCACCAAGCCGGAGTCGATCTGATAGTCGCCGTAACGCGACGACGAGAAGTCGAGCGTCGCATGACCGTTGAGTTTGTCCCACTGCAAACCGGTTCCTTCGGCCTTCAGCTTGAGCGAGAGGTCGCTGCTCTGCGATTTGTCGTGAAGGATGTCGGCGAGATTGAGAGATGAGATGTCGCCGGCAACGGCAAACGACGGCTCTTCCTGCTTCGTCCGATTGAGATTCCCCGAAAGCGTGGCCTGCATCGACCCGACCGCGAGTGAGACGGTGCCGTCAACGATGCGGTTGCGCGACGTGAGCGAGAACCGCGAATGACCGATCTGCGTCTTGAAGATTTCGGAGGAGTCGAACTGCGCTTCGACCTGAGCGACAAGCGTGTTGAGCGACGTGCCGTGTCCTTTGATTGTGATGGCGCCGTTGACTCGTCCATCGAGTTTCTCGTCGCGCAGCACGGCGGCAAGATTCACATCCCGACCGACGATCTCGCCTTCGTACGTCAGCGAATGCGGTCCGCCGACGATCAGGCGCGTGCGCGGCGTCGAGACGCTCCCCACGTCCGACTTCACGCTGAGTTTCGTCACGAAGTCGTGCGGTTCGCCATCGAAATCAAAATCTACCGCGCTTGCGCCGAGCGACGTGTAATCAGGCAGGTCCTTTGTCGGCATAAGCCGTAGAACATCGGCGTAGGCGATCTTGCTCTCGCGGCACTTGACATTCAGCAGCAGCATTTCGGGGAGATGCAGATTGGAGACAGTACCCGCCATGTAGATTTGCGATGATCCTATGCCGAGATCAAGCTGGCGGACACGCAGCCTGCCGAACTCGCCATCAGCCGCAAGTTCGAGATTTACTTTGCCGTGCAGAAAATCGATTTGCGGAATGAAACGCTTCAGCTCATCGAAGTCGATTGCATTTGCGCGCAGCGTCAGGTCAACGGGTTTGGTTTGAAGATCCGTAAGCTCGATGCCGTCGAGCAGGCTAAAGTTTTTGAGCGACGCGTCGAGAAACAGCTTCGAGCGCGTTGTCTCGATCGTCATATTCTGGACTGTTGCTTCGCGGTTCGTGACGCGGAACGTTCCGGCTAGTCTCTTCAGCGTGACAGTGGGAGTGTCGGAGACAAAACTGATGTAGTTGATTTTCGCCCGCTTGTCGTCCGGCGCAATGAGGACGGACGAAATCTCCATCGAGAAATTGCGGAGCAGGAAGTCGTGGAACTCCACAAAGTACGGATCGCCGCGCTCATGGTCCGGGTCGGCGAGACTGGCGGAATCGATGAGCCGCACCGTGCCTTCCTGCATCTGCAGCTTGCCCACGACAATTGGCCAGTCGAACGGCGTTGCCTCAGGATCATCGGGCGTCGGGCGAATCATGCGCTCGAAATTCCAGACGCTGTCGCGCCCGCGCAGCAATGCAATCTGCGGACGAACGAGCGTCAACGATCCCACCGTGACGCGCTTGGACGGAAGCTGAAACAAGTCGTAGCGAATCATTAGCGCGCTCGCCGTGAGAAAAGTCTTGTCCTGTACACTGATGGAAACGGAATCGATGGAAAACCCGCCGATGAGATTGCCGGTGATCTCGCCGAGATGCACATCGGCATTGAGCAGCGAGTCGAGCTGAGCGAGTGCGAACGACCGAAGTTGATTGCGGAAGAACTGCGTTTGCGTGAGGAAACCCATCGCGACCAGAACGACGATGAACGCCGCAATGCTAATAAGGAGCCATTTGACAAATTTCTTCACGAGTGATTTCCCGGGATACGAACGCCGTCGTATCATTGCCGGACGTGTGCTCAGGCATCCCTGTGCGCGTCCAGTATTCGTTGGATGACAGTGGTTGTTGAACGACCGGGCGTCAGGCGGATGGTACGAACGACACCGCCGTTATGCTCAACGACTTCTTTGCCCACGATCGCATCGACTTTCCAATCCGCCCCTTTCACCAAAACGTCGGGCACAATTTGTTCGATGAGACGCTGCGGTGTATCTTCACCAAAAAGGCAGACATAGTCAACTGAGGCAAGCGCCGCAAGCACGGCGGCGCGGTCGGCATTCCTGTTAATCGGTCGGCGCGGGCCCTTGATGCGCCTGATCGATGCGTCGGTATTCAATCCCACAATCAGTACATCGCCAAGCTGCTTTGCTTTCGCCAGATACTCCACGTGCCCGCGATGGATCACGTCGAACGTGCCGTTGGTAAACACGACTTTCTTTTTCCGCTTCTTCAACGACCGGCGCACACGCTGCAGCGCGGGAACCGAGAGAATCTTCCCCATCAGGCTCGTCCGTTCTTTGAGAAGCGCAGCGCGGCATCGACGAGATCTGCGGGTTGAATGGGCACGATGCCGACCGCCGCAACGACAACGCCCGCCGCGCAGTTCGCAAGCGTTGCTGCCTCGCGAATATGCGCACCGCTCGCCAGCGACATGGTGAGCGTGGAGATGACTGTGTCTCCTGCGCCCGACACATCCTGCACATTCGTTGCCTGTGTTTGCACCGAGCTGACACTGCCATCGGATTCGAACAGCGTCATTCCTTCTTCGCCGCGCGTGAGCAGTACGTTTTCCGCTTCAAGTTTTTCGAGCAGATACTTCCCCGCCTTCTCCACGTCCGCCGCGGACTTCAGTCGCCCGCCGATTGCTTCTTCCACTTCACGACGGTTCGGCTTGAACACTGTGACCTGTTTGTACTCGAGGAAGTTGTTGAACTTCGGATCGACGGTGATGATCTTGTTGTACTTCTTCGCCACCGCCACCAACTCGTGAATCACATCCTTCGTGACGACGCCTTTGTTGTAGTCTTCGATGATGATCGCGTCAATCTCATGGATGTTGTACTTCACGGCATCGATGATCAGATGCTTGATGTGTTCCGGGCATTCGGACTTCGTTTCATTATCGATGCGCACCACATGTTGAGCATGGGCAATTACGCGCGTCTTGATGGTTGTCGGGCGCGACGCATCGATCACGATTCCTTTCTCGGGAAGATTCCGCTCCTTCAGGATTTCCAGAAACACTTCGCCGGGATGATCCTTGCCGATCAACCCCACGAGCATCGGAATGCCGCCGAGTGTCTGGATGTTGTTGGCAACATTTGCCGCGCCGCCAAGTCGCACGGATTCTTCGATCACCTCGACCACCGGCACGGGAGCTTCCGGTGAGATGCGGCTGACGTTTCCCCAATAGTAGCGGTCAACCATCAAGTCGCCGACAACGGCAACGCGTTTTCCTTTGAAGTTGCTCAGCAGCTCGTTGAGTCTCTGGTCGGTGAATGTTACCAATGCTTCCTCGAAGTTGGTGGACGATTGTGATGGATTGCGGCAAAATATAGCCAATACGTAAGTTGGAATCAATGAATGGGCGCACGGGTTGAGGGTGAGGTGGACGCTGAGCCTGTCACGGTGGACGCTGAGCTTGTCGAAGCGTCCCTCTGGGTGCGGGTGACGCGCAATGTTGATTCTTTCGTTCAATTCATGTAAGGTGAAGCAACTGATCAGCCTATGGAACCCCTTCATCCTCACGAAATCGCGAGACTTCTCGGCCGACTCCGACAAGGAAAACCAAGCCGTTGCCTCCGAGCTTTTTCCGTTGGTGTACACCCGAGTTGCGTCGAATTGCCTCGGCGTTCCTTCAAGACGAAAATACTTTGGATGCGGGCTTGTTATGCGAGTAGCGTGTATTAGTCCTTAGGAAGAAGTATATTCCTACTGCCATGTAATTTGCAGTTCTCTGTTCTGATTCCATGCACGGTACAAACTCTATCAACTCTAAGAACCCTATCAACTCAACGAACTCTATGAACTCTACAAACTCAACCTACAAACTCGTTCTCGTCCGTCACGGTGAAAGTACCTGGAACAAAGAAAACCGTTTCACCGGCTGGACTGATGTTGACTTATCGGAAAAAGGAAAAGAAGAGGCACGCGCCGCCGGCAAGGTGCTGAAGGAAAAAGGCTTCGTGTTCGATGTCGCGTTTACGTCCGTTCTGAAGCGGGCGATCCGCACGCTTTGGTTCACACTGGATGAATTGGATTTGATGTGGATTCCTGTGTACAACTCGTGGCGACTCAACGAACGTCACTACGGCGCGCTGCAGGGATTGAACAAATCCGAAATGGCTGAGAAGTACGGCGAGTCGCAAGTGAAAATCTGGCGGCGCAGCTACGACACGCAGCCCCCGGCCCTTGAGAAAACCGATCCGCGTTTTCCGGGCTTCGATCCGCGCTACAAGGATTTGAAGTCGAATGAAGTCCCGGCAACGGAATGCTTAAAGGATACCGTCGCGCGCTTTCTTCCCTACTGGCATGAGACAATCGCACCGACGATCAAGAGCGGCAAGCGCGTCATCATTGCGGCGCACGGTAACAGTTTGCGCGCGCTCGTGAAGTATCTCGACAACATCTCGGAAGCGGACATCACCGAGTTGAACATCCCGACCGGATTGCCGTTGGTGTATGAATTGGATGAGAACCTGAAGCCGTTGAAGAGTTATTATCTGGGCGATCCCGAGGCGGTGAAGAAAGCGATGGAGGCAGTCGCGGCGCAGGGAAAAACCAAGGCAAAATCCTGACCTGAAGCCCTGAGCGCTTTTTGCGAAGGGCATGTTTGCCGGAACGATTGAACAACGTGAATTGGGTTGAGATCCTTTGCTCAGGACTTTCCTACTTTCTTCGAAGCGGCATCGTGCATCGAATCGAAGTAGTGTATTATTGGATTTGTTGATTGGTGAAGCGTGGTATAATGTCGCAGCAGTTTGCTTTTTTGGCTTTTGAAGATGACTTTTTAGTTTCTGATTTCTAACTCCTGATTTCTTACTGATTGATGAAAGAGTCCGACCGCCTCGGTTTTTCAATTTTGCATTTTTCATTTTGCACTCAAAAAGAATAATATCCTTCCTGCCCGTCCCTGCCTGCCCCTGCCTACCGGCAGGCAGGCGGCAGGCACGGCGGCAGGTGGGCGCTTCGCTCAAAATTTAAAAGGGAAAAAACACCATGGACCTATCTACCAACTATCTCGGCATGCATCTCAAGAATCCGATTGTTCCGTCGGCGTCGCCGCTTTCGCGTTAACTCGACAGCATGAAGCGGTTCGAGGATGCGGGCGCTGCGGCAATCGTGATGTACTCGCTCTTCGAAGAACAAATCGCGCACGAGGCGGCCGAGCTGAATCATTATCTCAGCTACGGCACGGAAAGTTTCGCCGAGTCGCTCACGTACTTCCCTGAAGCGCAGGAATACAATCTCGGTCCCGACGAGTACGTTGAGCTGCTGCATGCCGCAAAAGACAAGCTCTCGATTCCCATAATCGGAAGTCTGAACGGCATCTCCTCCGGCGGTTGGATTGATTACGCGAAGAAGATCGAGCAGGCGGGCGCCGATGCGCTGGAGCTGAACGTTTACTACATCCCTACCGACCCGCAACTGACAGGTCAGGAAGTCGAAGATCGATACCTCGAAGTGCTGATGGCAGTGAAGCAAGCCATCAAGATTCCGGTAGCGATGAAGCTTAGTCCCTTCTTTAGCTCGCTCGCAAATATCGCGTTCCGGCTCGACACTGCCGGCGCAAACGGCCTCGTGCTCTTCAACAGATTCTATCAACCCGACATCGACCTCGAAACACTCGAAGTCATGCCGGGTGTCGTGCTCAGCACCCCGATGGCGATGCGTCTGCCGCTCCGATGGATTGCCATTCTGCACAGCAAAGTTAAAGCAAGTCTCGCGGCAACAAGCGGCATTCACACCGCGCACGATGTCATCAAAATGTTGATGGCCGGCGCCGATGTGACGATGATGTGTTCGGCGCTGTTGAAGCACGGACCGCAACACGTCACCACCGTGATCACCGAGATTCGCGAATGGATGCTTGAGCATGAATACGTCTCCATCTCGCAGATGAAAGGCAGCATGAGCCAAAAATCTGTCGCCGATCCGGCGGCGTTCGAGCGGGCGAATTACATGAAGGCGTTGAATCAGTACAAAGTCGTGATCTGACTCATCCATTTCTGTTCGCGAAAGGAGAGTGCATCATGAATACTCGTTCAGTTCTCAGCTGCATGCTTGTCCTTCTTTTCCTTAGTACTACTGCCAATGCTCAGCCAAATGTTCGGCGAGCGAAACAGGGATACTCCATGCGCGTCTGCTTCGACAACAAAGGCGTATTCGGAAAGATGGCGTACTCAAACAATCCGCACATCGACTCGATCGGGGTCGAGTACCCGATTGGCAATCGCGTCGATCATGTGTGGGGAGCGGGACTCTGGGTTGGAGGCAAGCTTGACACTTCATCCTCCGGAAACGGACCGCAAGTCGCGCTCGTAAGCACCGCCTATGAAGGTTGGGCGGGACCGATGAATGAATTCTTGCCTGGATCATCGGCTGCCGATACCATCTGGCGCATCGTGGGCAGAAACATATCTCATCCGCCGGAGTGGTATCAGTATTGGGGGAATGCAATCGGCGACAGAACCTTTTCCGACAACGACCACTACTGCACGTACAGTGACTTCGTTCAGCCGGTCGCTGATCACACACCACTGCATCTCAAAGTTGTTCAGAGTTCGTTCGTGTGGAATGATCCGTACGCCGAGGCAATACATATCATGAAGTACAAGCTCATCAACATGGGCAACAAGCGCATCGACAGCGCGTACATTGGCATGTTTGTCGACCCGCAATTGGGGCCGAATCGCATTCCGTACACCCCTTACTATCAGACAGGCTTCTTTCCGCAAAGCACGACAGCCTATGCGCGCAATTATGTCGATCCCGGCGCAACTCCCGTTGGCGTTACACTGCTTAAAACACCGAGGCCGACCGACTCACTGAGAATCGCGTGGCGAACTTCATCATCGGCCATGTCGCCGGTCGAGGATCGATCCCGCTACGCTGTACTTGCGTCGGGCAGGATTGACCCTGAAGAGTTCCCGCCGCTGTCGCCCGAGATGCGTTTCCTTCTTTCAGTCGGACCGTTTACGCTTCAGCCGATCACAGGTTCGACGCACGATACGCTCGTCTGCGCGTTTGCAGTTGTCAGCGCGCCGGACATGCAAACACTGAACGTGCGTGCATTGCGCGCCAAGTCGATCTACGAGAGCGGCGGCGCTCTGTCCGTTGATCAGAATCGTCCGGCACAGCCGGAGGAGTTTGCCCTGCGGCAGAATTATCCCAATCCGTTCAATCCCACTACCGTCATCCGGTTCACAATTTCGAGTTCACAGTTCACGACTCTCAAAGTCTTCGACGTGTTAGGTCGCGAAGTCGCGACGCTGGTCAACGAAGTGAAACAGCCCGGCGAGTACACACAACCATTTGACCCGGCAGGTCTCCCGAGCGGCGTTTACTTCTATCGTCTCACTGCCGGATCATTCACCGAAACAAGACGCATGCTACTGTTACGGTAGGCAGTCCGATCAACACCCGGACAGTTCTTTGCCCCAGCACTATTGACCGCCACCCGAATGTGCCGTACATTTGGGTAGTTTTGTTCTCCTTGCAGTGTCACTCTGTTCTTCGACATTACCGATCATCATCAATCGAGGTCACGATGAAACTCATCGTTATATCCGCGACGGCCCATTCACACTATCAAGCACTCGAACAGGTGTTCGAATGAGTTCACATCGCCGATTCAAACTCGAGCAGACCGGCAACGCCATAGCGACGTTTTTCGCGTCGAAGGCATTTGCGGTCGTGGGGGTCTCGGGTGATAGACGCAAGTTTGGCAACATCGTGTTTCGCGAAATGCGCGAACGCGGATTTGTGGTCTATCCGGTGAACCCTCATCTGAGCGTCGTCGAGGAGACGCGCTGCTACAAGCACGTCGGGGAATTGCCCGACGACGTCAAGTCCGCCGTTATCGTCGTGAAGCCTGATGTTGCGGAGCAAGTCGTTGCCGAATGCAAGTGGCGCGAGATCACGAACGTCTGGCTTCAGCCCGGTTCGGAGCGGAAAGAAACGCTCGCGTATGCTCACGAGCATAGCATGAACCTTGTGCATGGCATCTGCGTGCTGCTGTTCATGGAACCGGTGACGTCGCTTCATGCGTTACATCGCTGGGTGAAGCGTGTGACCGGGACCTATCCCAACATCTCGCCGGCAGTAGCGAATCAATGATATGAACGCGACAGAACCCAGCGCGCCGTTTCGGGTCGGCGTCACGCCGGGATCGGCGGCAAAATCTTTCTTGCCGTTTGTCGGAATCCCGCGATGACGACCTCCATGTAATTCCCATCCAACTCTTGTATATTGCGTTAGCAAGATTTTCGAAACAACGCTGCTGACGCGTATCCGGACTCAGTGTTTTAGTCCCCGATCTTACCTTTCATTATGTCACAATATTCTATGAAGTCTCTTTGTGTATTCTGCGGTTCAAGTCCCGGAGCAAATGGCGCATACGCGCAAGCAGCGCGCTCGTTCGGCGAGTTGCTTGCGGCAAACGACATTACGTTGGTCTTCGGGGGCGGCAAAGTTGGTTTGATGGGCCAGGTTGCCAATGCTGTGTTGGCAAACGGCGGCAGGGCTGTCGGCGTCATTCCGGAAGCTCTCAAGCGCAAGGAGGTTGCTCACGAGTCCCTCACCGCGCTGCACGTTGTGAAGAATATGCACGACCGCAAAGCGATGATGTATGAACTCTCCGACGGCTTCGTGGTGTTGCCCGGCGGCACCGGCACACTCGACGAAATGTTCGAAGTGTTCACATGGATGCAGCTCGGCATGCTCGTGAAACCGCTTGGCCTGCTGAACGTGGAGGGCTACTTTGATCATCTCGCTGCGTTCCTGACTCATACTGTGCGTGAACGTTTTCTCAAACCTGAACACCTCGCCATGTTGATCACCGAGCGCGATCAGCATGTTCTCCTCCAACGCTTACGGACTGCGAAACCACCGTCCACCGAAAAATGGATTGACAAACCATGAGACGGCGTTCCTTCACCATCTTCACCGAAACGCGCAAAGCCTGGCATTCCATCTTTCAGTCCACGCTCCTGATGATGATTATCGGCGTGCTGTACGTTCTCGCGTTTGTGGAAATTCATCCGCATACAGTCGCCAACGGACTTATCATCGGGTTCATCATCGGATTCGTTGGATCGACGGTAGAAACGTTTGTGTTCACCAGAAGGCGGCAGCGCTTCACGTTCAGCGTCCTCCTCGCGCTGAGAACTCTGTTCTATCTCGTGCTTGTGTGCAGCACCGTCTTCTGGGTGGCAGTCTATCATGCTTCGCTGATGGCGTCGATGACAGTGACGGAAACTATCGCGACGCCGAAGGTTGAGAAATTTCTCTACGAGGGAGAATTCCTCCAGATTGTTGTGTTTGCATTGGGAGTGAGCTTCCTGGTCAACTTCATTCGTCAGGTCAACCGCCTGCTCGGACACAATGCGCTGCTGATGTTCATCACGGGCAAGTATCATCAACCGGTGGAAGAAGAACGCATCTTCATGTTCCTCGATCTGAAATCATCGACGAGCATTGCCGAGAAGCTTGGCAACATTAAGTACCATGAATTTCTGAACGAATTTTTCCACGACATCTCTCCCGCAATTGTCGAAAGCAAGGGAACCATCTACCAGTACGTCGGCGATGAAGTTGTCGTGACGTGGACGAAAGCGCGAGGATTGCGGGACGCAAATTGCATTGCCTGCTACTTTAGAATTGCCGCGGCCATTCACCTCAAATCGGACAAGTATGAGTCACAGTTCGGCTTCTTGCCTGAATTCAAAGCCGGTTATCATTACGGACCTGTCATCACGGGCGAGATCGGCGATGTGAAACGCGAAATCGTGTACCACGGCGACACGGTGAACACGGCCGCTCGCATACGGTCGGAGTGTACCACGTTCAAAAAAGATCTGCTGCTTTCCGGAGAGCTGTTACGCAGACTGGCGATCTCGGAATATCTTAGTCCTGAAAGCATCGGGAGAATTCGTCTGAGGGGAAAGGAAGAAGAGGTGGAGTTGTTCAGCATACTTGAAGCAGCATGAGATCGTCATGAGTCATTTTGCCCAACCCCACTGACCACTGACCGCTTACTTCAATGCACAAGAATTCCCTCCTCGCACTCGCTGCCGGTATCGCCGTCGCCGGTTCTTGGTATCTCCATCGGCTGGCCGGATTGGGGATGCCGTTGCCCTGGGCAGACGAATGTCTGTTTGTGTTTCCCGCGATCAATCTCGCGGATCATCATACGCTCTTTTCGCCGGAGGTCAATCCCGAACGCCATCTCATGTGGATGCCGCCCGGGTATTCGATTGTGCTTGCGTCAGTCTTCAAGATTCTTCCTTACTCGCTTCAGCTCGCCCGAGATCTTTCCTGGCTATTCGTCGCGCTGCTCTTTCTGGGACTGCTTCGCCTGCTGAAACACGCCGCGCCGTACTGGAGTGTCATCGCGCTCACGTCTGCTTTCCTCCTTGCCCCGCACTTTATCGTCGCGGGGAACAATGCAAGAATGGACGCGTTGCTTCTTTGCATCGCAGTGTGGGGATGGTTTCTCGTGACGCGGGGCAGTGTGTACTATGGAATCGCGTTGTTGCTTGCCTCGACGCTCATTCACCCACACGGACTCTACTATCTCGGAGCAGCCGTCGTCTATGCGGCAGTCAGGTGGAGGAAATCGTGGCCTCGCCCTTCCGGTCTTCAAACGATTTCAGTTGTTACTGCGATGCTGTTGATTGGTGTTTATGTTGTTTATGTCTTGCAACACCAATCGGAGTTTGTGATGGATATGCAGTTTCAGTTGGCGAGAAAGGCGTCGCGCAATACCTTCGAGCGCTTGTTCAGCGATTCAACCATGGTTTCCCTGCTGGCCGGGTACGGTCTCGCCATCCTCATCGGCACGAAGTTCGCGCGTCGGCATATTCCGCTGCTTGTGTTCGGTGGACTATCGCTCATCGTGCCAATGATCGGACTTGAGATGTGGTATCATGTTTACGTAGCGGTCGCGGCGCTTATTCTTCAAGTAGTGTTCATAGGATTTTTCTCCGACCTGCTCGATCGAACGCGCCTGAACGAAATCACTCGGATCGGTCTTCTCGGTGTGCTCCTTGTTGGAATGCTCGGCTGGTCATTCTTCCGGGGGCTTATCGCCAACCCGAAGCGCTACCCGGACAAATTGAGCTGGCTTGGAATGCAAATGGACCCTGCCGGAGAGTACCTTACCAAAGAGGAGAGATCGCGCCTCATCTACCGGCTCAATGCGATGACGGATTCACTTGGGTCTGCACGTATTGCGTTCGATCCGGAAGGCGATGCTCTTGCGGTATGGCGGAAGGCGGACTGTCGGTTCGTTCCGTACTATCCCATGTTCACCACGACCAAGCCGGATGTTGTGGTGATTCACACGACAAGGTTCTTGCCTGCATGGTGGAAAGGAGACGACGCGAAGGCGCGATGGGAAATCAGCGAACGCGATCTCTACTTTGTCTCAGACGACGGCGATCGCTGGTATGTGAAAGTAGTCAACCGTCATTAGTCATCGGTCATTAGCCGAATCCCAAATGAGTAATTGATTAATTGATGTTACGCAGCGGATATGTTTCTTGTCGATTGATGCCCTCACCCTAAATCCCTCTCCCGCAGGGAGAGGGACTTTATTGAATCTGCGCTCTCCGAAGGAGTCCTACGGACAAACCTCCCCTTCTCCTCTCAGGAGAAGGGGCTGGGGGATGAGGTCGGTTGGGAATAAGCAGGAAACTTCCACTTTTGCATAACATCAATGGCTAATGACCAATGACCACTGACGCTCTTCTCTATCTCTTCAACTTGTCCAGCAGCTTATCCATCTCATCCATCACCTTGTTCATCTTCCTCATCGTAATCTCAAATGGCTGCGATGTCGTCATGTCAACGCCGGCTTTCTTCAGCAGGTTGATGGCGTAGTCCGAGCCGCCGGATGAAATGAATTCCATGTAGCGCTTCGTCGCATCCTTGTTGCCTGCGAGCACAGGCTCGGAAAGCGCAGCGGATGCGGTGAACGAAGTCGCATACTGATAGACGTAGAAGTTGTAGTAGAAGTGCGGGATGAACATCCACTCCGCCTTGATCTCATCATCAACCACACACACGCCCTTCGCGTGGCCGTAGTACTTTCTCGTGATCTCGAGATAGAGTTCGTTCAGCTTGTCTCCGGTCAGCGACTCGCCCTTCTCTGCAAGCTCGTGGATGCGCATCTCGAATTCCGCAAACTGCGTTTGGCGGAAGAATGTTCCCTTCAGTCCTTCGAGTACGCTTCCCAGAAGCGAGAGACGCACGTTGTCGTCCTTGACAGTCTTCAGCATGTAATCATTCAGCAGCGCTTCGTTGAATGTCGACGCCACCTCGGCTGTAAATGTCGGATAGCCCGCTGTCGGGTACGGTTGCGCTTTGTTGGAGAGATAACTCTGCATCGTGTGCCCGAGTTCATGCGTCAGCGTGCGGACGTCGTTGTACTTGCCGTTATAATTGAGCAGCATGTACGGGTGCACGTCGTACGCGCCGCCGTTGGAGTACGCGCCCGATCGTTTTCCCGTCGTCGGATACCAATCGAGCCAGCGTTCATTGAGCGCCTTGTTCACGACATCGACATATCCCTTGCCGAGAGGCGAGAGCGATGCCAGCACAAGCTTCGTTGCTTCTTCAGGCTGATACGTGAGGTCAACGCTCTTGAGCAGCGGCGCGTAGAGATCATAGTAGTGCAGCGTGTCAACGGCGAGCAGCCGCTTGCGCAGCGAGAGATAGCGGTGCAGCGTGTTCACATTGCTGTTCGCGTTCTCGACGAGACTCTTGTACACTTGCACAGGAATGTTCGCGCCATTCACCGAACGCTCGAGCGCCGAGTTGTACTTTTGCGCCTTCGCGAAAAACATGTTCTTCTTCACCTCGCCATACATCATGGTGCCGAACGTTGTGCGAAACTCGTTCAGCTTCTCGAAGAATGCCTTGAACACAATCCGCCGATCGTCGCGGTTCGAGCCGGCGCGGTACAGCTCATACGCCGCTTTGTCGAGCTTCACCGACTGTCCGTTACTCAACGTCGCGGTCGGATACGGAAAGTCTGCGTCCGTGAAGATTCCGTACGTGTTCGATGCAGCGTCCGACACCAACGCGGCATCGGCAATGATCTTCTCTTCAGCTTCCGTGCCTGTGTGCGGTTTGCGACGAAGAATGTCGTCGATATAGAACTTGTACACGCCGAGACCTTTCTCTTGCGATAGCCACGCGGCAACTTTCGCCTGATCGATTGCCAGAATCTCCGGCTCGATGAACGATCCCTTCGCGCCTAAGTCAGCGCCGAGCTGTCCCATGTCCTGCACCAACCCAAGGTACTTCGGATCGCGCGTGTCCTGATCCGATTGCAAGCTCGTGTACAGGTACAAACGATTGTACTCTTTGTAGAGACTGAATCCGAAATCCAGACACTTCAGCAGTTGGCTCCCCGACGAACCAAGTGTTCCCTTGAACTCCCCGAGCTTGGGATACTCAGCCTTGAATTTCTCCTTCGCTTGCATCCAGGCTTCATCCGACGGATACAGATCGATGAGATTCCATTTCCACTTGTCGGAAATTTTAGCTCTGTCCCGTTCCTGCGCTGAGCCGGAGACGATGAGTGAAACGGCAAACGCAACCAATAGCATAGAGCGCCGCATGATGAATCCTTTCTTGTTGTTTTTGATTGTTGACCAGTAGTTACGTGCGGAGAGGTTGACCGTGTGTACGAAACCGGAAGGCGATTAGTTGCAAACGAAGGGCTTAAGCCAAAAGTAAAACGAAGTCACCATTGTCAAGCGTGATGCATCTTTACACTGAGGAGCGCGTTTCGGTGCCGCCTCGTTCTCGTAGAGAAGAATCTCATGAGTCGTCGCAATTCGCGCGGCACACTGAATCTGACTCCCGACCTCTGACTTCTGTTTGATGGGCTTCCGACCGGCCGCCTGCCGGACGGCAAGGCACTTCGGCGTGCTGGCACGAATGTGCATGAAGGTTCTTCTGATACAAACCAAAACTTTTTCTTCGTGTTCATTCGTGCCTGCACGCCGTAGTGCGTTTCGGCACGCAGGCGTGAACTTCGTGGATAAAGAAGTAGGAGTTTTTCACAACCTGATAAGCCCGTCAGCAATCGTTACGTCACCGCCGTTGCGTTTTCGCGAGAATTTCTTCCACCTCATCCATCACGCGATTCATCTTCTTCATCGTCAGCTCGAACGGATACGGCGTCGTCATATCGACGCCCGCTTGCTTCAGCAGCTCAATCGGATAATCGGACCCGCCGGCCGCAAGCAGGTTCATATACCGCTGCGTCGCTTCCTTGTCGCCCGCCAACACTTGCTCGGAGAGAGCCGCGGAGGCGGTGAACGATGTCGCGTACTGATAGACATAGAAGTGATAATAGAAATGCGGAATGTGCGCCCACTCGACTTTGATTTCATCATCAACAATACACACGCCCTGATCATGGCCGTAGTACTTCTTCACCAGATCATTGTACAACTCGCTGAACCGTTCGCCCGTCAACGCGTCCCCCTTCTGCGCCAGCTCATGAATCTTCAACTCGAATTCTGAGAACTGTACCTGGCGGAACACCGTGCCCCGCACGCCGTCGAGATAATTACCGAGCAGCGAGAGCCGGATGTTGTCGTCGGTGATGGTCTTGAGCATGTAGTCCATGAGCAGCGCTTCATTGAATGTCGAAGCAACTTCAGCGACGAAGATCGAGTAGTGCGACGTGGGGTACGGCTGATGCTTGTTGGAGAAATAGCTGTGCATCGTGTGACCAAGTTCGTGCGCCAGCGTGCTCACGTCGTCATACTTCGCGTTGTAGTTCAGGAGGATGTACGGATGAACGTCGTACACGGCGCCATTGCTGTATGCCCCCGATCGCTTCCCTTCGTTCGCGAACACATCCACCCAACGATCATTGAAGCATGTTTGCGAGACTGAGAGATACTCTTCTCCGAGCGGAGACAATGATGCAAGCGTATGCTTGTACGCCTCTTCGATGGAGTACTGCAGATCGATGTCCTTCACCAGCGGGGCGTAAAGATCATAGTAGTGAAGCTGCTCGACGCCGAGCAGACGTTTGCGAAGGTTCAAGTAGCGGTGGAACGTCGCGAGATTCGCATTCACGTTATCGATGAGTCCGGTATAGACGGCAATGGGAATGTTCCCGCCGTCGAGAGCATGCTCCAGGCACGAGTTATACTTCCGCGCCCGCATGTAGAACATGTTCTTCTTGATCTCGGCGTAGAGGTTGGCGCCAAACGTCCTATGAAACTCGTTCAGCTTGCCGAAGTATGCGCTGAACACTTTCTTCCGGTCATCTCTGTCGGTCGCGCTCTTGTGCAAGGCAAACGCCGCCTGGTCGAGCTTCACTTTCTTGCCGTCGTGCGTCTCAATTTCAGCAAACGGAAAATCTGCATTCGAGAAAATGCCATACACGCTGTTGGGCGTGTCGCTCATGAGTCCCGCATCAGCAATAATCTTCTCTTCGCCCTCCGTGCCGGTATGCGCTTTCCGACGGATGGTCTCGTGGAGGTAATGGCGATACACTTCGAGCCGCGAGTCACGACGAATGAACTCATCGATCGCCGACTGCTCGCACTTCAGAATTTCCGGCTCAATGAACGACGACTTCGCGCCGAGGTCGGTCCCGATCTGACCCACCTCCTGCTCCATGCCGAGATACGTCGCGTTGCGCGTATCGAGATCGGAGTTCATGCTCGCGTAGCAATAGAGTCGGTTGAATTCCTTGCTGAGTTGGCTCACGAGATCGAGACAACAATACAGCGCATCGGGTGAACCGGCGACCTTTCCGCGATAGCTCTCAATTTCCGACAGTCGCGCTGTCAGCCGCAGCTTTGCGTCGCGCCATGCGTCCTCGTTCGGATAGATGTCCGCAAGATTCCATTTGAATGTGTCGGGAATTTTCGATCGGTCACGTTCACCAATTAACTCTTTTGAAGAAACAGTGGAGTGAAATCTGTTCAGGGGGAAAGCGTTTTCTTTTGAGAGCATCATTTTTCTCACCGGATAAGGAACACGTGTCGGAAAAATCTGGTAGCCAATGTACGATGAAGGGGGCGAAAGGGCAACCGGAGAGATATTCGGGTTGTTGTTCATCACGAGATATCTCGATGTCCAATGTCTTGACTCTCGCAGGTGAATTTTCTATCATGAGCCAAGCTTTTCGCTTCTCTTCTCTGTATTGCGGGATCTGCTCCTCTACGAGGTCGTAGACCGTGATCCCACGATTCCTTCACAACGTAACAAAGAGCTGTCATTCATACACCACTGAGAATGGGGTTTGCATGAAACGAGTCGGCTTTCTCTTCGGCATGGAGAATACATTTCCGGGCGCTGTCGTTGCTCGCATCAACGAAATGAACCAGGGCGTGATTGCCGAGTACGTCGATCTCGGCATCACTGTCATGGCCGAGCCGGTCAAGTACGATCTGATTGTCGATCGTATTTCGCAGGATGTTCCCTACTATCGTTCGTACTTGAAGAATGCGATGCTCAACGGAACCGCCGTCGTGAACAATCCCTTCTGGTGGAGCGCCGACGACAAGTTCTTCAACTACGCGTTGATGTCGAAGCTCGGCGTCGCGATTCCGAAAACGGTTCTGCTCCCTTCATACACTCATCCGCCCGAAACGACGTCGCAATCGTTCCGGAATCTTCATTATCCTCTTGAGTGGAAAGATGTGTTCGAGTATGTCGGCTTCCCGGCATTTCTCAAGCCGCACAGCGGCGGCGGATGGAAGCACGTGTACAAGTGTCATAACGAGGGCGACTTCTTCCACTTCTACCATCAGACCGGCGACATCGTGATGACGCTGCAAGAGGGGATTGAGTTCGAAGATTACTATCGTTGCTACTGCATTGGACAGGAGAAGGTACACATCATGCGCTACGATCCGAAGCAGCCGCACGACATGCGCTACGTAAAACCGAACACGCCGCCCTCGCCCGATCTCGAGCAGCGCATCATTAGAGATTGTCTCACCATTTGTCGCACGCTTGGCTATGACATGAACACAATTGAGTTTGCGGTGCGCGACGGAATTCCGTACGCGATTGATTTTCTCAATCCGGCGCCCGATGCAGATTACCATTCCGTCGGCGCGGAGAATTTTACGTGGATGGTAAATGCGATGGCAGAGATGTGCATCACGAAAGCGTTGGCAAACACGCGCGAAGTGAAGGAACTCCGGTGGTCGTGGTTTTTGAATGGCAACGCCGATTCGACAAAATACGCGAAGGCACAAAGCAGGAAATAGAGCGGAGGAACGACTATGCGCCCCAGTTTTACACTCGGCATCGAGGAAGAATTCATGACGATCGATCCCCTGACGCGGGATTTGCGATCGCATATCAACGCGGAGATCATTGCGAAGGGGAAGCTTCGCCTACAGGAACGCGTGAAGCCCGAAATGCATCAATCGGTTGTTGAAGTCGGGACCGGCATCTGCAAGAACATCAAGGAGGCGAAGGAAGAAGTCTTCGAGTTGCGGCGCAACATGGTGCAACTGGCACACGATAACGGTTTGCGACTCGCTGCAGCCGGAACGCATCCTTTTGCCGACTGGCACCGCCAGGGATTCTTCCCCGATCAACGCTATCACACGATGGTTGAAGAAATGCAGCATGTTGCTCGCGCAATTCTGATCTTCGGTATTCACGTGCACGTCGGTATCTAAGACAAAGAAGCGACGATTCATCTGATGAACGCCGCACGATATTTCTTGCCGCACATTCTGGCCCTGTCGGTCAACTCGCCATTCTGGATGGGACGGAACACCGGACTGATGTCGTACCGGTGCAAAGTATTCGACAAATTTCCACGCACGAACATCCCTGACTATTTCCAGAGCTACGGCGAGTACGAGAGCTTCGTCAATCTTCTCATCAAGACAAAGTGCATCGACAACGCGAAGAAGATCTGGTGGGACATGCGCCCACATCCGTTCTTCGACACGCTGGAGTTTCGCATCTGCGACATCCCGATGCGCGCCGACGAGACAATAGCTCTCGCGGCGCTGATGCAGGCGGTGATCGTGAAGCTCTACAATCTTTACTCCTCAAACATGGGATTTCGTCTCTACCGCCGCTTGCTGATTATGGAGAACAAATGGCGCGCAAGCCGTTACGGCGTTCATGGCAAGCTCATCGACTTCGGGCGACAGATGGAACTTCCGGCACGCGATCTCATTTACGAACTCCTGCAATTTGTTGATGATGTCATTGACGAGCTGGACAGCCGGCAGGAGATCAACCACATCCACAAGATGCTCGAGATGGGAACGGGCGCCGAGCGCCAACTACGCGTCTGGGAACAGACGGGCGACTTCAAAGCAGTCGTCGATTACATCATCGATGAGACAAAGGTCGGGCTTGAAACTCCCCAAACCATCCTCTCCTCGACGCTGCAATGAACATTGGGACGACCGATGTGATGGTTGATGAAGATTTGATTGAGGGTGCGTACAACGCCGTCAACGTGTGTCTGCGCGTCAAGCCGCATGAAAAAGTCACTGTCATCACCGACGAGCGAACGCACGACATCGCAGACGCGATCTGCAGCGAAGTTGCCAAGGTTGGCGCCCGCTGCACCAAGTTTCTTCTCGAAGATTTTGCCCCTCGCCCGCACACGGACATGCCGCAGCCGATTCTTGATGATCTTGCCACAAGCCAGGTGAGCGTGTACGCGGCCTGGGGACAAACGGGCGAGCTGCGCACGCGCATGCAAATGACGAGGGTGGTCACCGACCATCGCATCCGGCACGGCCACATGATCAACATCAACCGGCAGATCATGACGGATGGGATGCGAGCCGATTTCACCAAGGTGGACGAAATCAGTACGCGCATCTGGAACCTGGCGCGCATCGCACGCACGGTCGTCTGCAAGTCCCCCTTCGGCACAAACATCACCGCTGACCTCAGTCCGAAGTTGAAGTGGCTCAAGACGAGCGGCATTATTTCGCCCGACAAATGGGGCAATCTCCCCGGCGGAGAAATCTTCACGTCGCCGGCGAAACTGAACGGCACGTTCATCGTCGACGGCGTTGTTGGCGACTATCTCTGCGCAAAGTACGGCGACCTCAACGACACGCCCGTCTCGATTGAAATCAAAGACAGCCGCATGGTGAGCGCACGGTGCGACAACAAGGAACTGGAGCGCGAGTTCTGGGAGTATTGCCACACCGACAAGAACAGCGACCGCGTCGGTGAGTTCGCCATCGGCACAAACATCCAACTCAAGCACGTCATTGGGCACATCCTGCAGGATGAAAAGATTCCCGGCGTTCACATTGCGTTTGGCCATCCGTACTCCGAGCACACCGGCGCCGATTGGTCGTCATCCACGCACATTGATGTTGTCGGGACAAAGTTCGATATTTGGATTGACGGACAGAAGATCATGGAACGAGGGGAGTTTTTGATTTAGGGTGAACTCATGGCTGATAATGCAACACAAAGCGAGATCAATCGCCTGCTTGGTGAAATAGAAAAGCTCGATGTAGATGCACAAGATAAACTCTACATGCAGCTCAAGAAGAGAAGGAGATCGAGGGAAGAGGCTCTTGTGCGCGCCATGAAATATTGTGGCATCGCCCCCCACTACTGGGGAGAGGATGCTCAAGACTACATAAACCGAATGCGCAGCGATGATAGATTGTGAACGGGCATTCCTCGATTCCGTCTTCCTGATCTATCACCTTGAGAAACATCCGGCATTCTCGCCGATCACCACAGCTATTCTTGCAGACATTGACTCGGGGGGAGGCGAATTATGTACAAGTGTGGTTTCAATCATGGAATTCTCCGTCGAACCATATCGCAACAACAATTTTCAACTGTTGAATGACCTCAGTTCGTTTTTTCTTCAATATCAAATCCTTCCCTCCGATGTTACTGTCGAGATCGCAAAGAACGCATCGAAACTCAGGGCACGCTATTCGTTTCTGCGAGGCTTAGACGCCCTCCAGATTGGAGCGGCGCTTGCTGAGAAGTGCGACGCTTTCATCACGAACGATAGCAAGCTCAAGGCGATAGAGGAGATCAGAGTGATTCTGATAGGCGAGCTAACTGCCACCCAACGGTAAGCACACAACGATGATCCCTCACCTGCGTGAATACTACAACACGAACTTTACCGAAGCGAAGTACCGCAGCTTCCTCAAACGCCTCGACGCGGTATGTGGCGCACATATCGAATTCCGAATTTCCGAAACGCCCGTCTTCATTCCGAGTGAGCTGATGCAAGCGATGGTGGAGTCGGGATCGGAAATCGTTTTGCAGCTTGTGAACAATCCCGAATACCATGCCGCCGCCGGACGAACGATACCGCACGACTTCAATGTGCCGCACGAGCTCGAGCATCCGATGTTTATCGCGGTGGATTTCGGTATCGTGCAGCTTCCCGATGGCGGATTTGCTCCGCGGTTGATTGAGTTGCAGGGCTTCCCGACTCTGTTCGCGTTCCAGCCCGTGCAGTCCATGTTGTTCAAAGAGACTTTCGGCTTGCCTCACGAAGCAACATGTTTGCTCAACGACATGGACCTCGAGCAATACTATACTTTGTTCAGGACGGCTGTTCTCGGCACGCATGATCCGGAAAATGTTGTGCTGATGGAAATCGATCCCGACCGTCAGAAGACGCGCTGCGATTTCATTCTCACGGATAGAATCTGCGGAACGCAAACAGTCAATATCCGCGACGTGGTGAAGGAAGGAAGCAAGCTGCTCTATCGTCGCGACGGTCGCCTCGTTCCGATTCATCGCATCTACAATCGTGCAATCGCCGACGAGCTTTCGAAGATCGACGCGCAGCTTCCGTTCAGCTTCTGTGATGAGCTTGAAGTGGAATGGGCTGGACACCCGAACTGGTTCTTTCGCATCAGCAAATTTTCGCTTCCGTTCATTCATCATCCGACTGTCCCGAAAACAATCTTCCTCAACGAACTGAAGACGCTTCCGGACGATCTACAGAATTGGGTAATGAAGCCGCTCTTCTCGTTCGCAGGCAGCGGCGTCATTGTCGGACCCACGCGCGAGGAACTGCAAGCTGTGCCCGACCACATGAAGCGCGGCTACATTCTGCAGGAAAAAGTTGAGTACGGCGCGTTCGTCCAAACGCCCCACGGCGGAACGAAGGCGGAAGTCCGCGTAATGTTCATTTGGCCTGAAGGCGGATCGCTGACGCCCGTCGCAAATCTTGTCCGCATGGGTCGCGGCAAAATGATGGGCGTGGACCACAACAAGAACATGGCATGGGTAGGAAGTTCGTCGGGATTGTATGTTCCTCTGCGTGCAAAAGCATGATTTGAATTTGAGTACAGCCGAAGGTATATTCATCCAGAATCTCAACTAAGGAATGATCATGTCGAGAGTCAAAGAGCTGCAAGCTGAAATTTCTAATTTGTCTGAACGGGAATTTGCTGAGTTGCGCGATTGGCTTGTCGAGCGCGATTGGAAAACATGGGACGAGCAGTTCGAAGCTGATGTGAACGCCGGAAAACTCGACCGACTTGCAGACGAGGCGTTACGTCGCCACGCTGGCGGTCATTCCACGCCATTGTGAACCATTACGCTGACACAGACTTTTGGCGATCCTATTTCCGCCTCCCTTTACAGGTTCGAAGACTGGCAGACAAGTCTTTCGCGCTTCTCAAGTCCGATCCGCAGCACCCGTCGCTGCATCTCAAGAAAGTCGGTCGATTTTGGTCTGCAAGAGTTGGACAACATTATCGCGCTATTGCTGTCGATGCGACTGGCGGACTCTTGTGGCTCTGGATTGGCTCACATGCCGATTATGATAGGCTGATAAGCAAATAACCCCAAGTTGGGGGCTTTGACGATTCGCTTAATCCAAGTGCCCTCTGGCTTCGTATTCTAATTGAACGATGACATTCATTCTTCTCGCAGCTATCGTAAATCAGGCGGCGCGCAATGAAGAAGACTTGAAGCTTCTGCTGCGTGTTAAGGATCGCGACGAGGGGGCGCTCAGCGAATTGTACGACCGATACTCTTCGCTCGTCTATACGTTCGTGTTGAAAGTCGTGAAGGCGACCGATGAAGCGGAAGATTTGGTGCAGGAGATTTTTCTTCAGGTCTGGAACAAAGCATCCATGTTTGCCGCCGACAAAGGCAGCGTGTACACATGGATCGTGACGATTGCGCGGAGGAAAGCGATCGATCGGCTACGGTCGAAGGATCTGGTGAACAGGGGACAAAGTTTGGATGATGACAGCGCGATCATTAGCGTACCGGATGCAGCGTACATGGCGAATCCGTTACACGCGGCAATCAGCAATGAATACGAAGCGTTGATGCGCGAGGGACTTGCCCAGCTCAGCGCGGAACAACGGACGGTAATTGAGTTGAGCTACTTTGAGGGGTACACACAAGAACAGATTGCGGAGCGGCTCAATGCACCGCTCGGCACGATCAAGACCCGCATGCGACAGGGGCTGATGAAACTTCGGGACTCTTTGCAGAGGCATATCGAAGCATAGTGGAAAAAGAAAACTTCATACAACTCAGCGCTGAATATGCCCTCGGCGGACTCGAAGGCGACGAGCTGCATAATTTCGAATCGTATTTGAAAACTGCTTCGCCTCAGGAGTTGGAGACATTCGGCGAGCTGACGGGAACTGCCGCGTTGCTTCCACTTGCGCTTGAGCGAAAATCTCCGTCGCCTGCAGTCAAGCAGGAATTAATGCAGAAGATCTCACTTTCATCGCGTGCGCGCACGTCGGCCCAACAACGCACGGCGACGCTCACCTCAAGTATCGCTCCTTCTCGCAACTGGATGCCCTGGGGTATTGGAATCGCGCTTGCCATGGTTGTGATCTTCTCTTTGTTCGTCGTGAATCTGATGAATACCATCAATAAACAGAATGAAGAGTTGCTTGCCGCGCGAGAGGAGACGCAGTTGTTGAATACGCGTCTCGTGGAGTTACGCGATGAACTTACGCGCAAAGACGAACAGTTGAAAGTCCTTGCTGCAAGAGATCTTCAGATGTCGATGATGAGAGGATTGGAAGCGCACGCGATCGCGTACGGGAAGATTATTTGGGATCCGGAGCGCGGGACGGCAATTCTGCAGGTATCAAATCTGCCTGCGGTTCCGTCGGACAAGGACTATCAGCTGTGGGTCATCAAGGACAAGAAGCCGATCAGCGCCGGGGTCTTCTCTGTGCGCAACGGAGAAGCAAACTTCTTCAAGATCGAAAACCTCGCTGTCACCGATCCAAAAGCTATCAATGCATTTGCCGTCACACTCGAGCCGAAGGGGGGAGTGCCGCAGCCAACCGGCGACATGTACATGATGGGCACGCCGCGAATTTAGTTTTCTTTTGAGGGAGAGACAGCATCTCGATTTCTTCGGTTCGTGCGGACAGTAAGAGGACATTTGAGTAAAGATGGTGTTGCTGGCGAACAGCGAGGCAACCAAGAGAACGAGTAGTTGAGTTTTTCATTGGCGATCTTTGAATTCATCATGCGATACGATTACTCCCCGGATCAGTATTCTCGATCGGATGAGAATGGGCTTGCAAATCGGGATTACGTTTCCGAAGAGGGAGTAGGCTATGGATTATGGCGTGGATATTTGGGAAAAATGACGTGTGCTTCTCGGTGTCATTCTGAACGAGCGGAGCGAAGTGAAGAATCCAGATCCCTCGGAGAAATGCAATCGGTAGTCGTTCGGAATGACACCTCAGTTCTCTAATGCCATTCACGGCGTTGTTCTCGTTGCCATTCTACAGGATCGATACCTTGAAAGGGAGTGACACCTTTGTATTTCTCGAAGACCGCCTCCAACTCTTTGCGTAACTCTACGCCAGTTTTCTTATCGTTCTCCTTCAGAACGATCACTCGTACTTCTCCTTCAATCTCGTCCCGATATTCCTGCGGGATAGTGATAACACCGGCCTGTGGCGTTGTTGTGAATTCGATTGCGTTCATGGCTTATCCTCAAATACTCCCGGCAAAGTATAGCCAATGAGATTGACAAAAGCCAACCGATGCGCGATGTGTTAGGCCGGCGAGTGAAAAAATAGGGACACGGCGTGCTCGCCCCCGACACATCAAAAGCCGTCGAACCCGAAAAAGAATCCCAAGCCTCCGTTGGCATTCGCTTTTGATTTTACAAACTTCCGCATAAGTCCAACTGGATAAGCGCTCAATCGCAATCGAATGTCGATACCACCTTTGAGCATGACCACCGAGAGAGCCACTGAAGATTACGGTAACAAATTCTGCCTGCGCCGCGCTGAGTCTGGGGGTGAGCACGCCAAACAGAACGACGAATCGAGCTATCTTTCTTGCCAACATCAATGCATGCCGCAAGATCAGCGCTGTTTGTTGTCAACAACCCGAAGCATAGGATTAGAAGGCGGGTGATGGGCTACGTCGAGTTTTGTACCTTCAGTTGAAATAGAACGTCGCAAAGAGTGCGGAGCCAGTGTTGATGTTCACCTTTCCGGGATTTCCGAATCGATTCGATGACTGATCCGACCAAATGACATTCACCTGCAATTCGCCGCCAACGCTGAATCGGCGGTGAAAGAAATATTCCATCCCAACAAATCCACCCAATAGCTTGTCAACGACCGCATCGCCGTTAGT
>JACRFA010000069.1 GCA_016218065.1 Ignavibacteriota bacterium | reverse complement strand
TACACCAGCGCAAGGCCACGACAGATATTGTCGGTGAGAATGTTGTCGGTTTCAAAAGTTCTGATGATGTTTCTTGCCTCGTCGCCTCGGCCCGATATGGCATAGAGTTGAGCCAGACTTATCATAGTCTCGCGACTATTCGTCGTGATCGTCCCCCAGCGTTCGTTGTGCGCAATGGCTTCATCAAACATTTTCTTCCCCTGATACGCGAGAGACAACAGCCTGTATCCGCCGGCGTAGTTGGGATCAAGGTCCAACGTCCGTTTCGCCAGTTCGAGTGCCTTGTCGTATTGATGTGTGTAGTAGTACGCCAGTCCGTAATCCTTGACAATCGCCTGAGAGATTGGATCAAGTTCGACTGCTCTGGCAATCGTCCGGAGAGACTCTTCCGTTCTTCCCATGCACATCAACCATTGCGAGTACCAATGGTGCGCAGTAGCGTAATTCGGATTCAACGCTATCGCGCGCGTGAATTCCTTTTCCGAGCTGTCCCAATCCCATGCGTTCAGCATGAACAGGCTGGCGAGGGAAGTATGGACTTCTGCAAGTTGGTCATCAATCTGCAGCGCCGTATTTGCCGCAGCGCGAGCTTTCGGGTACACGTCCTTGCGAGAAATATTCCCGTACTCTCCCAACAAGCTGTATGAATCTGCAATCCCCGCCCACGCCAGTGCATAGCCGGGATCCTTTTCTATCGCGCGTTCAAAATAGCGGATCGCAGTCTTGAGTTCCGCTTCATTTCTCTTGTTCCAGAAATAGCGCCCCTGCAGATACAGTTGATATGCCTCCGTGTTTTCCGTATAGCGTTTCTTGAGAGTTCGCTTTTCGTCGGGAGTTAAGCGCACTTTGAGCGCACGGACAATTTTTCCGGCAACTTTTTCCTGAATATCAAAAACATCCTCCAACGAACCCCTGTACGTTTCCGCCCACAAGTAGGCATCCTGTGTAGAGTCGGTAAGTTTGGCGGTAATTCTGAGGTCGGTGCCATGCTTTCGCACACTTCCTTCCAGGAGATATTGTACACCAAGATCAACTGCAGACTGGCGGAGTGTTTTCTTTCCCCGCTCATACTGCAAGACCGAAGCGAGCGAGACCACCTTCAGCTTCCGGAGTTTGGAAAGATTGGTGATGATTTGCTCGGTCAGCCCATCGCTGAAGTATTTGTCCTCATCGTCCGTGCTGATATCGGCACAGGGTAAGACGGCGATTGATTTTTCTTTTGGGTGCGGGCGCATCGCCGCATCATCGATGCGACTCAACTCAGCAAGAAGATCATCCATATCGTGAAATCGCACCGATGAGATTTTGTCGAGACAACGGTCGATGACCTTTTCCAGTGGCAGCGGCACATCGCTCCGTAACGTGGACACAGGCGGGTGTTGTTCGTTGCCAATGGAGTATGAGATCATCTGTTCATACTCTCCTCTAAACGGAAGTCGCCCGGTCACCATCTCGTACAACACAACACCCAACGACCAGATGTCCGTTGCATGGCTGACTTGCTCGCCACGCACTTGTTCAGGAGACATGTATGCGATGCTACCATACAGGGTATGGGATGGAGAATCGTTTGATTGCGCCGTCATCCGGGCTACACCAAAATCCAGAATCTTCGCGATGCCGTCTCGAGTGATAATGATGTTCTCGGGCTTGATGTCTCGATGAATGATCCCCCGCGTATGTGCTTGCTGCAATCCCTTGCCAAGTTGAATGGCAATGTCGATCGCCTCGTGCATCTTCATCGGTCCGGCGTTGATGCGCTCGCGCAGGCCCCCGCCATCGATGAACTCCATTGCGATGAATGTCTCTCCGCCAACTTCATCGATCTCATAGATGTGAGAGATATTTGCGTGATTGAGCGCGGACGCAGCCTGTGCTTCCAAAAGAAACCGCGCCTTATCCTGATCGGAATCGGCAAGACGCTTCGGAAGAAACTTGAGGGCAACCGTCCTCTTGAGCGTGGTGTCGTCGGCTCTATAGACTACACCCATGCCGCCCTCACCAAGTTTTTCGGTGATACGATAGTGCGAGATGGTTTTTCCGATCATGAGATAATTGCAGGAACAGAGATTCTATTATTGATGAAAACTGGCGCCGATGAACTTCAGACCATCCACAAGACCGTTTCGCCAGTACGTCCAATTGTGCGCTCCATCCCGGACGCGATACTCGTGCGGGATCTTTTTGTCGGTCAGCGCGACATGCAGCATCGCATTACCGATTGTCAAGAAATCATCGTCCCCGCAGTCGAGATAGATTCGCACACTTTTCAGTTTCTCCGGATCGCCGGTTTCCACAATACGAATAGGGTTGTAGGAGAGGAGATGCTCAGTGAGCCGCGCCTCACCAGACCCCGGTCCATAGACGAGGCTCGGCCACCGGGCCCATCCCTGGTCATCCATTGCCACAATTTGTCCGGTGGTGTGAACGCCCGCGCTGAACGCTGCACACGCCGCGAACAAATCCGGATGACGCATTGCATGCACGAGTGTGCCGAAGCCCCCCATCGACAATCCTGCAATCCCACGATAGCGTTTCTCCGCACGAATGCGATAGTGCGATTCAATGTAGGGAATGAACTCCTTCACAAAGAAGTCTTCATACAGAACGGACCCGTCATAGTTGTTGATGTACCAACTCGCGCCGCCGTCGGGCATGGCGATAATCATCGACGGGATTTCCCGTTTTGCAATGGCTTCATCGGCAATGAGGTTTGCCTCACCAAACTGAATCCACCCCATGTCGTTGTCGGTGTACCCATGCAAGAGATAGACAACCGGATACAAGCGGTTTGAGCTTTCGTAGTCAAACGGCAGGTAGATTGTGTAGCGCACCTTCTTGCCAAGAATCTTGCTGTCGATAGTCAGACCTTCCTTCACCACGCCGTGTGAGTTCTGCGCGTACGTTGCGAAAATAAAAGAGAGTAGCAATACCACGCTTACAGATGTTTTCATTCTGATTCTTTTCTGTGTCAGTGTGCTTTGCGTCGTACAACCACAACGGTCATGTCGTCAGCCTGAGGTGCAGCCCCGGCATGCGCCCGGACCGCGCTGACAATTCCATCGATGACATCAACGGCAGAAGAAGCGCGAAGTTTGTCCAACAGTATTGAAAGCCTCTCCTCTCCGAACTGTTCCTGGTTGACATTCATCGCTTCGGCGATGCCATCCGAACAAATTACCAACAAGTCGCCTGGCTGCATGGCAATCGTTTCTTCCTCGAACGGAAACTGTTCCATCATGCTCAGGGGTATGCCGCCGACGTTTAAACGCATGAGTGCGCCCGAGTTCGACAACAGATAGGGAATATCGTGGCCTGCATTGCAGTAGTTGAGTTGATGCGAAGATACATCGAGGATGCTGAAGAACATCGTGACAAACTTCTCGGGGCCTGTGCTGTCAAACAGCAGCTTGTTCGAACGTTCCATACACTCCCGGGCAGTTGGGTTGATGAGTGTCTGGCCGCGCAACGTTGCCTGAGTGTTCGCCATGAGTAACGATGCCGGAAGCCCTTTACCGGAAACATCGCCCAGGCAGATCGCCAGTCGCAGTTCGTTGATCGGAATGAAATCGAAGTAGTCGCCGCCAACAACCTGCGCCGGAATACTCCGTCCGGCAATCTCATAGCCGTCAATCGCGGGCGCCGACTTGGGCAACAAATCGTTCTGTATCTTCGACGCGAGCCTGACTTCCTCCTGCATGTGTATCAACTGACGTTCCCGCTCATGCAACCGGGCATTCTCCACAACTTGCGCCGACTGCGCCGCGATGATAGCCAACAACCGCTGCTCATCTTCGGTAAATCCCTCTCGCCCCTTCTTATTATAGATGGTGATGACGCCCTTCAGCTCCGACTTGAGCATCATCGGAACACAGAGCAACGACGTGATCGATTCATCCCACGTCACTCCGCGAAAGCGTTCGTCGGTCTTTGGTGAGTTGATGAGGAGCGGCTTTTTGTTCAGATGCATCCAGCCGAGCAGCGCTTGCGTCAGATGAAATTCTTCGCGTTCGCTGGAGCTTGCCATCGAGCGGACCAGCGTCTTCATCGGGTCGGCAGACTGTTGCTCGACAAGCGTAATCACTCCCTGCTCCGCCTGCAACGCGCGCAGTGAGCGGCGGATGATCGTCTGCATGATTTCGTGCGGGTCGAGCGAAACGCTGATGGCGCGGGCAAGTTCGTTGATGACGGAGAGTTCTTCGATGGCTTTGCGAAGTCGCCGGTTCTCGTCAATCAATGCGTGATCAGGCGGCACTGGGTCTGCTGCACTCATGAGGAGTTTTCAAAGGACCTTCGATTGGAAACAGAGGCGCGACGCGACCCGCGCCTCAGGTGAAACTCACCTTGGCTTCGTCCAACGAATCGTGAACATCAAACACCAGGGAAAGCTTCGTGATGACAAAGATGCTGTCGATATTCTTATTCAGGCCGGTGAGTTTGACCTTCCACCCTTTGCGTGTGTAACTTGTATGCGCGCCCACAAGCACGCCGATGGCCGTGCTGTTCATGTACGTTACGCCGCTCAAATCGACGATGAGCTTGTCGTAATTGCGATCGGCAAAGCCGGCAACGGCGCGGCGCAGCTGGTCCGTCTCCTCACCGCCGGCGAGAGAGCCTTTCACTTCAATCAGTCCAACACCTCCATCGAGTGTCGATGTCTTTACTGCCATGAAAGCCTCCGTGATGTAGTGGGTTCCTGTGTGTCGGCAGCAAATTAGTCAATCGAAGAGGGAAAAACAAATGAGCAAGCACTGGCGTACGCGGGATTGTCGCAGCTTCTGTTCAGTCGCTGGATGCATTGGATTGACCGACATTCAATGATGAAACTCCGTTCTTGGTTCTTTTGTCGGTGAATGGCTACATTGTGTCCAATTCCCGCCATGCCATAGCACTGCCAATCACGTATGCGCTTCGTGTTCACTGTTCTTGTTGCGTCAGTCGCTGCCGCACAACCGGAGCTTGCCTTCCGTCATCTCACGATCGATAACGGCCTCTCGCAGAATAGCGTGAACTGCATTCACCAGGATCGCCTCGGCTTTATGTGGTTCGGTACGCAGGATGGACTCAACCGTTACGACGGATATGAATTCAAACAGTATCATCATGAACCCGGCAACCCCAATTCGCTCGGCAACAACTACGTGTGGACGATTCACGAGGACCGGGACGGCATTTTCTGGATCGGGTCATTTGGAGGAGGACTGACTCGCTTCGACCCGGCGACGGAGACGTTCATGGTGTTCAAGCATGAAAAGGGAAATCCGCGGAGTCTGTCGAACAACCACGTCTTCTCTATTGTTGAGTTTCCCGAAAGCACACTCTGGCTCTGCACGGACGACGGCTTGAACAAGTTCGACAAGCGCACGCAACTCGTCACGCGCTACTTCAACACTCCGGACAACATCGAGGGATTGCCCACCAATCACATGGGGGCAATCGCGATCCAGAAGCCGGACTACCTTTGGTTGGAAACGAACCGCGGACTTGCGCGATTCACTATCCGCTCCGGTGCGACCGAGTATTTCACCACCGATCCAACGACCGGAACGATACCTCTTGGCTATGTGCAGGGATTAACGATGCACGATGCCATCCTCAGCATCGTGTGCGCTGCCGGTTTGCTTGAGTGCGATGTAAAGAACCGCACGACTTCAGTAGTGATTGACAGAAGACAGATTGCCGACACCACGCTGATTATGCGCGGCGCGATCTCCGACAGACGCGGCTCTCTGTGGGTCGGAACTAGCAACGGCCTCCTGCAATTCGATCGACGCCAACGCCGCATCACGCGGCATCTCCACGATCCGGACAACGAGAAGACGCTCACGCACAACAACATCCTCTCACTCTACCAATCGAATGACGACGTCATCTGGATTGGAACGCGCAACGGGCTGAACCAACTCCAACGTATCAAAGAGAACTTTGGCGCCTTAAGGCGGCAAGAGCATCTCACGAATACGCTCAGCCACAAAACAGTCGGTCCTGTCTTGGAGGATTCGCGCGGCATCGTGTGGCTCGGTACGCCTGATGGACTGAACGCGTATGATCGCGTTCGGAAGATGTTTACTGTGTTCAAGAATGATCCGCGTAACCCGAATACCATCAGCGCAAACTACATCCTGTCGTTGTGTGAAGATAGCAAGGGAATGCTTTGGGTCGGAACGCGTGGCGGCGGCATGAACCGGTTGTCGTTTCCGAAGAATGACATTCAGGCCGTCTCGATCACACGCTTTGTCGCGGAAGGCCGATCGGGACTACGTTCAAACACGATTCATTCGATACGGGAAGACAGCGCGGGAACTCTCTGGGTCGGAACGGCGGGACACGGGCTTGCGAAGTACAATCCCCACGAGGGAACGTTCAAACATTTTGAGAGCGCCTCAGATGGCAGCGGGCCTAGCCATACGTATGTCTATTGCATATTGGAG
The DNA here is from genome assembly GCA_016218065.1 of Ignavibacteriota bacterium. Classification (GTDB taxonomy): domain Bacteria; phylum Bacteroidota; class Ignavibacteria; order UBA10030; family UBA6906; genus CAADGV01. The sequence continues at coordinate 6,641 of JACRFA010000069.1, read as the reverse complement.
GACAGTTTCGGAAACATGTGGATCGGCACGCCGACCGGCGGACTTAATCTCTTCGACCGGGAATCTGAGCGCTTCATCTACATTCACAACGTCTCCGAAAATCTTGGCAGCTTGAGCAACAACATTGTTCTCACGCTTGTTGAGGACAGCGCGCATGCGTTGTGGGTCGGTACTGCAGGAGGGCTGAACAAGTTGATCCTTCCTCTGCGACCCAATCTTATGCGCTTCTTCAGAGATTCTGTGAACATCGATGAGGATTCACTTTTTGTTCGCTATGGAAGACGAGAGGGTTTTCCCAACGATGTCATCTATGGCATCTTGCAGGATGATGGAGGCAATCTGTGGCTGAGCACAAACCGCGGCCTGATCGTCTTCAACGAAGATAGCAGCAAGCACGTTCTCAGGATATTCGATGTCAGCGACGGACTTCAAAACAATGAGTTCAATCAAAACGGCTACTTCCGGAATGCCGCGGGCGAAATGTATTTCGCCGGCATTGATGGCGTCAACATCTTTCATCCCGACAGCATACGGGGAAACGCTTTTGTGCCACCCGTTGTGTTCACTGATTTTCTTCTCTTTAATAAGAGCGTACTTCTCGGACCTCGCCGGGACGAGCACACATTCACGCTGGAGAAGGCCATTCACTCGACGGAAACACTGAAGCTTTCGCATGATCACGACGTTCTCTCGTTCACGTTTGCAGCGCTCGGGTTCATCAATCCTGAACGTCAACTGTATGCGTATCGCTTGGAGGGGTTTGATAAGGATTGGATTTCCGCCGGACAGAAGCGCTCGGTGACCTACACCAACCTCGATCCCGGCGAGTATGTCCTCCGCGTGAGAGCCTCAAACAACGACGGCGTGTGGAACGAAGAAGGCGCCGGCATCGCGCTCACGATTCCGCCTCCTCCATGGTTGAGTTGGTACGCGTATCTTTTTTATGGCGTGAGCGCACTGATGATCGTCACGGGTATCATTCGCATGCGCGTGAAGAGCGCGACACGTGAGCTGGAAACGAAGGGGCGCATCGAACGAGCGCGTCTCGATGAGCGGGAAGTCGTACGAAAGCAAAGCTCGGCGGATTTCCACGACGAAGCCGGCCATCGGCTGACGAAGATTGCGTTGTTCACGGAGTTGGCGCGTGGCGAGTCCGGCAGCAATCACAAGCTGCGCGAGTACCTCGCAAAAGTTGAAGAGCATACGAAAGATCTTTCGTCCGGCATGCGCGACTTCATCTGGGTACTCGATCCGACGAAAGAGACGCTGCTGGAGACGCTTCAACGGTTGAGAGATTTTGGCAATTCCATGTTCGGGTACACCGATACCAAGTTTGTTGCACCACTTCCCGTCGGCGATGGCGGGCAACTTGTGCTATCGATGGAGGGCCGAAGGGCGCTCATGCTCATCTTCAAAGAAGCAATGAACAATTGCCTGAAATATTCTGAAGCGTTGAGCGTTGAACTCACAGCAACGGTTCACAACGGCACGCTCGAAATAATTCTCGCGGACGACGGCAAGGGTTTCGATGTCAACGCAACATCCGATGGGTACGGGCTGAAGACGATGAAGGAACGCGCAATGCGGCTCGGTGCTGCGTTGACGGTTTCTTCTCATCCCAACAAAAAGACAGTCGTCCGCTTTGCATGCGACATCCGCCGACTGTGTGGCTAAATTAACACGGAGATGCTCGATGGAAATTCCACAACACTCACCTGCACGGCGTCATGTTCTCATGGTCGCCGCACTTCAAGTCCTCTGGATACTCGTATTCGCGCTGTCAATTGTCTTGGCTGCAGCAGGCGCGCCAACGGGCGACGGTTTCACACGCGGACTAAACCGGTTATCGACGTTTCTCGCGTGGCAGGTCGCAGCCATTGTCGTGGCCGTGGGCCTGTTAATTGTTGCCCGGCGTTTCAAAACAGAGCTCTCGCCGACAATGCGCTTGCTCGCGAAAGCGCCGCTTGCCGCGCATGGCCTTATGCTTCTGGTCGTTGTCGGAGCGGTACTGTACGCCCTGTTCGTTCAGTGACCATATCACCCATATGGGTAATTGACATCGCCCTTTGTCGATTCATACCTTGACACACTATCATGGACGAATTCGAGATCATATCTGTCGCAATTGTTGAGGACGACACTGAGATACGTCAGATTCTCTCCCTCATTGTCGATCGTTCGCCCGGCTACTCCTGTAAGCAGTCATTCAGCGATTGCGAAAGTGCGCTCGACGGCATACGGAAGGATCCGCCCGACGTCGTGCTCATGGATATCGGCTTGCCGCGGATGTCCGGCATCGATGGCGTTCGCGCGCTGAAGGAGAAGCTGCCGGAGACAGACTTCATCATGCTGACCATTCAAGACGACGATGACTCCGTGTTCAACTCGCTTTGCGCCGGCGCGACGGGCTATCTTCTCAAGGACACTCCCCCAACCGAGCTGCTCCACTCGATTCGCGAAGTGCGCAAAGGCGGCTCGCCGATGAGCCCGAACATCGCGCGCAAGATCGTCGGCTCGTTTCGTCGTGCGCCCGAATCGCCGCTCACGAGCCGCGAGTCCGAGATTCTCGACAAACTCTGCAACGGCGATAATTACAAAACAATCGCAACATCGCTGTTCATCAGCGGCAATACAGTCCGCGCACATATCAAAGCCATCTACCGCAAACTTCACGTTACAAGCCGCGCTCAAGCCGTTCGCACCGCCATCAGCAAGAAACTCATCTAAACGCTCAAAGGACGAAAACTCCGTCAAGAGCTCAACACTTTTTTCAACAGCCTGCTAAACAAAATTACCCATTTGGGTAATTGTCCTGCCCACTGATCGAGTGTACCTTTGGTCAGTCTTGCCTATAAAGGTTGGTCAATCAACTCACCTCAAACATTATCCTGAGGTTTCAATGAACGCAATGATCGCCCGGGGATTTCTTTTGTTGCTCATTCTTCCGCTCGCGGTGTACGCACAGATCACTCAAGTGCCCAATGGTGATTTCGAATCGTGGTCAGGCAATACGCCCACTGGCTGGTTCACCGGCAATGCAGGAGGCATTGATCCCGTGACGCCATCAACAACGAGCTTCACGGGATCTCTCTCGATGCGCGGCTCAGTGCTCTCGCCGTTCCCGGGTTCTGCAGTGCCGCCGTACGCGATTACGCAAACATTGCCCAACGGTTTTGCAGTTGACCGTCAGGCTCAATACCTGACAGGATTCTTCCAATACACTCCTGTGGGCGGCGATCAACTGACGATCCAGGTTGGTATGACGAAGAACGGAGGAGCGGTTGGGGGCGGACAGATCATGATCTCGCAGGCCCGATCCGGTTGGACACGGTTCATCGTGGATATCAACTACATGTCCGACGGACCTCAGCACACGCCGGATCATTGCGTTATACCGATTACCATTTTCAATACTCCTCAAACGCATGCCGCTTCAACATTCCTCATTGATAATCTTGCTCTGGGTTCGACCAAGGTGTACTCTTCGTTCGTCTTCGAAGATTCTATCGCTGTCTTCGATCCTCCGAACGCCGTTGTTTCTCAAAACATTCTCGATCGTGGGGGAACAGCGGAAGCCGCGGACGACTTCGTGATTCCGCCAGGCGAGCGGTGGGTGTTGCAGGCAGTCGAGATTCTCGGCGCTTTTTCGCGAGCCGGTCAAGGGTTCCAATCTGCCACCGTCAACATTCGCGCTGACGATAACAACAGACCCGGCGCCGTGATCTTTACCGATACGACATTCATCAACAATGGGCCGAACTTCTATGTTGTCTTCAGCGACACGATCGGGCTTAACCCCGGACGCTACTGGCTCAACTTCCTTGTCAACATGCCGATGGGAATCGACTCATCGTTGTTTGCGTGGGCAACGACCCCAACGTCGCACGGCGCTGCGTTTCAGTGGCGCGATCCCGCAAACATTTTCGGACGCAACCTGCCGCAGTGGTCGGCAGGAAATCAAAGCGGCGTCGGCGGCGGCCATCCCGATCTTGTGTTTGAGCTTGTGGGATTCAACCATGCGTCAACCGACGTTCGTCCGATCAGTTCCGAGCTGCCAACGCAATTCTCGCTGTCGCAGAACTTCCCTAACCCGTTCAATCCGACAACGCATATTGAGTTTCGGGTTCCCGCCCGAACGACGCAGGCGGGCGGGCAGGGCTCTGGGTTTGTCTCGCTCAGGATCTTCGATGTGCTCGGCAGAGAAGTCGCTCTGCTCGTGAACCAACACCTCCCGCCGGGAAGCTACCGCGCCAACTGGAACGCCGACGAATTTCCAAGCGGAGTGTACTTCTACACGCTGAACGACGGAAGAGAATCTCTCACGAAACGGATGATACTCACGAAATGAAAACCGTCCGCCGACGTGACGCAAACGTCGACTCAACCGCGAAGGCACAAAGAACTCAAAGTTCAAATTGTTGTCATGAGTCTTGTCCAAATCGTGCATCGATCAATTATCAATAAAGGGAGAACTGCCATGAGCGCATACCGATACCACTTCATCCTTCTTGCTTCGATTGTCTATGTCCTGAGAGCTTGGGGACAGCCGATTCCGAATCCCGGATTTGAAACCTGGAGCGCCGGCAATCCGGCAAATTGGTACACGACGAACACCGGGTTCACCAACAACATAACACAATCATCGACTGCGCACTCGGGATCGTTCTCCGCCAAGGGCGAGATCACCCAGATCGCAGGCGCTCCGTTCCCGCCGGGACTGACTGCTGGAGGTATCACCCAGCGTATCACCATCGCACAAAACTATTCAGCCGTCACCGGATATTTCCAATGGTATCCGCACGTAGCGTCTTTGACGATGAGCCTGTACATCTCTGTGATCTTTTTCGATGCACAAACACAGATCACAGCGCAAGGAAGTTTACTTTGTCCGTTTGGCACGACGGCGTCGTGGCAAGCGTTCAACGTACCAATGAACTATTCGGGCGGCAGCGGCAACCCTTCGACGTCGGCGCACATTCAATTTACAGTGAGCGGCACGGGAAATCCGACTCCGGCAGACCAGATCGGCTCATACTTTTTGTTAGATGATGTTGCGTTCGCGCCCCCGAACGCCGTCGTTGAGCGCACGGACACGCGACCTACACTCATCGCCCTCGACCAGAATTATCCGAATCCCTTCAACCCTGCGACGACAATTCGAATCGATCTTCCTCAGCAATCGTTCGTGGACTTGCGCGTGTACAATCTTCTTGGCGAGGAAGTCGCGTCACTCGTGAATCAAGAACTGAAGTCTGGAAGCTACTCGACCGAATGGAATGCCGTCGGTGCTGCGAGTGGGGTGTACGTCTCTGTTCTTCGAGCGGGGAACAGTGTGTTGACGCGGCGAATGTTGTTGATGAAATGATTTGATCAAATTCCGAAAGGCGGCGTATGACCTCCCAAACTCCTTTGATGACCGCGATGCTCTGCGTTGTCACCTCCCTCGCGCTCGGGCAAACAGATGTTCCCGGCAGTTCCGATCATTCGCTCATCACGCGCTATCCGGGTTCAACCATTGCATACTACGAGCAGCAGCAATTCCAGGAGTACTTCATTGCGACAGGTCCCGTCACCGGCTACAAAGAAATCAAGAAGTGGATGAAAGTAGAAGGCCGGTTCACGCGCATCTACTATGTCGTCCGCGGGAAGGAAACGATTACGGAGGTGTTCCGGAATTATCTCAGCGCCATTCGGAACGCAGGCTTCAAGGAACTTGTCAGCGGCAGCGATCCCAAGAGAAACGTCTCGAAGAACGTTGGCGGACGAGTGTTTCTCAATACGTTCTTCGACAAGAATCCTTTCCCTGCCGGAAAGGGGATTGACATCAACTCCGGCTCGGCAACCTCCGGCGGAACCTGCTACCTCGCGGCAGAGCTGCAACGCTCTGATGGCTCGGCGTATCTCGTATTAGCCGGCAGTCAGTACGAAGCGGAAAAGAAGGTCTTTCTCCTCGACATCATCGAGAAGACAGCGATGAAGGATGACTTGATCAGCGTCAACGCCGATGCAATACTGAAGGGCATCAACGCCTCGGGCAAATTCGTCGTCTACGGAATTTACTTTGACTTCAACAAAGCCGACGTCAAACCGGAATCGGCGACGACACTCGGCGAAATCGCAGCGGCGTTGAAGAGAGATCCATCCCTGAAGCTGTACATTGTCGGGCATACCGATATGACCGGCGCGTACGCGTACAACCTCAATCTTTCGCGATCACGCGCCAATGCAGTTGTCAGAGAATTGACGACACGATTCGGCATTGCAACGGACAGACTCGCGCCAGATGGCGTGGGCCCGCTTTGCCCCGTCGCGGCAAATGAAAACGAGGAAGGACGGATGAAGAATCGACGAGTGGAACTGGTGGCGCGGTAGGCATGCCCGATCGATGCAGGCACCGTTGCGCACATTGCGAAATGAAGTGGATTGATCGGCGACGACGAAGCCGTTCACTTCAGATCGAGAAACAAATGAATCCAGGACCATCGCGGCCCTGGATTCACCTCCTCTGCATTGCGGGCGCTCGTTACTTCAACAGCACCATCCGCTTCACCTGATCGAACAGATTCCCGTTGGCATCCGACGAGACGAGTCTATAAAAGTAGATGCCGCTGGGATGCTGCCCGCCATCGAACCGGACCGTG
>JACRFA010000054.1 GCA_016218065.1 Ignavibacteriota bacterium | reverse complement strand
TCAGCCGCGTCGATCGCGTTTATCTCGGCTTGCCGGTTCAGGATGCCGACGAGCGGGTCGAAATTATGGTGACGGATTTCAGAATCGGAGCAGATTTTTCTGCATTTGGCGCTCCGCTAACGGCGACGTTCAATATCAACAACGCGTTCCGCTACAACTATCTTGAGTTGACAGCGAATGTCGCGCCGCCGCGGAGTTTTGTGTTTGTCCTTGAAGCAAAACTGTAATCAACGTGTTCGCATTGAAATCACCGGGGGGTTGGTTTTTCACAAACAAGAAGGAGGAAGCATGAAAACATTGTTGACACGATTGCTCATCACGTTGGGGGTGGTGGTTCCGCTCGCCCAACTGGATGCGCAGATTACCATCACGCAATCTGACATGGGCCGGATTTTCGCGTCTGGCAACACGCTCGTCAACCGTACCGATACGGTGACAACGACGATGAACGTCGGAGCGCCAGGCTTCAACAACTGGAACTTCACCGGCATTGCGACGAGCAAGTTTCAAATATTCACGTGTGGGCCGGCGGCCGGAACGCCGTATGTAGGCAACTTCTCCGGCGCCACGCACACAATTCGCGTGGACACCGTGTATGAAGGTATACGCGGAACGGTGTATCAATATCTCCAATTGAGTGCGACCGGATTGCGGAATATGGGAAACATGGCTCGCGCAACACCCATTCCCGGCGTGACAGTTGAGCTGAGAGGGAACGTCACTCCCGCGGAGATTGTGTACACGGCGCCCATGACTCTTGCCACGGTCTGGAATACAGCGTTCACAAACGTTACTACGATTACACTCAACGGGTCTCCGATCTCGACATCCACCACAACACACAATGCAACCTACACCGTGGACGGCTACGGCACGATGCGATTACCCAATACGACACAGGCTGTGTACGCGATGCGGATCAGGAAACTGAACCTCTACAACGGCACTCCCGTCGTGAGCTTCATTTTCATTTCCCGCGGCGGCGCGCAAGTGGCGTGCGAAGCATCGGACACATCTGCTCGAAGCGGTGTGATCAATGTGAGAAAGGGGACGGTTGTATGGAATCCTTCGATGACGACGGACTCGACCACCGACGTGAGAACGAGCGAAGCAATCCCAGCATCGTTTGCGTTGGAGCAGAATTATCCCAATCCGTTCAACCCTGTCACGACAATCAATTATGAATTGTCAAATGACAATTCACAATTGACAATTCTCAAGGTCTATGACCTGCTCGGACGTGAAGTTGCCACGCTCGTCAATGAAGAGAAGCCTGCCGGAACGTACCGGGTTGAATTCGATGCGGGCAATCTTCCCAGCGGTGTGTATTACTATCGGCTGACCACCGGCTCGTTCACTCAAACCAGAAAGATGATTCTCGCAAAGTGATCCGTTGTTTGTTGAGAGGAATGAAGAAGCAAAGGGCGAGTCGCGTTGGCTCGCCCTCCGCATCTGTAGGTCGGGACTCCTGTCCCGACTGACAGCCGAGAAAAGCAGTTTTCTTCGGATGATTGTTGATCCACAGACTCGAGAACTCAAACAACTCTACTTCGCGCCATCGCGTCATTGCGGTGAATCATTCCGCGCAGGCGGCGTAACAGCCGAGCAAAGAAAAGATCGACCGCGAAGACGCAATGGCGCTAGGAAAAGGGTGAGTATGCCGACGGGCGACGCGACGTCGCCCCCACAACGTCATCAAAACAAACTCGGTGAACTCTCAACTCACTTTCTCGGCCTCACATTCCACAACACCGACATCAACACTCCGCCGAGAATCGTAAATCCCATCAACACAAAAATCCAGGCTTGCCAACCGGCAGCAGTAATGTTCGTCGTGCCGGGAATTGTTCCGTAGCTCTGCATGATCGAGCCGATGATTGAGCCGGCGAACAGTCCGCCGCCGAGATACTGGCAGGCATCCACCAATCCTGATGCAAACCCTGCAGCCTTTCGCCCACCGAAATCCATTGCAGCCGCGCCGCCGAGCAGTGAGTGCGGTCCGTTGATGAACATTTGCAGAATCACAAGAAACACCACCGAGAGAATCGGCCCCGGGAAGTAGAGAAACAGGAGCAACATCACGAAGCTCATGAAATACATCAGCGCAGCTACCGGGCCGCGCCGCGCGCCAAACACTTTGTCGGAGAGTAAGCCCGCCATGAACGAACCGGCGATCGCAGAGATGGGGATCAAGAATGCGCTGACCGCGTAGGTGAACGAGTCCGTTCGCATGTCATACGTTTCCTGCAAGTAGCGAATGTACCATGAGTCCACGCCCCAGCGAATCACGCCCGTGCAAAAGTACGCCGCAGCAATCATCCACAGATATTTGTTCGTCGCCACCTTGCGAATGATCTCGCCGATGTGGAGAGGCGTTGTATCTTCAATGCCGTGCCCAACGTCGTCCTGTTCGACCGGCGGGAAGCCGAGATCTTCGGGATTGTTTCTTACGACGAAAACGAAAACCGTTGCACCAATGGCGATGAGAGCTGCGGGCGCCCAGAAGAGCCACTGCCAGGGCGCGTGCGCAACAAGCCATCCGCCGCCGAGCAGAATTGCCCAGCGACCGCATTGATTGATCATGCCGAAGATGCCGGTGAACGTGCCCCGCTCGTTCATGCGCATCCAGCTCGCGCAAATCTTCACCAACGACGGTGCGCCGTGCGCTTGAAAGAAGCCGAGCAGAATTCCCATCCCCACAAAATACGAAAGCGTACGCACGAACATGCCGAAGCCGAACAGAATATTCACTGCAACAATGCCGACTGCGCCGATGAACATGATTCTTCTCCCGCCCGCGCGGTCAACGCGAATACCGTTGATGATCTGTCCCGCGGCGTACGCCCACAGTGTCGCATTGATGATCAAGCCCCACTCATCCGCGCGCCAGCCGAATTCGGTGGTCAGTGTTTTGTTTGCAACGGAGAGAAGATTGTAGCGGCCCGTGTAGTACAGGGCGTACATCAATCCGAGCGAGGCAAGAATTGGCGTGCGGGCTTTGCGGAAGCCGGGCGGAAATGGGATGGCGCGTGAGTGTGTTGGTTGCACTGAGGTTTTTGAGAGCCTAGCAGAATGTTGAAAAAGAAAGATACCATCCACGAAGAACACGCCTGCCTGCCCGCCGCTTTGCTCCGGCAGGCGGGCGTGCCGAAACGCTGCCCGCCTGCCGGACGGGCAGGCACTTTGGCGTGCAGGCACGAAGGTGCACGAAGGTTTTTCTGATACAAGCAAAAATCACTTCTTAGTGTTCCTTCGTGAACTTCGTGGATAAGAATATAGGGGGTGTTTCAACAACCTGCTAGCCCGGAAGGTTTCTCAACGGATCGCTACCTCGAACCAAGAAACCCCCCAATGACCGCAAGGATGGGCTTGAGCTTCTGTGAAGTGGGATCCGGTTGCACACCAAAGTTCTCCAACGCGGTTGCGCCGAGAAGATAGAGAGAACCGTTCGGGGCAAAAACAACAGGGCACGTGAGCGTTTCTCCGAAATCGGCGATCGAGAATGCAGCTTCTCCAAGCAATCGACGGTCACGTCTGCCGTCAGCGAGAATGAGGTCTCTACTTCGGAGCGGTTGCAACTCGATGCTCTGCAGCCGTTCCTCCGGAACAAAAGTGTAGAGCGCCCCCGTGTCAACCCAGAACTTCTCCTCAAAAAAGAGAGTCGGCTTGGCCGGGTTGGAAAGCTTGACGTGAACCTGAAACATTCCCATGAGTGTTTCCCGAAATGTAGAGGAGCTATGCGCGACGTAAATCTAATGCGATTCACGACCAGTGTCAAGCGACATTCAGCGAAGCATGTGCAGTAGAGTCATCACGGCGAAGTGCCACTCGCGTACCGACTTAATCAGCTACGGACTGACGATGGCGGCATATCTATCTCCTTCGCCTGTGCAAGCTCGACTGTTCGCTTCTTCTCGGCATGTGAGAGGAATGCAACCGCAACAAAAATGAATACGAGCGACACCCAATCCTGCATTTTTGGAAATCTTCCCTGAAAAAGAAAATACGAGACGAGCGTAGCCGCGGTTCCTGCAACGAGCGACGTGAGTCGATTCACCAATCCCGCGAACGTTGCTGTTCTTCCTTTGAACATAAAGATGAACACGGAAAAGAACGCGACCATCCCGAACGCGAAGCCGGCAATGACGCCCCACGCCCAATCAGCATGAGGCATTGCCAGGCTCTGGTGAAACAGCAGTATCTGCGCGTTCGCCGAGCCGAACCACGCCGGCGCACTATAGAGGATGAACCCAACGGCCAGCATCGCAGCCGTCGCAGTGATCTGCTCGATGGCGAAGAATCCGTTGTTGTCGAGCTTCACGCCTTTGGCGCGCGTGTTCTTGTAGTAGTTCATGATGTAGATGCGGATTGCATAGGCGATGATGTAGCTCGTCAGAATAATCACTGCCGCAGGAGAGTGCACGAAATCGAAATCGTCCGGCCCAACCCAGAACATATTCGTGGCGGCAGCGAGCAGCGCAAAGACGACTCCCAAATTTTCTTCGGCGTACACTTTCTTCTTTAGAATGCCTTGCCTGATCTGCACCGCATCGACCACGCGGCTGATGATGATGACGCTCGCGCGCATGATCACCATCGCCACCATCACCGAGATCGGCAGCATGTACATGAGTGTTGTTGTCGGGATGACAACCGCCGTGCAGACGCCCGAAGGAATGATGTACAGAACCTCCGACGGAAACCGGAGTGCGCCCCACGAGATGATCTTGTTGGATTTGATGCGGTACCATCGGAGAACCACCGCAACCGAAAGCGCAATGAACGTTCCGCCAAGTGTATTATACACAAGGTATTCGATTTCCTTCATGCCCGGATAGCCAAACGCGGGACTTCCCATGAAGTACTTCACCGTGACGCCGGTGATCACATAAAAAACAAAATACGCGACGCACAGTTGAATGAGTCGCGCGGTACTGCCTTCAGCGGTTCTCCACATTGTTGGTCTGACCCTTCCCCAACAAAGAGCTGACGGAACTCTCTGTCTTATCAAGGAAGGTTGGGAAAAAGAAAACGAACCCCCGACGAAGTGAGGTTCGCCCTACTCTCCCCTGAATGTGTTTGTGAGATGAAGTTACTTTCTATTTTTAAAGAAAGAAACTCTCCACTCAATGTCCAGCAGCTTTTCCTTTCGGGATCGCGTTCCAGATTTTTAGCGTAAGGAGAATTCCAATAACAGCGAACGGCATCAAGAACACCGGCCAGTACTGCCAGTTCCAACTTGTGATGTAACCAAGAGAAATCGACTGGAGTCCTGTACCCAGATACACGAGTCCATCGATCAGACCGACGGCTGTTGCCGCAGCTTTCCTTCCCCCGAAATCCATTGTCGCGGTCCCACTCAGCATGCCGTGCGTTCCGATGACCGCGATTGAAACAAAGCAGACGAACATGCCGAGGATGAACGGTTGATCCCACAAGGTGAAATACATTCCCACGATAGAAAGAAGTAACACGGAATAGAGAATTCCTGCAACCGGCGCCCGGCGCGAACCGAAGAGTTTGTCCGACATCCATCCCGCGAGCATTCCACCGGAAGCCCCGGCGAGCATCAACATCAGTCCCCAGTTGTTGAGCCAAAAATTCCAGTCAGCCGCCAACGCCGAAGACGCCTTGATTTGTTCCTTTGCAAAAATCGGAAACCAATGCATCACGCCATTGCGCAAGACTCCGGTGCAAAACTCGATCAACCCCACCGTGATGATAACGGGGTTGGTGAAGATGCGTTTCATGATCGCCGCGAGATTGAACGGCGTGTCTGCTTCGCCGGAAGACGCATCGCCGGTATTGAAATCTGCATGACCCGCTTCGACGGGGGTATCGCGCAGAACAAACAGATCAACGATCATCCAGAACAAAAGAATAAGCGCGGGTATGAAAAAGATGAGCCAGTAGTGAGGTTGTTCGGGGTTCACCCTCTCCGTGAAATTCACCACCGCCTGACTCCAGTCGAATGCGAAGTAGAGCCCGAGAGAAATAAGAACGCCAAAGATTCCGCCAAACACGCCCCGCTCCCGCACATGGAACCATGACGCATTGACCTTCACGATCGCAACAGCGCCAAAACTCTGGAAGTACATGTTGACGGAATAGGCGAGTGAGAGCGCGAGCGTGAGGTTCAACGCCCAGTCGAGCTTGAGAATGCCATAGACAATAACTCCCATGACGATGTTCATCAGCGCGGCGCCGGCAGTTCCGACAATCATGGCTTTCTTTCCGCCAAACTTATCGGTGAGCGGACCATTCAACAGAAATGAAACGCCGTAGGTAATTGTCCCTGCTGCAAAGATAATTCCGAAAGCATCCTTGGGCATGAGGTCGCCGAGCGCGTTCTTGGAGACAGTAAGGTTGTAGCGCGCCATGTAAAGAAACGCGTACGTGAGACCTAGCGGCAGCCAGTTGATAATGCGCCGTCGCCGGAACGCGGCGCTGTGAATCGGTTTTCCTTCAGGGGTGAAGTTCATGGTCGATTGATTCCATTCTGAACGAAGTGAAGCCTGCCTGCCGGTTTACAACTCGTAGGGCAGGCAGGAAAAATCTCGACAGGTCGTCGATGACCTGACCCGTCGGGAGTCGTCGACCAGATCGTGACTTTCTGTTTTGGTCGAAGATTCTTCGGCTCTGTGAAACGAGCCTCAGAATTTGATAGCTTCCATCAGCACGCGCCCCTCGCGGCCCGCGGGAAATTCAATGCCGAGCAACGCCGAAAGCGTCGGGCCGATATCGATCGGGCTTGCCTCCGTTGCGTATGTTCCTTTCCGAATGCCTTCTCCGACAAAGATAACAGGCACGTGCGCATCGGCATCGTACGGCTCGCCATGCGATGCGCCGGAGGGGTCCGTTCCTTCCGTCCAATACGGCTTGAGCGCGTAGATCACGTCGCCGCTCCGCAGTTTGCGAAAACTCCGTTTCATTTTCTGTTCGATGGGAGTAGTGGCCTGATACTGAATCAGTTCGTTGCTCGTATAGACCGCCGCGATGCCGCGGAACGTACGCAGCGATTCGGCGATCTCCTGCGCCGCCCATTCAAGCGTCGGCACGCCCATCGCATCAATGGTGGCGCGGCTGATATAGATGTTGTTCGCGGCGAGCGCATCGATCCACTTCATTCCGGCTTTCGGCTGACCGAATCGCTTCGTCAGGATGTTCGAACAATAGTCGGCAATGTCTTTTCCCGGAATGCGTCCAACATCGGCCTTCGGCTGGCGTGCGAGAATGTATTCGGGAATCGGTGAAACGCCGTGATCGGCAGTCAACGCGAAGATACAATTCTTCAACCCGACGTTCTTGTCGATGTATGAAAGGAAGTCCGCGAGAATCTCATCCATCTGCAGCGCCATGTCCATCACTTCCTGGCTGTGCGGACCGTACGCGTGACCGACGTAATCGGGAGAAGAAAAACTGACGCAGAGCATGTCCGTCACGCCGCGTTGTCCGAGTTGTTCGGCGGCAAGTGCCTGCTTTGCAAGTTCGCGCACCACGATCGCACCATACGGACTTCGGATCAGCGCGCCATAGTACGATGATGTGATCTTGGATGTGTCAAGCCCGGTGATTCGGTGCGGAAACGTTGTGCCCGAGCCGTCTTCGTTCTTCTCGTAGGGAGCATCGTCCTTATCGACAAATTTGTATGCCGAGTCGGGGAGTTTGTTGTTCCAGGTTTTGCCAAAGAAAGAGTTGATGTATTTCGTTTGGTTGAATTTTTGTACCCACGGCGGAAGCGTGTTCATGTAATACGTGGATGTAACGAACGACGATTCCCTCATCCAGAATGCGCCGGTCGGCATTCTGCCGGCCATGTAGATTGCAGCCCGGTCTTTGTTGGAAAGAGAAATGACTTTCGCAGCGAAGCCGTACTTCAAGCGCAGCTCATCGCCAAGTGTCGAGCCGATGAAGTTGCGCGGTGAGCGTCCTTCGCCGCTTGCTCCAACGATCGCGACGCTTTTGTCTTCGGCGCAGTACATCCACTCTGCCGAGTCGCGGTCGTACCAGTCGTTAGCGATGATGCCGTTTGCATTGCCGTACGTGCCGCTGAGCATTGCGGCATGGCCCGGGCCTGTTGTATTCGTCGCGTGCTTGAAGCTTGCATTCACGAAGTTGGCGCCGTTGGCGAGGAAGTAGTTGAATCCATTCTTCCCGAAATGCGAACGGAAGCGCGCAATGTAATCGTACCGGAATTGGTCGAGACTGATAACAACGATAAGCTTCGGCTGCGCTGCGTTGATCGCTGGACTTGCCGCGAGCGTGAGCGCGCAGAGTGCGAAAAGGATTCTGTTTCTAACCATGGTACGATCAAGGAAAGTGAATGCGTGGAGAGGCAGACGCGGAGTGAGCTTGTCGAACTCCGAATTGCCCACTTAGTTTAGTGAAATGTTGGTTGAAATGAAAGTTAAGAGTGTGTAAAGCCGTTGGCCGCCTGCCTGCTCAACGAGTCGAGTCTTCGACCGGCAGGCAGGTTGACCGTTGACCATTCGTGCTGACAAAAAGGGCGAGCCGCTCCGACTCGCCCTCCGCATCTGTAGGTCGGGACTCTCTATGAGTCGTAGACCAGTCCCGACTAACATCGTTGGGGACTCCAGTCCCGACATTGGACTTGAGTATTTCTTTCGTTGTCAAGAATTGCGGGACTGGAGTCCCGCACTACAGCACGTTGATCACTTCGTCAGAAGCAACCCCGCAAAGAGGAAGCGGGACTACTTCGCAGTAATATTGTCACTTAGTGAGAAGTAGCTTGCTCACCTTGTTCAGTTTCAAGTTTCCATTCGCGTCTGTTGCCGTGAAGCGCGCGAAATACATGCCGCTCGCAACACCTGAAGCATTCCAAGTTACCGAGTGGTATCCTACCGCAACTTGCCCGTTCACAAGCTCAGCAACCTTTCGACCGAGTACGTCATACACCGCGAGCGAAACATGCGATGCTTCGGGAAGATCGAACTTGATTTGTGTTGACGGGTTGAAGGGGTTGGGATAACTTTCGACGCGAAAACCGACTGGCGTCGAGCTGTGTGCAATCTGTGGCGGCTGATTGCTATTCGCTTTATGAATCGTTGGCGGCATGAACACACTGCGATAGTTTGACATCTGCTGCGCCGCGATTCTGGCTTCGGTACTCATGGGATAAACAGCTTGCAGCGTGTTGAGCAGGCTTCTCGCTTGCGAAGTATCGGACACATTGTACAGCGCGTAGGTGAATTTTCCGTACAGCCCAGCCCGCGCCAACACCGAGTTCGGATATTGCTGAACATTCGCGCCAAACGCCGCGAGCGCCTGTTCATCCATACCATCTGACCAATAGCTCAAGGGAAGCAGCAGTCTCATATTCCTCAGAAGAACCGGACGTGAGTTTCCGACGCCAAGCATGTACGCGTTCAGATTCTGTTCGCGCATTCTCTGACCGACAGCAAGCAACTGACTTAACGCCCACTGTTTTGCGTATTGAGGCATAGTAGGGGCGGCAACAATCGACTTGAGCAGATTCGATGCACGCCTATAGTCTCGCTCCTTGCGAGCTTGCGCTGCCAGCTTCATCAATTCGGGCAAAGGCTCAACTCGATTTGTAATGCCGCCGGAAGTTGTTCGCAGACCTTTCGCGTGAAGGCGCGTTGAAGGTCTGTTGCCTGCGTTTGGATCACTCTCGAGAAACGGTTCGTACACAAGCGTGCTGCCCGGAGCAATCACAAACACGCCCGGCGGATTGTTCTCGCTCCCCCACCAGTTGTTCTCCGCAATGATCGTAATTCCCTCGTCAACGATTTCGACATCGACGTCGTTCTCGAAGATGCTATTCTGTCCTCCGACGTCGGTTCCGATCGGGCCGATGGCGCCGAGGTTTGGCATTGAGCCGCCGGAACATGTCACGCCGCATGAGTTGTTCGTGATGATGTTGTTGCCGCCGTATTGATTTTCTTCCAGTATCGGCGAGCTTGCGTTCGTGCATTCCAACCCGATTTTGAAATTCTCAAGATGGTTTCGAAGCAACGTTGGAGAAGAACTGATGCACGTGATGCCGGAGCCGCCTTTGTCGATGCCGGTGAGAACATTGTCATCAATGCTGAGGTTCGACGTCCTATCGAGCGAAATCCCCTGACTGATGTTTGCAAAGATGTTATTGCTCAGCAGCAGACTTGGCAGTTCCGTTTCTCCTTCAGACATTGCGACAATCTCCACACCAGTTTCTGATTCTTCCACTGTGCAAGCGTTCATAGAAAAGCTCACTGTGTTGCCGACGTGTACCGCAACGTTCGCGAAATGAATATTGGCATGATCAAGAACCAACGTTGAGCCTGAGGCGCTTCCCGGAGCGATTATTCCATTCCAGCGACCGGAGGTACCCTCAAGCGCGAATACAATATAGTGACCCACCACACCCCGGGCAACAAAACTCCCATCGACAACGATCTGCGAACCCACTCCCATTTTGAAAAACGTTCCTTTGTCAACCGTGATCTGCCCGCCTTGTTCAACAATGATTTGCGCGCCCGCTTCGCAGACGAGCGTTGAACCCGCCTCGCACGTAAGTGTTGCCCCACTGCCAACAACCAACGACTTGTTTGCGAGAACACGCGTCTCGGAGCCGTTCTTCGCAAGTATGGTTCGTCCACTTTCTACATACGCGTTATCAATCCAGTTCTTGCCCGTCCAGAACATGTTTTCAGAAATGGTTCCTACGAGAGCGGCAAAACGACGACGAAACCAACGGCTTTGGTTTTGCCCAACAGTACCGTCGATCCAATAGAAATACTGGCCCATGTTGGATATTGAAAGCGTTGAGCGATGGGCAAAGGGGGCAGTTTGCGATCTGGCCATGCCGAAAACATAGGCAAAGCTAGACCACCCTTGACCACTGTTATGTCTGAATCTGACAGATGTTTCATAGTGTGGAGCCGCAATTTGGTAATGCGCGTAGCCTGCATACACTGTGTCACCCGTTGACGCTACAGCCCGCCTAAAGTTCATGTCTTCTACGGTTATCAGTCTCAAGCTCTGTCGGTGTATTCCAGTCTGCCGAAGGTTCCAGTGTGCGGCTGGACGAGTAGATTTTTGCATGTCCACTTTCCGTGTTTTGAAAGAGCAGAATGTGTAATGTGTTTCCCAAAGCCGCAATACTCTGATTAGCAAAATCTACTGGCAAAATGGGAGTCAATCGCGCATCGGCCTCCCAGCTAGGTTGTCCAAACGAAAGTGAAGCGTCTCTGGACCCACCCCGGTCGTTGCCTTCTAAGTGTGTGGTCGCAAACGAAACAACGAGGTTATTGGCTGTCGTAACGACCTTAGGGAATCTTCCAGTGACCAGACCCATGTTCGTAATGTGTTGAGGGTAAACAAACCGATTCGCGAACGGCTCATATCTGACATAGTATATCTCACTGTTGGACGTGCCTTCTGTGTCCCAAGCAATGTGAACACCGAACAGGTCGGCGGATGCGTCAAGGTTCGCAACTGTTCCTGGTGGGCTATATGAGGCCGACGACTGCCATGTTGCACCTCCGGTTGTACTCCAGAAAACCCTGATCGTTCCGTCGCCAAGCTCAATGGCAACATAGACCACTCCATCGTATCCAGTGATTGACGCCGAAGTAGAACCAGCCGAAATCGGAAAGGGCGCAGGACTATCATTTAG
The DNA here is from genome assembly GCA_016218065.1 of Ignavibacteriota bacterium. Classification (GTDB taxonomy): domain Bacteria; phylum Bacteroidota; class Ignavibacteria; order UBA10030; family UBA6906; genus CAADGV01. Next base: position 2,158 of record JACRFA010000054.1, on the reverse strand, counting down.
CACACTGCCGTCGTTATCAAGAAGAAAGTAATCAACACCTCCACCACCAAGACCTACAAGGACATGTTGACCGTGTCCATTAGAGTAGGCGCTGATTACTGAACTCTGCGACGGAAGCCCCGTAAGCTCGGTGATTTCACCCCAACCTAGAACTGACTGTCCATCAGCTACGCCAGCCACGAGCAGAAAAGCTATAGCGAGCATATTCGCTTTCATGATGATTGCTCCTGTGATGTGTGATTAGTTGGTTTCCTCGCCCTCATTTGGAAAGAACGAGTTTTTGGGTGAGACGCGCATCAAGAAATTCCAAGCGGCAGAAATAGACGCCCGATGGAAGATTCGATGCTTCCCATCTCAGAGTATAGTTACCTCTCGATTTGATTCCATCGAGAAGCACACGAAGTCTTCTACCCGCAACATCATGTATAGAAATACGAACACGCTGTTGAGTGGGGACCCAGTACTCGATTGAACATTCAGCATTGAACGGATTTGGATATGCCCTTAATGTGGGTGACAACGTGTAATCTTCAATTCTGTGCACGCGCGTGAGGGACGTTCCTCTGTACGCGTCTGCAAAGAATCGGTAGTGCTGTCCCGTTGAGTCCGTTTGAGCTTTACTTATGAGCAAGTCCTTAATTCCGTCGTTGTCGATATCGTAGACCTGGACCGAATGCTTGGCACCTCTAGTGACCAATTCCTGTTTCAAATATGAAAGGGCATAGGCATCGTCTCGGTACCCTCTAAAGAAATGCAAGTACGAGCCAGAGAACACAATCAGCTCGTTCCTGCCATCATCATTCATATCTGACGTAAAGAGCGTAGGGTAGTCAAGAACTCCGGCGGCGAGCAGATGAAAAAGAAACCTAGGGGAAAATCTGTTATTGCCGACGGCTTCATACACAAGCACCCACGTGCCATTTGACATTGTCGCCGCCAAAAAAAATTCCGGCCATCCATCGCCATCCACATCCCCCGAAGTGTGGAAATACAGATTGACAAATGGTGTACTATCTTGCCACGCCACTTGATATTCGTTGTCCGCACAATTCTCCACCACATACACTCGTCCCCGCAAACCCTCACTAACAGTGAAGTCCTGAAAGCCATCCCGATCATAGTCATCAGTGGCGAATCCAGCGACGGTGCTCTGCTGCCCCGGGGACAAACTGAGTTGACCAGACTCTGATGAAATTGTTTGAATCAGGTTCATATTCTGCGACATACACCTTTGAGGTGGCCCCAATGGGGCTGGATGAATCTCGCTCCGAACCCTTATAGAGCAAATCCGTGCGGGTGTCCTGGTCAAGCAACCCGATGTAAATTTCAGTGAAGCCAGGATCCAAATTACCCTGCAGCTCTTCGTGTCTAAACCTGAATTGGGTCGGTAGTTCGGTTTGAGTGGGTTGCTCGTAATCAGAAAGGCTTCCCCCCAGATCCCACACAACCTCCACCAATGAATCTCCATCGGCGTCTACTGACAATAGTGATGCGCCTGGCCTGGGCACATACTCATGCAGCAGTCTTGTGTTGCCGTTGGTATCAATCTCGTAAATACGTGCTCCAAAATCCAAGCTTGAGTAACTCTTGTAGCCTCCATAGACTTCAGCATTACCATCCCTGTTGATGTCCGCGATGACCAGCGGCACCAAGTCGGAATTTGAAAGTGGAACTGCTGTCCAATGAGAGTACCATCCAGAGTAGCGACCTGTGTCGATCGTTGCCGGATCGATTTCCAGAATCGGTATCCCGCGTTGGGCAGCCCATGCGCGAATGTCAGGCTCGTTCGGTTCGCGCAGGCTGCGCAATTGCTTCGTGCCTATAAGAGGGTTAGTCAACTCAATCATATCGTTGGGCAACATCCTGTACGTGTAGCCGCGCTGCACGAGCGCGTTAAGTTCTTGCTGGAGCTTTGTGCTCCGCATCGGTGAGGGTGCCGAGCCGCTTATCATCAGCAGCATCACACATGTAATCACAACGGGCCATCGTTTCATGATCTCTCCCCTCATGTTCTTGCTGAAAAACAGTTCCCACTTCATGCTGGCTTGTGAGACTTCTGGCAAGCGGTCGCATCACGTGCGAGCAGTCAAGGCAGGTACGATACGGCAGGTGTACATCCCCCTTGTCCCCACAGCAATTCCGGTCGCGTGTGCAATTT
>JACRFA010000062.1 GCA_016218065.1 Ignavibacteriota bacterium | reverse complement strand
GCAGAAGCTCGATCGCAACTGGAAACTCGCGAACGAACAGATCTACACGTACGAAGCAAGCTATCCTGACGCGACGCGGCTGATCGATTTTTCCCTGCAGTCGCCGCCATCGATGCCGCGCAGCGCCGCGGCACGGTTGCTGAAGTTTGCGTACGCGGGACAGGAGTACGAGATCCCTGTCCGGTTCAGCGCCAACGCGATCCGATTCTTTGAAGATTATCCGCAGACGAACTTCGAAGTGTATTTCGCGTCTGCGCCTTCGACGGAAGCATCCTCAAGTCTGTTGTCGGCATTGCAGCCGCATGTGAAGGGGAAGACAGAACAGCAGGCCGTCAACTTCCTCCTTCGCTTCGTGCAGACAGCGTTCGTGTACAAAACCGATCCGGAGCAATTTGGAAGAGAGAAGCCGCTCTTCCCTGACGAAACATTGTTCTACGATTTTTCGGATTGCGAGGACCGGGCCATTCTCTTCGCGTATCTTGTTCGATCTCTCTGCGGACTGGAAGTGATCGGGCTTGACTATCCGGCGCATATCGCGACAGCGGTGAGATTTACCGGCGACGTACAGGGAGACGCAGTGATGTATCGCGGCAGGAAGTACTTGATCTGCGACCCGACATATACGAATGCAGACGCAGGAGTCTGTATGCCGAATTTGAAATCGACTGACCCGAGAGTCATTCAGTGGGCATCGCGGGAGGTCTCGACACTACACTAACTGAATATTCGTGCACAAAGTAACTCATCATCACTACCAACAAACAATCGGAGGAACACATGCGCATTATCAATCTGACACTTCTCGTTGCGTTCATCGCTCTGTCGCTCATCGGCTGCGGAGGATCGAAGACTCTTCAACAGGCATCGGAGTGCGACATCCCCGAATGGTACATGAACGTGCCGCAGGATCCGAACTACCTGTTTGCCGCGAAAACCGCGACATCGCAGGACATGCAGCTCTCGCTCGACAAGGCAACGACCGATGGCCGCACGGAAATCGGCAGACAAACGGATTTGAAAGTGCAGGGACTTCAGAAGAAGTTTGAAGAAGAGATTGGTGTGGCAACCGAAGCTCAGTTGATGCAGCAGTTCACGCAAGCAAACAAGACTGTCGTCTCAACAAGCTTGTCGGGCAGCAGAGTGAAGAACCAGAAGCTGTGCAAGGACGGAAACATCTGGCGTTCGTATGTGTTGGTTGAGTATCCGATTGGCGCGGCGAATGAAGCGTTGATGCAGCAGATCAAGAAGAACAACGAAATGTACACGCGCTTCCGCTCCAGCGAGACATTCAAGGAATTGAATGAGGAAGTGCAGAAGTACGAAGATTGGAAGAAACAGCAGGCAACCCAATCAAACGAGACAAAGTAACTTCCTGACACATGAGGGCAACGGTGAAAACCTGTGTGCTGACGTGTCTTTTTTCTGTCTCGCTCTGTTTTTCGCAGGACTATCCGCTCTGGTTTATCCGTCAAGGCGATTTGCCTTGCGCAAAGACCGTGGTCGGATACGTGCACGCATCGTCGTATCGTGATTCCGCGGCGGCGTACGCGCTGCGTCAGGCGGAGACGACGTACCAGCGGCAGGCGCTGATGAAAATCAGCGGCAGCCAATCCTTCTGGGCAACGGAAGCCGGCACATTCTGGATGGGTTCCGACGTCAAGGAGGAGTATGATACGGCGGCTCACGCCGCTCTCGTTCCGATCGACACCGTGACGGTGCACGGACTCGTGCTGGTGCTTGCATCGCCGACCGGCTGCGATGCGGCACAGGCGCGCGGCGTCATTTCGCTGAAAGGAAGAACTGCGCCGGGCTGGACAGAGACCTTGCCCAGAGATGCGATGAACCACTATGCAGTCGGCGTCGCACCGGAATATTTTTATGAGAAGAGTTCGTGGGACGAAGCTGAACGACTTGCGCGCCGAAATCTGGCGCGCACAGTCTGTTCGACAATGAAGTCGTTGCAGAAGGCGAGTCTGACCGAGGCTCAAGATATCAGATATGAAGAACTCTCGGTCTTGCTCCAGGACTATCATGTTCGGGAACGCTGGTTCGATGCTGGAAAGAAGTTGTTTTACGTTCTCGTGAGCATGCAACGCGATTAGCGGGATGTTGAAAAGGAAAGAAACGATCCACGAAGAACACGCCTGCGTGCCGAAACGCTGCCCGCCTGCCTGACGGCAAGGGACTCCGGCGTGCAGGCAGGAAGGTGCACGAAGGTTCTTCTTATGCAAGCCATAATCACTTCTTCGTGTTCCTTCGTGCAACTCCCGCCTGCCGGAGAAAAGCGGCGGGCAGTCAGGCGTGAACTTCGTGGATAAAGAACTAAGGGGTTTTCAACAACCTGATAGAACATCGTTTGATGATTCACATTACTAATCACATGCAATGCGTCGTTGGCATTGCTTAGTTGTACTTCGGAGGAATCTATGCTTAAGTGGAACACCATACATCAACTCTGCCTTCTGAGTCTCTGCACATTGCTTCTCTTCCACTCGGGGTGCAAGAAGGATGGAACGGTTGTTACAGGCCCAAACAACAATCAACCCCCACCCCCAACGCCTGTACAGACACTCGCTCTCACGAGCGCAACTCCATACACAAGCTCGACCCTGCCGGGCAAATACAGTATCGATCAACAAACGAACTACTGGTCAGTGATTGGCTTGCGTCCACCGTCAACAGCTGACTATGATCTCAAGTTGTTCAGGGATTCATTGTTCGTCACCGCCTTGGATTCAAGCCAGGCGGATGTTGGTGAAGTAGATTTCGTTGTCGGCGACTTCAATCATAACACGCTCGGAAAATACTATCCACACGTTGCGATGTATTCCGGCAGCGGCTCTTATGCGGTAGAATGGGAAGATGGAAACGATCAACTCACGGTGCCGGGAACGACTGCCGCGATTACGTGGACCAACACAACGATCGTCAAGGTATGGGATGTCAACCTCACCGGCGGCACAGCTCGGACGTTTACTGTGCGAGTGACCTCTGGAACGGCCGACATCGGAGCGGCGCTCTTCGGATCAAACGGAACGACGTACTACGGCAGACGCAGCGGAGCAGCCATCGAAGCGGATGCCGGAGGAAATGGGCTGACGGAGTCGTTTACATACACACCATCAACGACGGATTGGTATGGCTTCGTTGTCTGGACGAACAACGCAGCAAGCGCGACCATCACGATTCAGGTTCAATAGCGGAGAAGTGTTCATGCGCAGGACTACGACATTAGTCACTCTTCAGCTTCTTCTTCTTCTCAGCTCGGTCTCGCTTCTCTTCGGCGGCAAACCTGAGTGGGTCCTCAAACGACCGATCGTTCCTGACGCGTACGTTGGGATTGGCATGATGCACAAGAGCCAACCGGCTTCGGCGTACGCGGAGGCCGCGAAGAACATTGCACTCAACGACATTGCGTCGCAAATCACTGTCACGATCTCGAGCGACGTTTTGCGGAAAGTGTTAGAAACGCAGGAAGCGCTGGCTGATGAATTTCAATCGAACATCCGGGCATCGGCGAAAGCAGATCTCGAAGGCGTTGAGCTGCTCGATACGTATGAAGATGACGACGAGTACTGGGTGTATCTGCGAATTGCGAAATCGGAGTACGAAGCGAGGCGCGCGGCAAAGATGCGCAACGCCGTGGCCATTGCGCAGGACCTCGCCTTGAACGGACGAAGGAGCGAGCACGAAGGAAACGTTGCTCACGCATTCGGCTTCTACGGACGGACATTCATCCCGCTGGAGAAATATCTTTCCGAGCCGGTTGAAGCTCAGCTCGATGGGAAGAAAGTCCTGCTCGTGAATGAGATGTACAATTCACTGCAATCGTTGCTTGGGCGTCTTGACGTTACCTCCGCTGAAACGAAGATCGCCGGCAAAATCGGACGGCCACTCAAGAAGTCGCTTGATTTTTCTGCGTCGCTCGGAGGTGCATCAAAGACTCCGGTCGCAAACCTGCCGTTCACGGTGCGCTTCACTCGCGGGTCGGGATCAATGGTCGATCATATTCTGACGGATCGGAACGGACGCGCAGCGATCGATGTACAGAAAATCACGTCGCCGGAAAGAATACAAACGATCGAAGCCAAAATGGATTTGCACAGTCTGCTCGGCGGCGACACGCTCTCACCGGTCGTGCAGACTCTGCTCAGCAGCTTCACACTTCCGAAGCTGACCTTCACGCTGAATGTTTCCGGCGTCGATGTGTTTGTCGAAGCCAACGAGTCGATGTTCGGGCAGAAGCTGACGGAGAACCGCATCGAGCCGATACTGAAAAGCAGTCTGGGCGAGCAAGGCTTTGCGTTCGTCAACGACAAATCACAGGCCTCGCTCGCCATCAGCCTGACGGCCGAAGCGCGAAAAGGCTCGGAGCTTCGCGGCCTCGCGTTTGCATTCGCAAGCGCAACAGTCTCGGTGTACGATCTTGAGACGAATCGCGAAGTGTTTAAAAGCTCCGTCGAAGAAGTGAAGCAAGGAAGCAACAGCTTCGAGAAAGCCGCGTACAAGGGATTTCAAGTAATTGCAGAAAAGTTGGTGGATGAACTGATGCCACGACTTGTTCAGAAAATCCAGCAATAGTATTTCAGGGAGGTGAGAGAGCATGTCAAACATCATCAAGGAAACTGCAACAAAGGTGGCCGGCAATGTAACGCAAAGCGTGACATCCGCGGTGATTGTCTTTCTGATCACGACATACGTGCTTGTCGACATCAAGAAGAAAGACGACGACAAAGCCGCGACGGACACGATCGCTGTGCAGAAGGAAGCAGCTCTCCCGACGACGGCAAAGGGAGGGACATCGCGGAGAACCGCGATGGGAGCGCAACAACAAAGCTCGAGAGCGCCGCTTGATCAAAAGGATCAGAAGCCTACGTCGCCAGCAACGAACGAGACGCCCATCCTTCGCGCAGCGATTCCTGACAAGAGCGTACAGCAGCAGGCACAGCAAGCGCAT
>JACRFA010000061.1 GCA_016218065.1 Ignavibacteriota bacterium | reverse complement strand
GTCGGGATGCAGGTTTCCCGACTCTGTTGGGACGGAGCAAAAGCTCTGGATCTCATGGTCCAGAGCTTTCTCATTATGGGACACTTCGTCTATATCCTGCATTTCGATTCGTCGGATCGGTACTACGTCGGTCGTCCAACGATCCTGATCGGCGACTGTTATTCGACAACTCCATCGAGAACGGCTTCACGTCACGCTATCGTCCATGGGGAATCCTCAGAATTGTTTTGCCCGCCATCTTGCTTCTGTCATGCATTCTCCGCAATTTTACTCATCCTCTCACATCCAAACACCATCTCACCAAACAATCTTCAGGAGGTCCACATGAAACAGATGCTACTCACGTTTCTTTTGGTTGTTCTTGTCGCAGGCTCATCGAATGCCCAGTGGCAATGTTTGTATGCAACGTACGATGACGACGCGTGTCCGAGCAACAACGCAACCGGGCACAATACATTTGGTGTAGGTGTCATCAAGCAGAACATGTTCGTAGCGCTCGTGATGACTCGCCTTACGGATCCTTCGCAAGCTGCGACACGTAGATGCTTCATGATTCCCTACGTGAATGCCGATTCCACAACTGGCCGACGGTACACGTACGGCTACCAGTCTCAAACCAATGGGATATATCAAGTGTGGACTGATGGCGCATTCGATCAGATACAGATGTGCAATGCCTTCTCCATTGTTGCGACACCAGATAGCTTCATCTACGTGGCAAACAATAACAATCCTGCAATCAGCAGCGACGCCGAACACAATATTCTCGTCTTCAAATACGCCAACGATACGATCAAGGTAGTTCCGCCCTACTCACGTACTTCCACAAGTCTGAATGGAGTTTACGGCATTGCTGTCGACGGCAGCAAGCGTGTGTACATCTCACATGATACGACGACAAATCAGGCCGAAGACATCAAGATCTACGCCCCAGCATCGACGTGGGGATCGAGCCATGTGGAGACTCCGCTTCGGACGATTGATTTGCCGAATGGCATTTACAAAGGCCTGACAGTGACGCCCGATGGAGCACACATCTTCATTTCATCTTTCTCGCAGAGAAGGGTGCTGAAGTATTCCGGATCGGTCGCTACGGGGTACACTCTGAATGGGGCTTTCAGTTTTCAGGTGACGGACACTATTCCGGGAAGCACGGGAAGTCTTGTGCGACCTCTGGGGCTTGCCTATTTGTCGCCGAACAACATCCTCGCTGTCGCGTGCGACTCGCTGTTTGGCGGAAGCACGGCGTACAACTATGGTCGTGTGTATCTTGTGAATCCAAACACCGGCGCCTTGATTTCTCCCGACACGAGTCTCAACAGAATAGATGCAGCATGGTGGAACTTTAGCGTGACGGGCGGATACAATCTGCGCAGTTGTGGTCACGGCAATCTCTCAGGCTACGCCTCACTCTATGACGTGAAGTTCGATGAAGCGGGGAACGTTTACACTCAGTCAAACTACGGTTGGACGGTTGACAAATGGAAGTACAACGGCACGCTTCCCACGATCAATAGCGTTGAAGAAGTTGGCGGCGCGCTGCCGCAGGAATACATTCTGAAACAGAATTATCCCAACCCATTCAACCCGACAACGACAATCGAATTCTCGGTGTTGAAGTCGGGTCACATCAGCCTGAAGGTGTACGACGTGCTCGGCAAGGAAGTCGCAACGCTTGTCGATGAAGAACGCGAGCCGGGCAATTTCAAAGTCACGTTTGATGCGAGTACTCTTACAAGCGGCACATACTTCTATACACTTCGTTCAGGCGGTTTTGCTGAAACGAAAAAGATGTTGATCGTGAGATAAGTGCAAGTGTAGGGCGACCAGCCTGGTCGCCCTACGTGTGGGCTGAAGAAGGAGTGTTGGGCCGAAGGTTTGCACAACCATTTTTAGGAGCAAAAATGAAACGCGTTTACCTCGTCGTCGCAGCTTGTCTGCTGACAATGTTGGGACTAGGTTCCGGTTTTGCAGGGAGCCGCATATCGTTTGAAGATCTCGTTCTGCGCAATGAACAGAACCCGAAGCTGGGACTTGAAGCTAAGCAACTTGCAGATAGACTTGGCCTGCCGCGAGCCATCGTGTTTACTCGCGGAGTGGTCATCGATGCAATGGGCATCGAAGATGGGCGGCCCGTGTACGCAGTCATGTCCAATCTCGCGCATCCGTTTCAGGGCGCCGAGGTGCTGACGTATGATGAAATCGTGCGTCGGTACGATGTGAGCAAAGGGATTGTGAATCCGACAGGCCCGGTCATTCCTGATGGCGGACGAGTCGCGACAAAGACGCAAAGTTCAGTCCTGCTCGTCCCCGACTGGACAGCAGACAAAGTGATGGCGTTCGATCCGCAGAACGGCGATCTGTTGGATTCCGCGTTCATTCCGTCGAACAGTGTCGCTCTTGCTTCACCGAAAGAGGCGCGAGTGAGTCCGTGGATGCGAATCACAGTGTCCGATCAGATCACCGATCTTGTGCAAGCGTTCGATACGAGTGGGGCGAGAGAGATTCCTCAGTCGCGGAGTTTACCCTGAGCAAAGTCGTAGGGCTCCTTCGGAATGACATGAGAGTATCAGTTGACGGAATGGTCCAGACACGGCGGATGGTTGTGTTGAGATAGGTTCCGACGGACATGACAATAGTATCGGCGCTTCGGCTGCACTCGTACGCACGGTTGCAGTCGGAGCGCTTTCGCGTTGTGTGCTCGCGCAACCCCAATCAGGCGCGATGGATCAGGCTATGGTTTTCTGTATGAAGCTTCGTATATTTCAACAGTTCGAAAGAGCACCATCTGTTCTTCAATTCATTTCTGAGTCAAACCATGATTACAAAGTACATCATCATCCCACTTCTCTGTCTTCAGCTGCCGGCGTACGCTCAGCTTAAGATTACGAATGTTTCGAAGCTTCCGTTGCCAAAGTCCCAGACATGGAGCAACGTGCAGGCCGCCGATGCAAAATCTGCTTTCTTCACGACATCAGACTATCAGGGTATCTGGCGGTATGTCTTCAGCACAAAGTCGCTGAAGCAAATCACCAATAGTCCGCGTTCGGGATACGGCTTCGCAGTCTCGCCCGACGGAAAGTCAATCGCCTTCAGACGCACACTCAACGAAGCGCGGGGACGCGTGCAGGAAGTGGTTCTGAGAAATCTATCGACAGGCGCCGAACAAATTCTCTCGCGCGGGGAGAATCTTTCCACTCCTTCTTTTGCGGGAACGAAAGTTGTGTACGCCAACGAAGCAAAGGTGCAGAACCTCGCGGCGGTCACCGAGCCGGTTCTGCTTGGTATCGAAGACACGAAGATTGTGCTTCTCGAAAATGGCGTGAAGCGTCTGCTCGATCCGCTTGCAAAAGCCGGAACGCCGAGCAGTTACATCTGGCCTCAGCTTTCTCCTGACGGAAAACTCATTGTCGTGACCGAGATGTCGCTGGGCGCATTCGTCTGCGATCTTAAAGGGAACATTATCTCGCGTCTTGGTCGCCGCAACTGCGCGGTCTGGACACGCGATGGCAAATGGCTTGTCTATATGAAAGACGTCGATGACGGACATAACATCACTGGCTCCGATCTTTTCTCTATTTCTTCTGATGGGAAGAAATCCGCGCAGCTCACAAGAAGCACCGACAAGATTGAACTGTATCCGTTCTGCTCTCCGGTCGAAGATAAAATTTTCTGCAATACGCTGGACGGCGATATTCTGGTAATGACGTACGCGGAGGTGGGGAGATGAGAAGCATGGCTTCAGGTTTCAGGGTTCAGGTTCGAATGTTGGCGTTGGCTATTTTCATTCTCCCAATGTTTGTGAGTTTCGGTCAGACGCTTAACGGCGTAAAGTTCTGCATAGATCCAGGGCATGGAGGAAATAATCCGGCAAACGACCGCCGCATTGAACTTGATCCGGGCAATGTGTTTTGGGAGAGTGAAGGGAATTTTCAGAAGGCGCTGCGGCTCGACACGCTGCTGCGCGCCCAAGGTGCGTGGGTCATTCTGACGCGTTATACGAACTCCTATCCGAATGACGATGAGCCGACACTCACACAGCGATGGCAGCTTGCGAATGCGAACAACGTCAATTGGTTTCATTCCATTCACAGCAACGCATTCAACGGCTCGACGAATTACACACTCGTTCTTCTCAAGGAGAACATCTCCACGCGGCAGCCGGCATTTCCGCAGGCACTCACGATGTCCAACATCATCTCACCGAAAATCAAAGCTATTCTCCGGACGCCGGGCAATCCGCAAGTCGCGCTCGACTACACATTCTACGGCGGACCGAACGGCGGTTTCAATCTTGGTGTGTTGAACGGACTCGCAATGCCGGGCGAATTATCTGAAGGATCATTCCACGACGTTCTTTCGGAATACCGGAAGCTGCAAAATCGGGCGTACAACAAAATGGAATCGTACGCGCTGCGGAATTCCTTCATGCAGTATTGGACTGTACCGGCAGACACGCAGGGCATCGTTGCAGGATTTCAGACGGAATTCGGGACCGGTCGTGCCCTGAATTACTCGCGCGTGGTTTTGCTTCCCGGCAATCGGGTTTACACCGGCGACCAGTTCAACAACGGGTTCTTCATGTTCGATCAGCTTGTGCCCGGTCAGTACCAAGTTCGTTTTGAGACACCCGGCTACACCACCGATTCGGCTTCGTTCACGATGACGTCGGGTGCGACAGTTTTCATCGACAAGCAGTTTGAGTCGTTTGCTGCACCGACAGTTGTCAGCTCAGTTCCAGTCAACGGCGATACGATTTTTTCTGCCGAGCGCTCGATCGTTCTGCAGTTTTCAAAAACAATGGACACGGCGTCTGTGCGCCGCGGATTCTCCATCACGCCGAATGCAGCAGGAAGGTTGCTCTGGGCAAATTCAAACTCGACACTCACATTCGATCCCGATGCGGTGCTGCCGTTCTTCGTTCACTACACCGTCAAGGTCGATACGCAGGCGCGGTCCGGCGGCGGTCAGCAGATCGATGGCGATGGCAACGGCGTGCCGGGTGATCCATACTTCCTCCGATTCAAAACCCGTGATGTGGATGTTGTTCCGCCACAAATTGTTGCGTCGTATCCGTCGGCAGGTGTTCAACTCGCCTCACCAACGTCGGTCCTGAATGTCACGTTCGACGAACTTCTCAACGCAGGCACGGTGACGGTGACGAATGTTGTCATCCAAAAAATCGGCGGCTCGCTTCTCACCCGCACGCTTGAATACTGGCCATTGGGGACACGGAGCGGCATCAATGTCTATCTTGCGAGCCCGCTCGAAGCCGGGGCCTCGTATCGCATGCGCGTGAGCGGCGTAACTGATGTTGTGGGGAATCCTATTCCGAACTCGAGTCCGATCATCTGGGAATTTTCAGTCGCGCCTCAGTCCGTCGAGTACACAACCATCGATCGTCTCGACACATCGGTTGCTCATTGGCTGCCGCCGTCATCCAATCCAAGTACGATTGGAGTTGGGATCTCGACGTTCCAGCTTACGACAACTCGTGTTGTTCCGCCTGTCCCCGAGAATGCCGGTTCGGCGCAGTTGACGTATTCATGGAACACAGGCGCGAGTGCATGGCTCTTGAGAGCGCAGGCGGTGAGCGGTTTGCCGCGCAACGTTCGCTTCAGAAAAGCTGACAACATTCTGCAAACTTATGTTCACGGCAACGGAAGCCGCAATCAATTCCGGTTTGCCGTCGAAGATAGTCTCGGCTATGAAGTCAGCAAGTGGTACTCGCTCGACTGGATTGGCTGGCGATTGGTTGAGTGGGATCTCGAGCGCGACACGCTCGGATCGTGGACAGGTAACGGGCAACTCGATGGCGAGCTGCGATTCGACAGCTTCCAACTTCGTTACGTGCTGGGAACCAGCGCATCAAGCGGACAACTGAACTTCGATCAGCTGCAAGTTGCGAGGCGCGTGATTACTTCTGTTGGAGAGGAGAAGACAATTCCGGGCGAGTTCAGTCTTGGTCAGAATTATCCGAATCCATTCAATCCAACGACGACAATCAAATTCACAATTCCCGTAGGGACGGGGCATGCCCCGTCCGTACTAAAAGTGTACGATGTGTTAGGGAAAGAAGTCGCGACACTTGTGAATGAAGTGAAGCCGCCCGGTGAGTATCAGGTTCAATTCGATGCATCGCGACTTTCGAGCGGCGTGTATTTGTACCGGCTCGAATCGGGTGCGATGCGACTTGCCAAACGCATGGTGCTTATGCGCTGAACGTTCATGAGAAGGCTCCCATGAAAACAAAACTCTTCTTCCTTCTCGTCATTATCACGCTGCTTCGCGCGGATGCTCAATGGCGACACGACGGTCCGTTTCCTTCGAGTGCAAGTTTTACCGGCGGATCAGGCGTGAATGCAATTGCTGTCGATCCGCTGGGACGAGTCTGGATTGCACTCGCTGCCAAGTCGGATAGCATTCTTGTTCCCGGCCTCGGTTGGAGCGGCGTGTGCGTCATTCGAGTGTACAATC
>JACRFA010000060.1 GCA_016218065.1 Ignavibacteriota bacterium | reverse complement strand
TGCTTGGCTGTTCAAACAAGTTCGTCGTTGGGGCTGTCATATAAATGTGAGCGTTCGCTGTGGTACATCGTTCAAGGGCGCTCAAATATAATATGGCCGCGCGCGGTTTCGACGTCTGTGGAAAACTTTTTGGTCAACCCCTTAATTTCGGAATGCCACTACGTGGCAATCGGTCTTCGTTCATCCCGTCGCTACGCGACGACGGTGTTGTCCTGTTCTTGAAATCCCGACCTTAAAAAGGTCGGGCTAATTTCGGAATGCCACTACGTGGCAATCGGTCTTCGTTCATCCCGTAGGGACGAAACGACGATAGGCAGACCATTCATGGTCTGCCTATCGAAACCACCTGGCCTTCTTCGTCACGTAGTGACGAGGTGACACTATTCGAATCCTTACTTGATGTAATCGCGGATTGTATATTCCTCAGTCGTCCGCTTGGCCTTGCTGATCATCTCGCCGAGCAATCCAATCGACACGAATTGGATGCCGACAATAATCAGCAGCACGCCGCCAAGAAAAAGCGGACGGTTGCTCAATGCAGTTCGTTCCATCGCCCACTCGTAGGCAAGCCAGCCGTCGATCCCAACGCCGACGAGCGCGAAGGTCATTCCCCAAAAGCCAAACAGATGCAACGGGCGCCGGAAGTATTGCGTCGTGAACATGACGGTGACGAGATCGAGGAAGCCTTTCCAGAACCGGCCGATGCCAAACTTCGTCTTGCCGAATCTACGCGCACGATGCTGCACCACCATCTCACCAACTTTGAAACCCGCGTTGCTTGCGAGCACCGGCACGTAGCGATGCAGCTCGCCGTAAACGTTCACCGCCTTCACAACATCATTGCGATAGATTTTCAGTCCGCAGTTGAAGTCGTGAATCTTTATTCCGGTCATCAAGACCGTCACGAAGTTGAAAAATTTTGACGGCAGCGTTTTCGTGATCGGATCTTTGCGCACGCGCTTCCATCCCGACACGAGATCGTAGCCCTCTTCCAACTTTCGTATCAGGCTCGGAATTTCCGCCGGATCGTCCTGCAGGTCTGCATCCATCGTCACCACATAAGTTCCCATCGCCTTCTCGAATCCGACGGCGAGTGCGGCAGACTTGCCAAAGTTTCTGCGGAAGCGAACGATCTTCACATGATTGTGATCGAAGCGCTTCAGATCGCGCAGCACCTGAAACGATTTGTCCGTGCTGCCGTCATCCACAAACAACAGCTCATAACGAACGCCCAGGCGTCCGAGCGTTTCGCGCAACTGCTTGTGCAACTCGCGCAGCGATTCCTCCTCGTTGTACAACGGAATCACGACGCTCACGTCCATGTTGCCATGACGTTGCATCTGAAAATCCGAGCGGCCGTGATGGCGCTGCTGTTGCGATTGTTGGGACTGACGTTGCTGCTGTGCGGGTTGGGTTTGCGGTTCCTGAGGCGCAGTGGCGGCGGCTTCCTGCGGAGGATTCTGTTGCTCGGAACTTCGTTCGGGTCGCCGTCGTCGGTTATAGTAGTAGCGCCCGCGATTCGAACGCTCGGGGCGTTCGGGCTGCTGCGATGCCGACGAGTCGTTGGTTTGATCAGCCATAGAAATCTTTCAAAAACAGTAATCCCGACGTCGCGTCGGGACTCAGAATTCGGGGAAAAAGTAACCAAAACCAGTCTGAGAAGCAACGCACGCACCTCTGCAAATGAGCGCGAACGACGAATGACCACTGACAAATGACGCCCTTGTTTTTGGGGCTTCCGGCCTGCAGGCGATCGCCCCTGTCCCGGCAGTGTTCTTCCCCCGTTGGCAATTGGTCGTTGACCATTAACCATTGACTGTTGACGCTCACTCCCCCCTCCCGCAACTTCCCTCGTTCCGCACTCGTACCAAGTGACGTGGAACGCTCTTCACTTCGTTCACTTCTTAACATCCCGATGGAGGTACCATGACAAAATTCTGTACCGCCTTTTTGCTTCTCTTCTTCCTTCCCGTACGATCATCAGCGCAATCCGATTCAGGTTTCACCGAGCGGCCTACACGAGTCGAACGCTTCTGGAACAACTTTGAGGATGGTCTCAACCAGTTCGTCAACAAACTCTTCGATGGGACATTCGAGAATGAAACAGACTCAATGAGAGTTGCGCGTCAGGAAGAGACGCGTGAGTCGCCGCCGATTGCATGGGCAGGTCGCCGCAGCGGGCGACGATACGCGTACCCCGGAGAGTATCACCGCATTCCCTGGACGAACGAAAGCGCTGATGCGCCGCCGTTTGTTTTTCGCTACAACCGGGTCGAAGGAATGTTTGTCGGACTCGGCTCGGAGAAGAAGTTCTACTGGGAGGACGGCAAGGAGTTCGCACCGTTCGGATCGATAGGTTATGGGTTTGCCTCGCACACGTGGCGCGCAAATCTTGGCGTCGTCCGCCAGATTCCTCTCGCTGACAAAGACAACCATGAGCTTCTCGAATTCGGCGTCGAAGGCTACTCGCTCTCGGACTCGAAAGAGCAGTGGCTCATCGCGCTGCACGAAAACACTCTTGCCGCGTTGCTGCTTCGTCAGGATTTCAGGGACTATTTCGAACGGAACGGCGCGACGTTTCACACCGCGTATTACAAACAGACTCGCGACGCATTTATTGAAACGAAAGCAGCGTTCTCGCTTGAGCGCTTCGGCTCGCTCGATCAGCACACGGCGTGGGCGCTGTTCGGCGGGAGGAGAGTCTTGCGCACGAACCCTCCCATCGATGACGGTCGCATGCACAGGATTCAGCTGCTCGCCGGCCTGACGACGAGTCGCGACCGCGGCCGACCGCACGGCTGGAGCATTCAGCTTGCAGCCGATATCGCCGATGCGCGCGCCCTCGGCGGCGACTTCAGGTTCTCGCGCTACGTCGCCGACATCCGACGCTTCCAACCGCTCACGAAGTACGATCAGTTCAACATCCGCCTCCGTGTTGGCTCGTCGCTCGGCACGTTGCCGCGACAGATGTCGTATGAACTTGGCGGGCTTGGCACTGTGCCTGCGTATGCATTCAAGTCCATCAACGGCAACTCGACTCACGCCAACCGCATGATACTGATGAACGCGGAGTACCTGGTGAACGGCGACTTCCTTGGCGACCTCGCATTCTGGCCAAGCTGGTTGTTGCGTCATCTGAATCTTTTGCTGCTCGCGGACGCGGGTTGGGTGAGTACCGTCGGTGCTCGCACGCAAGTGTTCGACGGCTTCGGCGCAATTCATTGGAACGACTTCAAGAGTGACTACGGGATTGGTCTGGCGAATCGAACAGGAACGTGGAGACTTGCGCTTCTCTGGCCGACTGACAGAGCCGAATCGGCGCACGTTTATTTTAGAATCGCGGCACCGTTTTAGGAAGCGACGCACGGCGCTCTGTTTTAAGATTCACCGCAGAGGCACAGGGACACGGAGTTGCTCTTGAGAAAGAAATATTAGAACAAATCATCCTTGATTTTTTTCACCCTTGAAGAGAATTCGCGCGACAGCGGGACGATGCGTGCTCAAGATTGCAATTTGCGGCGGGATTAGTTTGCGGCGAGAAGACTTCTTACAGAAATATCTTCGTCAACATCCTCCCAATGAATACCAATGCCCCTTCCAATCAGACGCCAGTTCGTTCGCTGTTGTTCGTTCGCATCACGTAAGCGAGGGAACCACTCCAAGGGAGCAGAGATTTCTCTTCCATCCGCAAGAACGACCTTAAGCGCATCGGAAGTAAAAGACAAATCGATGATACGCGGTTCAACTTTTGCTGCTAAAGTATTCATTCCATCTCTCCTCAAACAAAGTCCCTCAGCCGTACTTTCGGTCGGGCTGACCGTTTGTTAGCTCTCAAGAGATAGACTTGCCTATCTTGCACCGTCGAGTGCGATGTAACGGACGATTTGTTGTACTGCTGCATCAATAGCATCTGCCGTAGGGTCGCGTGAATCTTCATCGGATGGTTTTTGGCACCTTAATGAGAACAGGGCTGATCGACTTCGGGCGTCGAAGAATGCAATGTCTATCGTGAATATTGATCTGACAGTTGATTTGTCGGAAAATGTTGGGAGTCCATACGTAGTGGGTGAAAGGCGTACGGAGCCGGAGTTGGTCTTTAGGTCGACTGCTATGTTTGACAAATTTAACTTGTAGATTCCCACCGTGTCTGAAGTTGAAAACCGGGGTTGGTCCCCGTGAGCATCGACAACGTTTGCAGTGGGGAACCTCGTTCCCATGACATCCTTGAATTTGCGATAGAAAGTCCGATTGATGGAATCATTACTGATTCCTGTAGTTGTCACCATTAGTGGATCAAGACCTTCGAAGAGAATTGTCCCCGCCTTGATCTTTCCAAATGTAGTGACTGATGGAGTACTCGCAGATGTTTGAGTGAGAGAGGAAGATTTTTTCATATTACAGGAAGCAAATAGAATCACAAGACTTGACACGATCAACAATCGACTCATAATCTACCTTTAGTCATAGAATTCGATAAAGTGTTTGCTCGCAGGCAACTATGTTTTTGCAATCCGTACAAACCGATTTATTATTCATTCGGAAGAATCAGAAACAAAGAGCAGGGCTCTGAGTCATAGTAGGGATTGGCATCAGCAAAATCAAGACGACATTCCCTCTCTCGAACAAGGCACAAAGACCCAAGGTTGTTTTTGTGCATTTGATCGGGGGAGTTCTGAAATAGAGCTTTTTCATTTTCAATCCATCGCGCCTTCGCGTCATCGCGGTTAATCCTTTGCTCTGCCGCTGGCATCTTGCTCCGGCCTATTCCTTTTGCCTCTCGGGACTGCTTTGTCTATTACATTACAGATTTGTAAATGTACTCGAGTAGTATCATCAACAAGATGAAGCTGAAAATTTCTTTGTTGTATTTGGCAACTGTTCTTGGAAGATAGATATCAAGGTTGGGAGCATCTTCCTCGGTATAGTGACGCGCAATTGTTGTGAGCGGACACTTCCATGAATTCACCACAATGACAAGAGTCTCCGCGACAATCAGGAACAGCGAAACGAAGAACAGGGTATCGAACCTCATTCTGAAAACAGAATATCCGATGTACACTATAGACGTCGTCATGACCAACCAGATGGCCGTATGAATTGTTTTGATGAAGGTGATCATGTCTGGGCGCGGGGTTAGTTTGTTATCAAGTATTTCTGTTTGAGGCTCATCGAAGTAACATCAAAGTTGAGACCAACCGACAAGATCGGCTCGTTGATGTCCAGACTATGTCGTCTGACTTGGCCAACCAATGTCAGCCGCTCGGTGATTCCGTATTCCATTCCAATCGCGTAATGAACGACCGGATAGAATGAACCAGAGCCAATCCCACCCTGCAATGAAACGTTCGTCGATGGCCTGCCCAGAGGAATGCGGAGTTTCAACGCGACGCTAAGGGCGAGGGGTTGACGAACACTTCGAAAATTCTCTCGCCCATCCCAAGTGTTCCGCACTATCCTGTAAAGCGTACCTTCGAAAGGTAGCGACCAGATCTTCGAGAACCGAAACTCATACATCCCAGAAATTATCCAGCGGTCGCCGAGTGGTTCCTCACTTGCGATGAACCCAACTTTGAATCCAAGCCAATGTCCCTTATCGGTAAACGTCTGAACGTGCTGATTGCGAGTCTGCGCGAAAGCCTGCTGCGACAACAGCAGATGTACAAGAACAAATAGTGTAGTGTATCGCATATCGTATGGTGTAGAGGTTGGACGGTTCACAAACATGGTTATAACCCGACTTTCATTCCCATCAGTTGTTAGTGTCGCTAACGACTACCAGGTACGTTTTCAGTACCTGCGGACAAAGAGGTCCGTGGCGCCGATTGTTCTGTACACGTGTGAACGCGTTCAAGTTAAATACCATCAACTCAATGAAAAAAACGAAGTGCACAAAGAACAGGTAGGGGTCAGTTGCTGATTCATGGTAGGGATTGGTTTCAGTAAAATCAAGACGACATTCTCTCAATCGAACAAGGCGCAAAGACCCAAGGTTGTTTTTGTGCATTTGATCGGGGAGTTCCGAAATAGAGCCTTTTCATTTTCAATCCATCGCGCCTTCGCGTCATCGCGGTTAATCCTTTGTTCTGTCTCTGGTGTCTTGCTCCGGCATGTTTCTTTTGCCTCTCGTGACCGCTTTGTCCATTACATTACAGATTTGTAAATGTACACGAGTAGTATCATCAACAAAATGAAGCTGAAGATCTCTTTGTTGTATTTGGCGACTGTTCTCGGAAGGTAGATATTATTATAGCAAGCATACGAGTTTACGAGTGACCGGCATATAGCGCTTGTCGTCCCGTAGATTGAATCGATAACGGGGAACAAAGTGTCACTTGCGGGTGAACGTCAACTGTCAAAGTTGAATTGAATGCATGGATGGACTCCGCCTCGCTTTGTTTGCGCCGCAAGGTAGTATCCGTTTTACATTCAAATCATTCTTCGCCTGCTAAACGGAGAGTCTTCGCTATCAACTCGTCGGACATTCGGAACTTTGCCCTCTTCATTAATTCGAGAAGCGGCTTGATCTCTCTGATGTGTCCGAATCTTTTCGCATCAAGAAGCACGCCCACGGTTCCCGTAATGCGAATGCCAAGTTTCGTTGCGAGCCGTCGCGCTTTCCAATCGTCGGTAATCAAAAGGCAATCACGTAAGTCAAGAGCAAGCGCAATTGCACTTGCTTCCCCCGCGTCTAATGAGGTTTGCAGTATTTCTTGGTGAGTTGCATCGGAGGGCTTACGTATCTGGAACCAATCGGGAAGAGGAGATCCGAATTCTGCGGCAATAGTTTCGGTGATGAGAATTTGTGCCAAACAGTCTTTGGAGTAACTGAAGGTGTCCGATTTCATCGAGAATGATAATGCAAGTCGTATCAGAGATTATTGCGTTCGGCATTGTTCATGTCGCTTTCGAGTTCATCGGGCGGGTAGTTGAACACCGATACGCCATAGTCGGCAAGCAGTTCCATAAACGTTCGCTTGGAATATCCTACCAAGTCCGCGGCTTGTCCGAGCGAGAGTTTTCCCTGCTCATAGAGTTTTGCGGCCAGCAGCATTTTCGCTTCGCGATCTTCAAGTTCGAGCGAGTCGGGCAGTTGCAGGGTTAGGGTTTTCATACTCTCATCTCCACATTCTGGCACTAACGTACACATTCGATTTCTGAGATTCAACACGCGCGCGATGACGATAATCCCAACCCATCAACAACAAACGAGTATCAACTTCCGAGTCGTGGTAACCTGCGTACTCTACGAGTCGTTGACCGGCAGGCAGGCTTGCCTACTGGCAAGTCCTGCAAATCAACATCTACGACTCGCTCGGTCAGTTGGCGCGTCCCGACAAGGTTGGGATGAACGAGCAATACGATGCCGGGAAAAGATAACGACCCTCAACTCAATGATTGCCTTTTCGCTGCTGCACTCCTTTTGCCTCTCGGAACTGATTTGTCTATATTTTTGCAGAATTTCTTCTGTTCATTTATTCGAAGGATAGACCTATGGCGCTGTCGAAGAAAGCTAGAACCTGGCTCATCATTCTGAGCATTCCCGTCGTGCTGCTCGTGGGCGCAGCCGTTGCGCTAAAGCTCTACTTCACCAGCGACAGACTGAAGGCGCTCATCATTCCGAAAATGGAGGAAGCAACCGGACACAAAGTCGCGATCAACGACATCAGCCTCTCGGTGTTTCCGACGATTGCGGTCGATGTGAGCGGATTGACCATCGAGAACGCTCCCGGCTTTTCTGAGAAGCCGCTGCTTTCTCTCGAGCGAATGCTGATCGACGTGAAACTCAGTCCGCTGTTCGACAAGCGTGTTGAAATCAGCTCTCTCTATTTAGAGAAACCGTCGATCATGCTTGAGACTGCCGAGAACGGAACGACGAACTACAGCACGAAGGAGGCAGCGCAGGAAGAGCCTGCTTCGGGCGGAGGAACATCTGCCGCCGTGCTGCTGTCGGATTTCAGAATTGTGAACGGCTACATCGAGATGATCGACAGGCGCGACAACTCGAAGCAAGTGTATAACGGCTTTCACGAAATGGCGTCGGTGGATTTCAATCCTGCGACACAGGAAGCGCGCATTGAAAGCAAGACGGCGATCGACAACTACAGCTACGGTTCGATCACCACGCCGCTCGTTCAGGATTGGCGCATCAATGTGAATGCGGATGTTGTGTACACCGTGTCGCAGAGTCTTGCCTCCATCACCAACGGCGAGGGCTTTCTGAATGCCATTCCGTTCGGCATCAACGGAACCATTGCCATGAAAGACAAGCCGGACATGAATCTGACCATCGAGGCGAAGGATGTGAACGTCGCGCAGCTTCTCAACCTCACACCCAAAGCCTACGTCGAAAAGATCAAGGGAGTGAAGGGAGACGGCGCCGTGCAGGCGAAGATTCTCGTCAAGGGAATTTACGACAGCGACACGCGCACGCTGCCCGATGTCAGCGGCACGATCACGACAGCGAACGCATCGATTCAGTATCCGAACATCCCGAAGCCGATCACGAACATCAATATCAATTCCGATTTCTTCCGCGGCAAGAGCAAACAGGAGTTTCATCTGCGCACGCTGACGGCGACGCTCGGCAATAATCCGCTCTCCGTCACGCTGGATGTTATCAGCTTCGATGATCCCGCGCTGACGATGGCGATGAAGGCGGCGATGAACCTCGCCGAAGTGAAAGACTACTATCCGCTGGAGGCCGGAACGACGCTCGCCGGACAACTCAGCGCCGACGTGAACGTTGCGGGCAAGGTGAGCAACCCTGACGCGATGAAAGCATCAGGCAAGATGGAGTTTCAAGGCGTCACGGTTGCGACGGCGGGATCGAAAAATCCGGTGAAGAATCTCAACGGCGCCATCACATTCTCGAATCAGGTGGTCGAGTCGAAGAAGCTGTCGATGATGATCGGCAAGTCCGATCTGGCGCTTTCGTTTGCGATGAGGAATTATCTTTCGATGATGTCGGAGAAGAAAGGCGCGCCCAGACCGACGGCGACAGCGTCTCTCACGTCCAACCATCTTTACACAGCCGACATCATGAGCGATGAGAAGCCGGCCCAGCAAAAGACTGCGGAGCAAAAGCCGGCGAAGAAAGCCGCCATGCCGCTGCCCGATGTGCAGATGGACGTCACGACCAACATCGGCACGCTGACGATGGAACGGATGGAGATGAAGAACGTGCGCGGCAGAATGCGTATCGCCAACGGCCAGATCACCATGGACAATCTGTCGATGAACATGTTTGATGGCGCGATCACGAGCAAGGGAAGCGTCAACCTCCAGAATCCGCAGCGCCCGACGTTCAACCTCGATCTCGACATGAACAGTCTCAAGGCAAACTCCGCGCTCTCGACGTTCACGTCGTTCGGGCAGCGGCTGATGGGCGACATGAACATGAACATCGCGCTCAGCGGCGCGCTCGATGATACGCTCGGACTCATACCTTCGTCGCTCAACGGCGCCGGTACCGTTGCGCTCAACAACGGCAAGCTGCACGGCGTGAAAGTGAACCAACAGATTGCAAGCATGCTCAACGTGTCCGATGTCGCCGAGATGACGTTCAAGGATTGGGGAAACGCGTTCACAATCAAAGACGGCAAGGTGAACATTCCGGAGTTGAAGATCGCGGCGCTCGGCGCGGACTACACCATCAGCGGCTCGCAGGGACTCGACGGCTCGATGAACTTCGGGATGGCGATGCTGCTCTCCGATGCGACATCGGCGAAAGTGAAAGTGCCCGGCTTCGCAGGCGAAGCGGTGAACGCGCTGAAGGAACCGAACGGCCGCGTCAAACTCGACTTCCTTGTCACCGGCACGATGAGCGATCCGAAAGTGGCGCTCGACTCGAAAGCGTTGCAGGCGCGTGCTGCCGAGTTCGCGAAGAGCAAGCTCGAGGCGGAGAAGAAGAAAGTGACGGACGAAGCGAAGAAGAAGGGCGAAGATCTGCTCAAAGGGTTGTTCAAGAAAAAAAAGTGAGGGGATGACATGACCACACTGCGGGTTGCAATTGACGACAGGATAAAACGCCAGTATAAATTCCTGGACGAAGTGATTTCATTCGAAGAGT
>JACRFA010000003.1 GCA_016218065.1 Ignavibacteriota bacterium | reverse complement strand
GCGGGATTTTACTCTCGTTCCCCGCGAAGAAGTTCCTCCAGCAAATCCAGCAAAACAAGTTCCTGTAACGAGCAAAGCTCCTGCGGCAAAAAAAGCCGTTTCATAGCCAGCCTTCTTTTCGGTACCATTCGACCGTGCGGCGGATTCCAGCTTCGAGAGAAATGCTCTGCTCGAAACCGAAATCGCGTTTTGCCTTGGAAGAATCACACGTCCAATAGTCCTGCACCATGTCGCGTGCTTTCTCGAAGTTGATGAGCGCCGGCTTGGAACTGAACAGCGAAAAGAATTCCGCAAATGCCGCCACAATGTACACAACAAATTCCGGCAGCCTAATGCCGAGAGCCTTCCTGCTCATCACTTTCCGTGTCGCTTCGCCGATCTCCATCCACCCATATTGACTCTCCGAACCAACGAAGTACGTTTGCCCTCGCGTCTTGTTGCTCTCTCCTGCCATGACGATTCCACGCACCAGATCAACAACGTGAATCATGCTCACGAGCTTCTCCGAAAATCCCACCATCGGCTGAAGCCCTTTGTTGTACGTGTTGAAGAATTCGAAGACATCCTTGTCACGCTCGCCATAAACAACCGGCGGTCGCACGATGGTAATCGGAAGCTTGTCCATCATCGCCAGACATTCTTCCTCGGATTTCCATTTGCTTCTCCCGTACGTCGTGAGGGGATTGGCCGAACGCTCTTCGGTGATCGGAGCGCGGGATTCACTCGGCCCGACTGCAGCCTGGCTGCTGATATGCACGAAACGCTTGAGCGTCGGATTGCTTTGCTGAGTCGCGTGAAGAAGATTGTGTGTCCCGATCGCATTCCCTCTATAATATTCATGCTTCGTCTTTGCCTTTGTCACCCCGGCAGAATGATAGATATAGTCAACACCGATCACCGCATCGCGCAGCGCTTTTTCATCAAACAAATCACCATAAACAAACTCAACCGGCTTTCCTTTGAGCCACTTGGTATCGCTCGATTTTCGAATCAGACATCGGACTGTATATGCCTTCTCAAGCAGAAGGTCAACAAGGTGACTGCCGACGAAGCCGGTGCCACCGGTAACTAGTGCTTTCACGGATTTCTTAGTGAAGGAATGAATGAGAGAACATGCACAACGGGATTACCTTCAGGGGACTCGCTGCGCTGGATTGACTTTCAAAAGTCGTTCAAGTATATTGAATTCGAATCTGAGAGTCAATCCTGCACCGTAGGCGACGATAGTGGGGACGAATGCCAGCCGAACAGCCAGCGGGTCTGCCTCCTTTGGCAGGCGGGTCTGCCCGACCGGACAAGACTCGCAACGAGACGGCAATCACCTCGTTGAGAAGGCGGGCATAGTTTTCGCAGTTTGACATATCCCACCACTTATGCACTTAAGGAAATACTATTGAGTACATCCGAGAAGAAGCCCGTTGACCTGTTCGAGAAGTGTTGGACATTCACCCGGGCTGATGAGATAAAAGCCGCCGGCTACTATCCTTACTTTAGACCAATTGAAGAGAATGAAGGACCGGAAGTCCAGATAGAAGGACGCCATATGGTCATGGCGGGATCCAACAATTATCTCGGACTGACCTCCGACCCGCGCGTCAAGCAGGCCGCAATCAAAGCGGTCGAGAAGTATGGCACCGGGTGTTCAGGCTCGCGCTATCTTACCGGCACGCTCGATCTCCACATTCAACTCGAAGAGAAGCTCGCGTACTTTTTTCACAAAGAAGCGTGTTTGCTGTACAGTACTGGATATCAGACGGCGCAAGGCATCATTCCGACGCTTGTGCAAAAGGGAGAGTACATCATCTCGGATCGCGATAATCATGCGTGCATCGTCGCGGGCAATCTGATGGCGAAAGGTGCGTTCGCCGAGTTTGTACGCTTCAAGCACAACGACATGAAAGATCTTGAGCGACTTCTCTCATCGTTGCCGATTGAAAAGCCGAAGCTCATCGCATCCGACGGCGTCTTCAGTACAACAGGAACCATCGCTGACCTGCCGAACCTTGTCGCGCTTGCCAAGAAGTTTAACGCACGCGTGATGATCGATGATGCTCACGCGACCGGCGTGGTCGGAAAAGGCGGACGCGGAACGGCAAGTCATTTTGGTTTGGAAAAAGAAGTTGACATGACGATGGGAACCTTCAGCAAAACGTTCGCGTCGCTTGGCGGTTTCGTCGTCGGTGATAAGCCGGTGATCAATTATCTGAAGCATACGGCGCCCGCGCTGATCTTCAGCGCCAGTCCAACTCCCGCCTCCGTCGCAGCAGCGCTTGCCGCGCTGGATATTCTTGAAAAAGAACCGGAACGCATCAAGAGACTCATCGCCAACGCGGATAAGATGCGCAAGGGATTCAACGATATGGGTTTCAAAGTGATCGACGGCCAGACTGGCATCGTCCCTGTCATCATCGGCGATGATCTGAATACATTTGTTTTCTGGCGCGCGCTCTTCGATGCCGGTGTGTTCGTCAATGCATTCATTAGCCCCGGCGTTCCGCAAGGCATGCAAATGTTACGGACAAGCTACATGGCAACACATGAAGACCGACATCTCAACAAAATCCTGGAGACGTTCGGTTCGATTGGAAAAAAACTTGGCGTCATCAACTAACGTTCATTGAAATCCTGATGCAGAGGCGTGTTCGCACGCCTCTCTGCCCGCACTTCTCAAGCCTCGTTCATTCATCATCAACAACACCCGAAAGGCATTTCCATTTCACACGTCACGATACGGCCGGTGCGCACGAAGCGCGACAAAAGAACCTTCATCAAGTTCCAGTGGAAAGTCTATCAAGGCATTCCCCAGTGGGTACCACCGCTGTTGCTCGACCGCCGAAAGATGCTGGATACGAAGAAGCACCCGTTCTACAAGCACGCTGAGATGGAAATGTTCCTCGCGGAACAAGACGGCAATGTTGTCGGACGCATCGCGGCGATCATCAACGACAATCACAATCGCGAGCACAATGAGAACATCGGCTTCTTCGGATTCTTCGAGTGCTTCGACGATCAGGCAGTTGCAAACGCATTGTTCGATGTTGCCGCAACGTGGCTGCGCAACAAAGGCGTCACTGCCATGCGGGGGCCTGTCAGCCCCTCAGTGAATGACGAGTACGGAATGCTCATCGAAGGCTTTGAGCATCCGCCGGCAATTCTGATGGCGTACAATCCGCCGTACTATCAAAAGCTTGTTGAGACGTACGGATTCACAAAGGCAAAAGATCTCTATTCGTACTATGTCACCAAAGACAAAGTCTTCACAGACAAGCTGAACCGGGTGTCGGAGATTGTGAGGAACAAATCCGGCGTCGTGTTCCGTTCATTGGATATGAAGCGGTTTGATGAGGAGGTAAAAACCATCCGTGAGTTGTACAACAAAGGATGGTCGCGCAACTGGGGCGAGGTGCCGATGACGGAGGACGAATTCGATTACGTCGCAGCCGATCTGAAGGCGATTGTCGATCCATCCGTCGTCATCATTGCTGAGGTTCGCGGTAAACCGGTTGGCTTTGGGATGTCGCTGCCCGATTACAACATGATTCTCAAAGACAACAAACGCGGCTGGCTTATTCCCGCGTTGTTGCGCATTCTGCTTTTCAAAAAGAGAATCGACTTCGTCAGGATTGTGATTCTTGGAGTCATTCCGGAATATTTGAATTCCGGAATCGGCGGCGTATTGTTCTATGAAACAGCGGTCCGGGCAGTCGCCAACGGCTACCCTCACGGCGAGGCGAGCTGGGTGTTGGAAGATAATGTGATGATGAATAGGGGCGCCGAGTTGTTGATGGGCGAACGGTGGAAAACGTACCGCGTGTATGAGTATGTGTTGTAATCATGTTCCGAAACTTGGTGCGGTGTGATTTCCATCGACGGTCATGTCGGGGGAAAGCGTTATGTTGCTGCACGGAACTATCTTGCTCACTTATGAAAAAATGAAAGAGGAACACTATGCCTGTTAAGCCGGTTGATAAAATCTGGATGAACGGAAAGCTGGTGAACTGGAATGATGCGAAGATTCACGTCCTCGCCCATGTTGTTCACTACGGATCGAGTTGGTTCGAAGGTATTCGCTGCTACAAAACCGCGAAAGGTCCCGCCATCTTCCGTCTCGACCGCCATATTCGTCGTCTGTTTGATTCGGTCAAGATCTACAAGACGGAAATCCCGTACACCGAACAACAAATCGAAGCCGCAATACTCGAAACAATTCTCGCCAACAAGATGCAGGAGTGCTACGTTCGACCCGTTGTGTACCGCGGCTACGGCGATGTCGGAGTCAACCCGCTGCCGTGCCCCGTTGACGTAACGATCGCAGTGTGGGAATGGGGCAGCTACCTCGGACCGGAAGCGCTGACAGATGGCATCGATGTGTGCGTCTCCACCTGGTCGCGACCCGCGCCGAACACTTTCCCCGCGATGGCAAAGGCTGGATCCAACTACGGACTCTCGCAGATCATGAAGATTGAAGCGATCCAGGCGGGCTTCAAAGAAGCAATCGCGCTCGATGTCTTCGGTTTCGTGAGTGAAGGAACGGGAGAGAATATCTTTCTTGTGAAAGACGGCACTGTGTACACGCCCCCGATTTCGTCGTCGCTGCTGCCGGGCGTCACGCGCTCGTCGGTCATCCAGATCGCCAAAGATTCCGGCTTCGACGTGCGTGAGATGAATGTGCCGCGTGAGATGCTGTACATTGCCGACGAAGTGTTCTTCACGGGCACTGCCGCCGAAGTGACGCCGATTCGCTCGATCGACAGAATGAAGGTTGGCAACGGCAAGCCCGGCCCTGTGACCATGCAGTTGCAGAAGACGTTCTTCAATATTGTGAAGAATGCAAATGATTCGTACAATTGGTTGAAGTTCGTGTACAACGACTGATGCATGCAACGATTGCAGGTTGAGGGCTTCTCCGGTGCAGTCTTCAATCTGCAATCTCACGACTACCAACCCAGACGAGGTGGACCATGAAAAAGCCCTCCCCTAAGAAGCGAGCAACACATCGTCCGAGAAAGAAAGTAACGGTGCAACAGCCGACCGTTGCGCGACCGTCGCCCGAAACTTCGGCGCCCGCTCCGCAGGTCGTCTCATCGCTTCCCATCCGGCACATTTTGGTGCCGATTGATTTCTCCATTCACTCGAAGAACGCATTGCGCTACGCCGTGCCGATGGCCGAGCAGTACAAAGCGAAGCTTCATCTCATCTACGTCATCGAGCCGACTGTGTATCCGGCCGACCTCGGATTCGGACAAGTGATTGTGCCCGGCGTCGAAGAAGAGCTGCGAACGAAAAGTGAAGATGAGCTGCGGTTGCTGATCGAGAATGAGATTGGCGGAAGAGCAGACGCGGAGCACGTCGTGCGAACAGGAAAGCCTCACCAGGAAATTCTCACCGAGGCAGAAGAGAAAAGCGCAGACTTGATTATCGTCGCGACGCATGGACACACGGGCGTTGAGCAGATGCTCTTCGGAAGTACGGCCATGCGCATCGTCAGGTTGGCGCGCTGCCCTGTTCTGACGATCAGACCCCAGGTGGAAGACTAAGATTGGTTGTGAAACTGAGTGGAGCGCACTTCCGAGAACGGATGCGCTCCTATTGTTTGGTGGAAGGAAAGTCTGATCGTTTCTTCTTGGAGTCCCTCGGAATCACCACAAACGAACCGTGGAACGGATACTCTGACGCCGTTTTTACCAGGCCGGCCGTCACGGGCATCTCGAACATTGCGTCGGCAATGCGGCGACTATCTTCGTTCTTGCGCAGCACGCGTTCGAGATACTTCTTCTTCCACAACGGATGACCAAGTCGCGCTTCCAACGCAGACGAAGAGTTGCGCCGGAAGTTCGCAAGGAATTCCTTCATCTGCGAGTCTGTGTCCTTCCCGCGAACAATCATCACCAGCTTGTCCGGCATGAAGCAATACGCATACACATCAAATCGCTGAGCGAACGCGCTGTCGCGCAGCGCATCCAATGCCGGCGCGACGTTGTCTTGAGTGACGAAGATCGATTTCCCTGCATACACCGGAAGCGTGATATGGTAACGATGCATGCCTCGGTAGTCGAACCGATAGCGCTCCGGCGGATCGGCATCAATCAAACTGAAGACTTCCTCTTTTGCCACGCGATCACCCTTTCAACATTTGTGCGATACCGCTGCGAATCATACTCACGGCAATTCCGGCAAGGAACAATGAAATCACTTTCGCCACCGCACGTGAGCCTGCCTTCCCCATCATCTTTGCTATGGACTTCGCCTGCAAGAAGACAACCAACACGATCAGAAGGTTGACGAGAAGCGAGACTATCGTCCACGGATAGCCGTACGAATCGACGAGAATTATGATCGTCGTCAGCGCGGCAGGTCCCATGATCAGCGGAATGCCGATCGGCACAACGCCGACCGTCGCTTCCGGATCGCGTTTCCTATCTTTCGAGAAGAGAAGATCATTCACCGCCAGGACCAGAAGTACGATGCCGCCTCCGACGCGAAAGTCGCTTTCAACAATTCCGAGAAATGAAAAAATCAACTTGCCTGCAATCAGGAACACCAGCGAGATGACGAATGCCGTCAACACCGCCTCCGCCGTGAGCTTTTTGCGCCGCCGCTCATCCAGATCATCGGTGAGCGAGACAAACAACGGCAACACGCCAAACACATCAATGGCAACGAACAACGGAATGAACGCGAGAAGAAACGTTTCCATGACTCACGGTATGGTAGTAGCACAGACCGGAACAACAGACCGTGTGCAATCTGTGGTTCTCTTCGTACTTCGGATCAAAAGACTTTTCGACCGAGTTGTTACAGGCCCTGCGAGCGCAGGCTCTCACGAATGCGACCCAAGGCCTCTTCTTCTGTGATGAGTAAGCGCGCACCGGCATTGTGAACAGACTGTTCCAACGAATCGCGCTTTTCTGTCAGGTGCTTCCAAACACTGTAGCCAAGTCGATCTTGATCGTGTGGTTCAACGGTTGGAATTGTAGCAACAGCGGCATAGGCAATTTTCTCGAGGCTCTTCTCGGGAGCGGGTACAACTGATGAGGGAGTTTTTGTGGACATAAAACAAATCGCTTGAAAGATGATCGAAGATTTACGACTTCAATATAGTCAATCGACGAGAAACAAAATAGAGAGAGGCCCGCAAGCGAACCTCTCTCCTCCATTCAAGATAAACTTGCTTCACGCTTTCCGGCGTACACGCGCCGGAACGCCGGCCACGATTGTATCGGGAGGAACATCTTTTGTCACGACACTGCCTGCTCCGACGATGGCGTTCTCGCCGATCGTCACGCCGCACAGAATCGTCGAGCTTGTGCCGATCGAAGCGCCCTTCTTCACTATGGTGGGAACGACCTTCCAATCTGCTTCATTTTGCATCGACCCATCGGGGTTCGTCGCACGCGGGTGCTTGTCGTTGATGAACGAAACGTTGTGCCCGACAAAAACATTGTCTTCAATCGTCACGCCCTCGCAGATGAACGTGTGCGAGGAGATCTTGCAGTTCTTTCCTATCTTCACACCCTTTTGTACTTCGACAAACGCTCCGATCTTTGTATTGTCATCGACTTCACAACCGTACATGTTGACGAAATTGAAGACGCGAACTCCCTTCCCCAATTTCACATCGGGCGCGATGCTTTGAAACAGTGTGCTCATGTTTTAGTTCTCGAATGTTGGAATGGAATATAACGCCCTGCCGTGAGGCCGGGAGAGATGAGACAAATCCACACGACGACCGCCAGCCTTGATCGAAATGTTTGCAGCTTCCAGCACTTTCACGACGTTGAGTCCGGTTTGTCCGTCGGAGATGGAAGGCTTGCCGGTGTTGATGCAATCGACAAACTCGGCGCTCATGCGAGACAGCGCTTCACCCGAATCGATGTTCGGCGAGTACATGTTGCCGGTACGGTACTGCACAAGTTTTTTGTACACA
The DNA here is from genome assembly GCA_016218065.1 of Ignavibacteriota bacterium. Taxonomy (GTDB): domain Bacteria; phylum Bacteroidota; class Ignavibacteria; order UBA10030; family UBA6906; genus CAADGV01. The sequence goes on along the minus strand of JACRFA010000003.1, from coordinate 78,446 downwards.
GAATCTTCATCGCGCACATCAACGCCGCGGTCGTACACTTTGATCTTCTCGCTTGCCTCCATGTCGTCGTACGACACCATCAACTTCGTACCGCCGACAAGAATGCGTCTGACTTTGACGGGCGAAAGCCAGTTCACATGGAATTGCGCAATCAGTTTTTCCGCAAAGTGAACGGTAAGATAGGCGACATCTTCAAATTCGCTGAAATGATTTACGCCGACGCACGAGACTGCGATCGGCTTGTCTTCGATCAGATAATCCATGATGGAAAGATCGTGCGGCGCGAGATCCCAGATAACATTCGTGTCGTGCTGGAACAGGCCGAGATTGATGCGCACGGAATCGAAGTAGAGGACGTCGCCGATGTCGCCCTTTGCAATCAGCTCCTTCATTTTCTGCACGGCGCTTGTGTACACGAACGTATGATCGACCATCAGCGTGAGCATCTTCGCGTACGCCCGGTCGAGCAGCTCTTCCGCTTCGGCAGTATTCGACGCCATCGGTTTCTCGATCAGCAGATGTTTGCCTGCTTCAAGTACTTTCACGCCTAACGGGAAATGCGTCGAGACCGGCGTGGCAATCACCACGCCGGCAATGTTATCATCGCGCAAAACGTCGTCGAACGATGTGGTCGTCTCAACCATCGGAAATTTCTTCTTGATGTTCTCAAGACGCCGCGGCGCAAGATCGCAGGCAACGACGCCTTCCACCTGATCGGTGCTGAGAAAATTTCTGACGAGATTGGGACCCCAATATCCTAAACCGACGACTGCAATTTTCATAGTGTGTATCTACTCGCGCTTATTTGGCTCCGGTGCCGAAGAGCATCACCGGAATCGTTTTGACCATCAATCGTATATCAAGAAACAGCGATGCGTTCTGGATGTAATGCAAATCCAGAATCACCATATCCTCAAACCCGACAATGCTGCGGCCGCTGACCTGCCAGATGCCGGTAAGTCCCGGCGTCACGCTCAGCCGACGCTTATGCCATTCTTCATAATGATCCCACTCATACGGAAGGCAAGGCCTCGGGCCGACGAGACTCATTTCGCCTTTCAGCACATTCAGCAACTGCGGCAGTTCATCGAGACTGAGCTTACGCAGCCACTTCCCGATGGGAGTCACGTGGCTCGCATTGATAATCTTTGTTGACGTCGTCGCGTTCGGATCGAATTTCTTCTTGTCTTGAATGAACGCAGCCATCTGCTCTTTGCGCTTCTCGTCGTTCTCTGCACCGACTCTCATCGAGCGGAACTTGAACAACTGGAACTGCTTCCCATTCCGTCCGACGCGTGATTGACGGAACAAAACTGCGCCCGGCGAACTCAGCTTCACCAGCACGGCAATGATCGCCAGCAGCGGTGACAGGAGAAGCAAAAAGGCCGACGCAAGAACAACGTCGAAGACACGCTTTCGCATTTCTCTTCCCGGCGTGATGCCCGACTGGAAGACACCGATAACAGGAATCGTCCCATAGTGCTCAATCGCCCGACGGAGCGGGATGATTTCGTACAACGGTGAAGCGATCTTGACGATGGCGTTCATTGACATCGTTTGTTCCATGATTTCCATCAGGCGTGTGTGATCCATTTTCTCGAAGCAGATCAGAATTTCACCCACGTCGAAGCGTTGAACACATGCGCGCATCTCCGATACTTTGCCGAGAACCTTCAGTCCGTTGAAGATGACGGTGCCGTTTTGCAGATCATCATCAAGAAATCCTACGACCCGCAAGCCAACATAGTCATGCAGGAAGAGGTTCGCGGCAACGTCTTTCGCATTTTCGCCCGCGCCGAGAATCAGCACGTTGCGTTGAAAAATCCTGCTGCGGGCCAGCAACAAAAATCCCCAACGGAACACCATCACCCGCACAACAAGCAGCAATACGAATGCCGAAACCGCGAAGTACGCCGTCACAAGCCGGCTATCGACAACGAATTCCGCTTTGGAGAAGAACGATAGTATTGCGACGCCGGCCAAGACGACGGCAAGCCCCTTCACAAGCTGTCCGACATGATTCACAATCGTCACGAAGACGTGAATCTGGTACATCCCCAGATAGTGAAAGATGAACACCGCAACGACGCTGTTGGCAAGCACAAACAAAGCCAGACCCAGCGAGAACGCGACACTCATCTGGGCGTGGTCGTTCAACCATCGCTCTTCAAATGCAAAGGCAAGCATGTACGCCGCGATGATCGTGACGACATCGATAGCAGCAAGCACATACTTGTACACGGGATACTTTTTTGTTGTCGCCATATCAGTAACCAAGAGTGTTGGGGGATCAGTGACTTGCACTGTGCGACACTCGACGCCTGGGGGAACTCTGTTGCGGGGGGATGAACAGAAGGTCTGTGAACGACGCGCTCTGCGACGTCCGATACATATTACGATTCACAAGACCGACTTCCTGTGAGACCCCACACAGCCATTAGTTCCCTCCACATTCACCTTTGATCGCACATAAGAAAAGGGTCATGGTGATATACTCCCCCATGACCCCCTGAATAAAACCGCTTCAACAACATCAATCAAAAAAATCCTCAATTGCACCGATCACTGTATCGATCTGCTCGTGCGTAAGTTCCGCGAACATTGGCAGCGAAAGTCCCTGCGCCGCGACTTTCTCAGTGATCGGGAAATCCCCGTTCTTGTAGCCGAGATCTTTGTACGCTTCCTGAAGGTGCAAGGGAAGCGGATAGTGCAACCCGACACCGATCTCACGTTCTGTCAAATAGGATTGCAGACTATCGCGATTTCCCGTCTGAACAACATACAGGTGGTACACGTGCTTCGCTAGCGGACTTTCAGCGGGAACAACGATATCGCCGAGCCCGCTCAGCCGCGCAGTGTACACTTTCGCGTGAGCGCGCCGAGCATCAGTCCACTGCGCAAGATGCGGCAGCTTCACGCCGAGCACCGCGCCCTGCATGCCATCGAGCCGGTAGTTGTGGCCCCAGATGGCGTGGTAGTATTTCTTATCGGAGCCGTGATCGCGAATCATGCGCATCTTCTTCGCCAGCGCGTCGTCGTTCGTAGTCACGCCGCCGCCTTCGCCGTACGCGCCGAGATTTTTTCCGGGATAGAAACTGAACGCGCCGGCAACGCCAAACTGCCCGACGAATTTTCCGTCGTACTGTGCGAGATGCGCCTGGCAGGCATCTTCAACGACGGGAATGCCGTGCCGATCGGCAATCGCCATGATGTCATTCATCGCGCCGGGTTGGCCGTACAGATGTACGGGAATGATCGCCTTCGTTTTCGGCGTGATCGCTTTCTCCAACAAAAGCGGATTCATTGTGTACGTGACCGGGTCAATATCCACGAACACGGGCCGCGCTCCCGTCAGCGAAATCGCCTCGGCCGTTGCAATAAATGTGTGCGAGACCGTAATGACTTCATCGCCCGGCCCGACGTTCAACGCCCAGAGAACAATGTGCAATGCATCCGTTCCGGTCCCGACTCCGATGCAATACTTTGATGCATGCGCCTCGGCAAACTTCTTCTCAAAATCTTCTACCGATTTGCCAAGAATGAACTGTGATGTCTCCATAATTCGCTCAACTGCAGGAAGCATTTCATGCTTCAACGTTTGATACTGCAGCTTGAGATCAACAAAAGGTACTTTCATGTCGTGTCCGTCTATTGTGTTTGGAGTAATGATGATGTCGCACATTGGTAGTCTATCGCATCGCCTGCGAGAGTAGCCCAAACGACCGTTCCCTGCTCGCGCGCGGGGCCATGGATTTTCGGTTCGCAGCCCGGCATATACGTCACTGATGAAGCTGCCCGCTCTCTCCACCACTGCGCCACATCTTTCGGGAGAGCAATCCACAAATCGTTCTGCGAAGCGATGAACTGCAGAAACTCTTCGTAGAACTTTAGATTTTTCTCGGTCAGCATGTAGTCCGGATGGACGATAATATTCACGAGGCCATGATTCTCAATGAGCCAGGAAGCCTTCTTCTTCCACAAGTCAATACTGTCCGCTTGCAGGATTTCGAGCAGCGTATGGTCCTGCGTTATAGTTATCGGCAACTCGACCATGTTCTTTATGAAGAATGGAAAGATGGAACAACACCCTCCCGACTGCGGCTCGAACGGATCAGTATCGGGAAACGAAGAATCATACTCGGCGTCGATCATCGGCATCCATTCCGGATTGCGATGCGTGGCCGGCGAGCGGAAGCCGACGGCATCCCATCCTCTCAGGTACGCGTTGATTTTCGGAAGTCGCTCTTCAAAGATCGCCCGGGAAGAAAATTTCAATCCATCATGATACAAGCCGTGAACGCCGATCTCGCATCCTTCCGCCCGCAGCACGTCGAAGATCTTCTTGTCGAACTTGTAACGCTCCGGAACGAAATTCCACGAGGAGACGAAACCGTACTTTTGTTCGACGGCGCGTACACGCGGAATGTTCCGCACGCCATAGTCCCACTCAACATCATGCGTGAGTGTTACTGCTGCACGAGCCTGGCCGGGCCAGTAGTTGATCAAAGGAATCTTGCCCGCCGGATCTTGCTGAATGCAGCTTCGCAATTTCGCGTTGGCGCGGTCAACGAGTATCGTTTCAATCGGCCACGCGGGAAACGAAGTCTGTGCTTGTTTCTTTGCGTAGATCCGTCGCAACGCAAGTTGCAGATTTCTCGGCATGAAGGGCCGCATCGCGTAATACGCCGCGAGCGCCAGTCGCTTCTTTCCCGGCTGCTTGTAGCGTTCAAACAAGTAGTACTCGTCCGGATGCGCAGGCGATCGCGTCGGCTCTTCTATGATCGTAGGATTGTCAGTTCTCATCGGGGTTCACGCAAAATGTTTGTACAACACGTTGCCGCTCAACACGCAGACAAAGTCGGGCGAGTTCCGAATGACCGCCTCCATGACACCCTTCATTCTTGACGGACCGGCTTTCGGTGCATCAGTGGAAAACACCGTATAGTGCAATGCGCTCTCTGTCGTTCCCCAGCCATTCTTGAAACGCCGGAGCCCTTCGTTCTCGATTTCCGATCGGCCAAAGTCGAACGTCGTATAACCATCGGTGGAGGCGTTGCGAATTGCGTCCCACAGCAATGCGTGGTTCGGATGCAACGCCTTCAACGAAAAATCCGACGCCCCATATTTGTAGTACATGGTCTTTCCAAAATGGAAGAAGACTGCGCCGCCGAGCAAGCGATCATCCTTGTAGGCAAGCGTTGCAAATCCAAAGCCGGACTGAAGAATCTGTTCCCACACCGCTTTGAAGAATTTCAACGGCTGTGCGGGAACGCCATGCCGCTTTCTCGTCGTCACCTGCAGTCGATAGAAATGCAGAAAGTCATCGAGTGACGAGCAGCGCTTCACGACGATGCCATCACGCTCGGCTTTGCGCACGTCGCGCTGGACTTTTGATTTATCAAACGTCTTGAAGACAGCATCAGCGTCTCCATGCAACGCAAGAGTGTGATGGACGAATGACGCATCAGCGTAGTGCTGTGTCGTTGTCTTGATGTCCCAACGGATTTCGATCTTGGGGACGTCGCGGCCAAGATGCGGGCGCAAATATTCGACAAGCTCTTCCGTCGCGTCGGTTTCGTCGGGCGGCAGCAATGGCCGACAGAAGTCCGAGAACGGCAGCGACACCCATCGCTTGCCCGTGAGCATGCTTCGGATATCGGCGAACGGAATTCCTGCAACGATGTTCTCACCATCGCTTTGACAAACGGCGAAGAACTTGTAGTCGTAGGTATCGCGCAACATGCGCATCCAGACAGGATGATGAAAGATGCTTGCCTGCGGATGATCGCTCACGAAGCGAAGCCAGAGGTCCGATGTGCAGGGATCGATTATGTGAACGCCCTTCTTCATCATGACCCGACAAGCTCCCCGATCATGGTCAGATAGCGCTTCGCCATGACATCCCAATTGTACTCGACATTGAACCGTCGCAATCCATCAACGCGACTACAAATCAAGCCGCGGTCATTGTAGATTGACCGAATCACTTGCGCAAGCGAGCACGCGTCATCAGTCTCGTAGAAGAACGCCGATGAATCATCGAAGTATCGCTCGATGATCTTCAAGCGTGGCACGATGGTCGGAATCTCCATTGCCGCGTACTCCAACATCTTCACCGGCAGCATGTAGTTGCGCTTCATCTCCGTATCGCGCAGGTTGCCGATGACGCCGACCTGAACCTTCTGCAGAACCTCTGGAAGCTTTTCAACATCGGTGAACGGACGCCACTCGATCATATCGGCAACGCCTTTTTCATTGGCGCGTCGCTCCATCTCATCGCGATCATCTCCTTCCCCCACACACAGGAAGCGAACACCCGGACATTCACTCTTCACCAATGCCAACGCGTCAACAATCAGCAGCACGCCGAGCCGACGCGCCACGGTGCCGTGATACCCAAGCCACAACTCGCTTCCGTTCTGCGAGTGACGTCGCGGCTTGAAGATTTTTCCGTTACCGACATTGTAGATCAGATCGATCTTCCGATCCGGAATGCCGTGCCCGGCAAGGACTTCCTTGTGCATTCGGTTTGTGGTAATCACTCGGTCGGAGCAGAATGCTGAAACCAACTCTTCGCCGATGAGCAGCTTCACAGGCCAGCCGTCGAGGGCATAGCCATACTTCGTCGCATACGCTTCCGGCATCGTGTCGTGTACATCGAGAATGACCTTCGTGCCGAAAAGCTTGAAAGGCAAGCCTGCGAGCGCAATCACGTCGGGCATGTTGTGCGCGTGAATGATATCGTACTTTCCTTTCATAGATCTGCGGGCCAGATGCACTATTGCCTGCACGAGAAAAACAAGTTGCGCCGTAATGTATCCGACCGCGCCGGCGCCCGTGTACTTCACTCCCACATTCTTAACGTAAAGATTTCCAAACTGCTGCTCGCCGCGTTCTCGCCCGAGAGCGAACACATCCACTGAAGCGCCGGCATCAAGCAGCGCGTCGACGTAGTTCTTGATGCGCGCATCGGTGAAGTAGTTTGCGTAAGCAACCATGGCTACGCGGAGCGGCCGTCGATTCATGCGAACACCTTTCGCCATGTCTCAATCGAAAGGAGTAAAAAGAGAAATCGTTGGTGATCGGCTTTGCCGGATGCATGTTCCTGGCGGAGCTGTTGCACGTACGCCGGATTGAGCATCGTCGCTGTGATCGAGTCGCGACTCGCAATCAATTCCGACAATGCGCCGTCGAGATTGCGCCGCATCCATTTCCCCATCGCTTCATTGAATCCGATTTTGCGTCGATGAACGACGGCGGGCGGAAGCCATCGCTCGCACACTTTCTTGTGGATCACTTTGTTCTTGAAGTTGCCAATCTTAAATGATCCCGGAATCGACTCGGCGATTTTCATGATTTCAAGATCGAGGAACGGAACGCGCATCTCAACACTCGCCGCCATTCCCATCTTATCGCCGCACATCAGCAGATTGTCGCTCAACGACGTGCGGCTGTCGATGTAGGTCATCTTCTCCAGCGTCGTGCCCATGGGCGCTCGAGCCAACTGCGACCGCACATAATCCGTCAGCACCGATGGCGCACTTCTGACTGCGAAATCAGGATTGAAGAGCTGCGTGCGCATTGCCTCCGTGTTGATGCTATAGGTACTCAAGAACTGGCAGATTTCATTCTTCTGCGAGAGCGCATCGAGCAGTCGGCCCGGCGTTTCGTTGTTCCGGAATAGCGGCGCGACAAACGTGCTCAACGACCGCGCAACTCCGGGCGAGATCCATTGGAGATACGGCAGATACTGCGCTGCAAGATGTCTGCCGTACCCGGCAAACGGCTCGTCTGCACCCTGACCACTCAGCAGCACTTTCACCTTTTTGCTCGCAAGCTGCGCAACAAAATAGTACGCTGCCGCGGACTCGTTGCCGACCGGCTCTTCAAGATGCCAGAGATATGAGTTCATGAACGAGATGTAATCGTCCTCGTTCACTTTGCGTCCCTCGAAATCTGCCTGGTAGAATTGCGACGCCGCTTCTGCGTTATGCAGCTCGTCATCGCGCTCTGCGGCGCCTTCAAATCCAACAGTAAACGTATGAACATGACTTTGCGCCTGGCTCATGAGCGACAGCAGCGTATTCGAATCCACTCCGCCGCTCAACGAAAGCCCGATGGGCGCATCGCTCACCATCTGCCGCTTCACCGCTGCGGGGTACGCGCTCGCAAGTTCCTCAATCCACTCAGCTTCACGTTTGTTGTGATTGATGAACGGCGCCTGGTTCCAGTAACACATCGTTCGCACACCTTGATGATCCACAATCATGGAGGACGATGGCGGAAGCTTGCGGATGCTGCGAAACAAAGTCCACGGCGACGGCGTGTGGCGCAACGTGAGACATAGGTGCATGGCATCGTAGTCAATGCAGCGCGACACGCGCTTGTCATGCACGATCGCCTTCATCTCCGACGCAAAGAGAACGCTATGGCCGTTGTCGTGATAGTAGAGCGGCTTCACGCCAAAATGATCGCGTGCAAGAAAGAGACGCTGCCGCTTATCATCCCAGATACCAAATCCAAAAATGCCGTTGAACCGCGTAACGCACTCTTCACCCCATTGTTCGTAGGCATGAATGATTACTTCCGTGTCGCTCTCAGTTTTGAATGTGTGCCCACACGTCTTGAGCTGAGAACGAAGTTCGCGATAATTGTAGATCTCGCCGTTGAACGTGATCCATACCGTGCCGTCTTCGTTGCACATCGGTTGGTCGCCGGTGCTGAGATCGATAATGGAAAGACGGCGATGCCCAAATCCCAGCTTTCCGTTCTGCGAATAGTAAAACCCATGACCATCGGGCCCGCGGTGCGCCATGGTGGAAGTCATCGACTCGAGAAGACGCCGGTCGATTCGCTCCTGCGCGTCATAGTGAAATATTCCCGCAATGCCGCACATCAGAGTTTCCCCTCTCTGAGAAGCGCTTGTTCGGTGGCGGTGACCAGGTCGTCGTTAGTCAACACATCAATCACGCCTTTCTCTCGTTGCTCTGCACAATAGCGAAGCAATGGAAACAACAGGTTCTGCAACTGCTCTGCGCGTAGCGATGGATGAAACCAGATATGCGCGGCGAGCTTCGTCTCAGCGGCTTTGTCCACGAATTTCTTGAGCCGTCCGAGTCGCTCATCCAAATCCCATCCATCACCCTCAAGGTCAATCGGCGTCGATTCGTGAATATCCCACATGCCGTCTCTTCGTTTGATCGGAAGACTGATCTCGGCGGGTTGAATGGGGAATGAACGGACAGTTCTCATTCCCTTTCGGGCAAGCGCTTCGAAATTGCCAACGTCGTTTCCGGGAAAGACCCACGTGCGCGGCGTAATGCCGAACGGCTTCATCACCTTCAGACATGCATCGATCTTACTTTCGGCAACATCGTTCGGACAGTACGGCCCGAAGCCTTCATGCGAGAAGCTGTGACAGCCGATCTCGTGCGTTGCTTTTGCGTGAAGTATCATTTCGATCAGATCGGGCGCGTACCACGCAGGATCCTGATGGACGTTCGTGCACGGATCGTGTTGATACCAATCGCCGGACGTGAACTTCCAGTACTCATTTTCAAAATGTGGAATTTGATACAACTCGGAATGAGCAACACCGTTGGCGTCGCGGGAGCAACTCGACAAGAATAGATGTCCCACCGTTGCCCACGTGACAGGGATGTTGTACTCATCCATCTTCGCGAGAATCAGCGGCACCTGTGCACGTTCACGCAGGCCGATCTTGACACAATCCTGGCTGAGTCCTTTCGCGTACTGCCACCCCCACGCAAGTTCGAAGTCAACGGAAATCGTCACGACGCCGCGCTCCAGTCCGTTCGCTGGATGATATCTCTTATTGTGATGGACGTAGGGACGATTGGCAAATCGAAATGCCATCTCCGACGCGACAACTTTCGCACGCTGGGGCAACATGTTGTAGATTTTGCTGCGCGGTGTTTTCATCGTAACAGTCGGCATCGGATCCAGCTTCTCACGGTGCGCGCAGACGACACGTTCGTAGATGCATTCGAGCGCCGATGTCTTCGAGCGATAATCGAGATTCTGATGTGCGTGAAGCGCTGCTGCCCTGCCGAGCGCCGAGCGAAGATTTTCGGAATCGTAGAGCCTGACTAATGCGCCGGCGATTCCCGCTGTGTCCTGCTCATCCAGTAGAATGCCGTTCACATTGTTCGTCACGACTTCAGGAATGCCCGCATGTCGTGTTGTTACGACCGGCAACCCGGAGGCCATGGCCTCGACAAGCGTTCCCGGAATTCCCTCCTTGTCGTTGTCCGGCTGCGTTGTGCTGAAGTGAACGAAGACATCGGCGTTCTGGTAGTATTGTTCCAGCCGGCCGTTTGTGTGCGGCACATAGCCGGCAAACTCCACATGGAGTTGGAGATTGAATTGACGGACGAGCGCGTCGAGTTCACTCTGCAACGGCCCAGTCCCGACGAGCACAACGCGGGCAGGAATGTCCGGTCGCTCTCGCCGGAGTTCCGCAAGCGCCTTCACCAAATGGTGCTGCCCCTTCTTCGGTTCCAATGTTCCGACGCAGAGGATCGTGAATGGCGAGCGTGATGCGTACGAACGCTCATCAAATCGAAAGCGTTGCGTATTGATGCCATGATAATGAACAATCACTTTCGCATCGGGTGCGCCGCTTGCTACCGCATCGCGCTTCATGTCCTCCGACATCGCCAGGAAACAATCCATCTCGCGAAACATCGGGCGCATGAATTGCTTTCCCAGTCCTCCAATCTTGTTCGGGAACGACGAGACGTCGTACCCATAAAGCGACACAACTGCCGGAATGCCGAGTCGGCGATAGAGCGGAAGGAAGTACGCCGCATCGACGCCAAAATGAAAATGCCAGAGAGCAGGATTCTGTTTTCTCAGCCAATCAACAGCAGTGCGGATTTCACTCTGCGAAAGTGTTCGCAGCATCTGGTAGGAGAGCTTCCCGAGAATGCCCGCGTGCTCTGCCATGACATGCATCGCATTAATGTCGTACGATGCATTCGGCCCGCGATGATGACACAAGACAACAGGGTCGTACTGTAAAAGTGTCGTCACCTGGTTTCCGACGAATGTTTCTGTCGTGGCCAGATAACCGCGAATAGCATGTGCAACAACGGGTTTACGCATAGCTCTTTATGTATTCAGTATCGTGCGATAGACTTGGACCGTGGCACAGGCAACCGCGTCGGCAGAGTAAACGGCGGCTGCTCGCGCCTTGCCGTTCTTCGAAAGCATCGCACGCAAGGCTTCGTCTTCGAGTACTTCCATCATGAGGTTTGAGAGCTGATCAATGTCGCCGCACTCAAACAGCAGTCCATCTTTGCGATCACTAACCATCAACGGAACGCCGCCGACACGCGACGCAATCACAGGCAATCCGCTCGCCATCGCTTCGGCGATCACCATCGGCGTGTTCTCCTGAACCGACGCTAAGACAAGCGCTGATGACCGGCGCATGAGCGCGGCGACCTCCGACTGAGTTCTAGCTCCAAGCATCTCAACATCGCGAAGCTTCCGGGTTGCAATCAATCCCTTCATCTCATGTTCATAGCCCTTGTCTTCCGGCACGCCGATAATAGTCAGCGAAGCATCTGCGAGCTTCTTCTTCACCAATCCGAAAGATCGCAAGATATCCATCGGTCGCTTGAGACGCGTAAGCGCTCCCACGAACAGCAGCCGGCGAGAACCATCGCCCGATTGGGGATTCTCAAAAAAAACTTTCCGCACCGGATTCGTGATGTGATACTTCCTGACGTGTATGGGCAGAAAGCGATCAACGTACGGCGAAATCGTGATCACCTGATCGAATCGCTGCCGCACCCATCGTTCAAGAAGCGCATCAGTCTGGTGGCTCCAATATTCGGGGCCTTGCCAGAGCTTCGATTCTACAGATTTGATGCCATGCACAGTGAAGACTTTTCGCGGAACATGAGAAGAGATAGCCCCGAGCGCGAGCGCCATATTATCCTGGCAATGAACGAGGTCGGGTTGTAGTTTCTTCAATTGTGCACGCGCAGTCAGGACATTTGGCAGGAGGTGAGGGCGGGCGTACCACACCGACGGAATGGCGATGAAATGAAACGTCATTCCGTTGCGTTCCTCGACTGTGTGCCGGTCGAGTTCGCGCGCCAACGCAAAAACGTGCAAGTCAAATTCGCCGGCAAATTTCTGCAGACCTTCAAGCAGACCCGCCGTCGCCGTCTCCACTCCGCCCGTGAAACTCACACCGTCATACGGATAGTTTGTGAGAATCGCGACCTTGGGTCTGCCGATTGCATTTCTTCGCTTCAACACCTTCTGTGATCCTACGCTTAGTCTCGGGATTCAAAGAGATCGATGACACCTTCCGACGCTAATCGGCGGATTGTGGCAAGACCGGTGGACTCACTCGTTCCGTTGACGATCGACAGCACGTTGCCGACAGTTTTGTTCCACTCCAACACTTTCAGCGCGTTCATTTCATACGGATTCAGTTTCAGTGCGCGCTCACCCCAGAACACCACCTCATGCGCCGGTTGCCAATCGCGTGAAAGCTGTTGGTTGAAGTAATCAACTCGACGGCCAACAAGCGGGATGAGCCGCTTCAGAATTTCGTCGGGACTCCGTAGCAGCGCAAGCGTCTGCGTGCGGACTTGCGTCGTGTACGGATCTTCTCCGAGCGGATCGCAGTTGAACGAATTCAATTTCAGATACAAGTTGGTCGTGTTTGCGGGATTTTCGCGAAGATGCCAGATGGAATTCCCGCGGAAGATCATCACATCGCCCGGCTTGTCTTCGATGACGATCTTCTTCGCATCTACCAAACGCTTCTCGGGCATCTGATCTTCGGACAAACTCGCCCGCAAGCGGGCCCATGTGTTGTACGGATTCACCCAAAGCTCGTCGTACGGATACATCACGAGTCGCGATCCTGCCGGCACCGTCACCGAAAAGCCAACTGAGATCTCCGACGCATACCGGTCTTTGTGCGCCTGAGGATTGGGATTCGCGTCGGACTCGTACACCTTGATGTGCCGCTCTGAGAGCGCCAGCGTTTCGGGATCGAGTCCGCATACGCTGCCGATGGTGGACATCAATTGCCGATAGTAGTCGGCGGTCTCGGGAAACTCATACAAACTCTGTTGCTTATTGCCAATCGCCCAGTCCTTCAGCCTGTTGGCTTCCCGGTCGACTTGCTTCGCGAGCAAGTCGTAAAACTCTTTCGTCAACCCGCCGCGCACGTGTACGAATCCGTGCTCGGCGAACTGTGTTGCATAGTCGGCGGCAACGAAGCTAAACATGTTGTTCATAGTGACCTCACGTTGTTGGGGATGAATGATGAATTATGTCTTGATCTCATGCTTCGTTCACCACGGCGCTGCAACAGTAAGTTCGTGCGCGAGTTTCTCCAGCGGCTTCACCGTTTCCGGCGGCAATGGAATTCCAGTGCGCGCGTACATTGCCGCGTGCTCGCCGCGAATTTCTCCGGGGAAGCGGACCTCGCCGTCGGGTCCGGCCGCCCGTACCCACTCGATCATCGCATCGATGCGCTGAAGAAACGCGTCGACGTTTTGAAATTTTCCGATATCGATTGCGCCACAGAAATGCCCGGTGTTCACGGGCTTGTCCCACGTGTTGTACATAGAACCGACTTCGTGACTCATTGCCGCGCCGGATAAGACTCCGCACAAAATATCCACCATCATCCCCAAACCAAATCCCTTCGGTCCCGCCGCCGGCAACAAACATCCCTGACTCAAGTCTGCAGGATTCGTTGTCGGGAATCCGTTCTTGTTGAGTGCGACGCCTTCGGGGAGCGAACCGCCGGTCTCTCCGAGATTGCGCGCGACTGAACCCGCGAGCGCGCTCGTTGATAGATCGATCAGAATCGGAACTCCCGACGACGTGGGACAACCGAACGCAAGCGGATTCGTTCCAAAGACTGCTCGCATGCCGCCATACGGCGCGACTTTAGCGACTGCGTTCGTGCACGTGAAGCCGATGCAACGTTCATCGGCAGCGAGCGAGACGAAGTATGCAGCCGCGCCATAGAGATTGCTATGGCTTACTGTCACTGCTCCGATGCCGTTCTGCTTTGCCAACTCAATCGCTTTGCGCATCGCCGCGCTTCCGGCAATGTGGCCAAACGCGTTTTGCGCGTCTAACATCGCCGCGGCCGGGGCTACCGTCGTCCATCCCAGACGGGCGGGCGTCGTGATCAACTGTCGTTGTACTCGTTGTATGAACACCGGCAACCGGCTGACGCCCTGCGGAAACCGTGCTCGCAGATCCGACCACACGAGCGCCGTCGCAACAGCTCGCGCTTCATCCGGTGGAACAGCAACCGCCTGCAACAATTTTGTCGCGAAGTCTTCAAGGTTCTGTTGCCCGACAACCTTGCTCTCGGGAATTTCGATCATGCTTGCAGCCATTCTCCTACCTCGTCGCTTTGTTCGTTGCCAGAATGGTTGTTGCCGAGGATACGCGGCTTTCAAATCGAGCAGTCACTTTGCCCACCTGCCGTTTCAGGAAGAGATAGCTCTGATGGAACGACGGCATCGGATCCCACCATTTGAAATAGAGTAGATGAGGAACATGAGCGATGCTCTTCAGCCATTCGCCCAACGAAATCTCACCTCTTCTGAAAAGACCGTGAAACGCAAGAACGTCTTGCCACGGTTTTGCCAACGCAACGTTTCGCCTGTACGAATCGAGTCGAGGCAAAGGCCTGCCGGTGAGTCGATTATACACCAACAGCGCGAGATCAAGTCCCGCGATCATCACCTGCTCGTTTGCTTCTGTGAAGCGATGGTTACATTCGATGAGCTTGAGTTTGCTGTCACGGGGATCGCGTTTGAATTCCACGTTCGCGAGTCCGCGCAAACCAATTCCCTGAAAATATTGAAGCCCCAGTTTGGCAACTTCGGGATTCCAATCCGTGAGGTGATACGTGCCGAAACCGAAACCATTCGGATACTGGCGAAGCTTTCGTTTGGTGAAGTGAAACAGCGGCTCGCCTCGTTCATCCAGATAGGTGTAGTAGCTGCAGTATCCGTTGTCGCCGCCGGGAATCAATTCCGTCACGATCATTTCGAGATTGAACCGATTGACTTTCTCAAACGCTGCTGTCAGCTCGTTCGCATCATTCGCGACAAAGAGCTTTTGTGGAAAATATTTTTTGAATTCATGGGAGACTCTCGGCTTCAGTCCGCACGGATATTTCACGGAGTTCAGCACTGTCAGAAGATCCTCATGCGTATTCACGACCCACGTTTCAGGACCGGGCACACCAACGTTCTTCGCCAGCTTGTAGGACGCTGCCTTGTCGAGCATGGCGAGCAACACATCGTCGTTCGCTTCGTAGATCAGAAAGTCTTCACCAAATGCAACGCGATTTCTCGCGACGAATTCCAATCCATCATCACCGCACGGAATGATGGCCGCTCCCTTGAACTTCTTTCTCCCCGTGTCGTCAAGCCACACATACCACTGTTGCTGAATATTGCCGCCAACCGGCGTGGGAATTCTGACACAACAACGGCTGAATGCGACGTCGGGAACATTTCCGAGCGAGTACACGGCAATGCCCTGGCGACGCAAACTGCGTGCAGCCGAGAGCGCATTGGCGCCGCCGCCGAGCAAGATCGCAGGCGGAAGGGACGAGTTGATTGAGGTCAGGAAGAGCATTTATCCACGCTCCGTTTCGCCGAGCAGCGTCCGCAAGATCGGCGCTGCGATACAATCGCGTAGTTCCGGATTGGCAACATTGTAGTGATGATGAAGACCGGGTGTTGTATTCACTTCGATAACGGCTCCGTTTGCCTCTGCAAGAGAGAGTGATGGATTTGATGTGATGACGTCAACGGCAGCAAGCCGAATGCCCAGCGTCTCTGCCGCCAATGCGCCCTCGCGTATGAGCTGCTCTTCGATTAATGAAGTCACCGTCAGGTTATCTTCCTTTGAGTTTTCATTCACAACGGTTTTCACCGCGATCTCTTGCCCGCGCGGGAGAACCGAATGCACACTCAGCCCGGATGCGCGCAACGTTGCAGTGCAATCGGGGTCAAGATGCAATCGAGTGACCGCGGCGCTGCCTGCATTGTGTTGCCGCTTGTTGTTCTCAGCAGCAATCAACTGACGAACAGTTGATTTACCATCCCCGACAACATGCGGCGGTTTTCGATGAAGAGCATGCAGCAGCGTTCCATCAAAATACAAAAGTCGGTACGAGTCGCCGCGTATCTGCTCTTCGATCATCAATGTCGAGCTGAAGATCGACGCAAACGCAATCGCACGATGAAGCTCACTTTCTGTGCGGACGTGAGTAGTCACGCCGTCGCCAGCGCCTGTGTCGGCTGCCGGCTTCACAACACACGCGCCGCCTGATGCATACAGAAATTGCTTCGCCGCCGCCAACGCGTCAACCGTAAATACAGCATGCCGCGGAACTCGAATCCCTTTCTCCGCAAGCAGCTTATGCACCATCGGTTTGTTGCCCGCCAGCTTGAGCGTGACGGGATCGTCGACCTGAACCAAACCCTGCCAGATCAATGTGCGCCGGCCGCGCAAGCGGATTTCGAAATAGCCATCGCCGAACGCCTTGAATGTCGCACCGATCTGCTCCGCTGCCGTGCGCCACAAGCGCTCGTAGAATTCCGACCGCGCATGTTCATTCCTGCGTGAAGCCGGATGGACGACTTTGTTCCACACTTCACGCAGATAATACAGTCCACGAGTTGCGCGGATCAGTGAAGGATTCAATTTCGTATGCAGCCGGCTTCATCCAGCATCTTATCAACCCACTCGTTGGAGAACTCGCCGCGCTTCACCGCCTGCAAATATGCGGCTTCTCCTTCCTTCCGATTTCTCAATTGCGTCAACACCGAGAGTGCAACTTCCTGCGGCACGATGACGACGCCATTCATGTCGCCCATGACAATGTCGCCGGGATGCACAACAATGCCGCCGCACTGAATCGGGTAGTTGACTTCGCCGGGACCGCGATGCAGCGGACCAATGGGCGTAACGCCGCGGGCGAACACCGGCATTCTCAATTCAAGAATACCTTCGATGTCGCGTACCAGTCCATCTACAACAAACCCTGTGATGCCGCGATGGCGGGCCTTCGTCGAAACCAGATCGCCGAGCACAGCGTTCATCGGCGATCCGCCCGCGTCGACAACAATAACGTCGCCCGGCTTCGCAATGTCGAGCGACTTGTGCACCATGAGGTTGTCGCCCGGAAACACGCGCACAGTGCACGCCGGACCCAGAATCGTCAGATCGGGATTGGTGAGATTCTTGATCTCACGCGTCATTGTGTACAAGCGGTTCATGATATCCGAAACATCCGGCGAAGGAAAGTCGCGGAACCCGTCGATGACATCCTGCGGTGGACGCGAGTCGTTGCACCGAATCCGGAACCCCGGACCCGGGTTCATCTCGGCTGTCTTTGGCTTTTTGACTATCATAGTTTGTCCCTTTGTTCATTTTCAACAGCAGTCTGCAGCGGAGTTTCCGCTTGCAAGTAGTACAGCTGCGTCAGGCATTCGACGCAGCTACAGCAATAGCCTGGCGATACGCACTCACGGTGTCGTTCGCGACTTTCTCGGGAAGCCAGCGCTCAATCGCAAGCTCGCGACCGCGGCAACCCATGTTCAGCCGAAGCTGTTCATCATTGAGCAGCAGGATCAGACGCTCTGCGAGCGCTGCTTCGTTTTCCGATTCGACAAGAAATCCGTTGTACCCGTCACGCACCATCTCGTGTATCGAGCCAACGCGCGAAGAAACGACGGGCTTCCCCAACGCGAGCGACTCGGCAATGATGCACGGCAGGTTCTCGTAAATCGAAAAGAGAACAGATACGCTCGCGCCGTTCATGAGCTGCACGAGCGCATCTCCGTTCACCCCGCCATGAAAGATCACGCTCTCGCGCAACGAATCTTCCATGGCAGATTGAACTTCCTTGTAGTACGCGGCATCAGGAGCGAGACCCACGATGTCGAGTACGGCATCAGGAACAGCCTGCTTCACACGCGCAAAGGCTCGAATCAAACCGGCAACGTTCTTCCGAAGGATGATGAGCCCGCCGAACAGAATACGTTTGCCATTCGCAGGCGCGGGTAGTCTCTCGAAAAATTCCGATCGGACTGCGTTTGGAATGCCGACGACATTTGAGGAACGCGTTTGTGCAAGATACTCGCGATCAAATTCAGAAATCGAAATCATCACATGAGCAGAATGCTCGACGCGTTTTGTCATCTCCTTGGTCAGCCGAACGCGGATTGGGCCGATGAAGCGATGATGCTTCTCGCGCAACTCCGCTTCGAACACGCCAACGCCGTGAATCGTCACAGCCGACGGATAGCCGAGCCTCGTGGCAATGTCTCCCTGCATTCCGGTGCCTTGGCCGTGCACAACATCCGGCCGGAATTGCGCGGCAATCCGCCGTGCGTTCACCAGATCGAAGTACGATTTGGTTGGAAGCGCATAATGTTTTTGACCGATCACGTACGCAATATCCAGCTTGTCGTTGATGGCGACGGTTTCATCGCGGTCAATATTGGTCCGGAAATTCACGACGAGAACTTTCTCCACGGCCTGCAATTCTGAGAGCGCCTTTGCCAGGATCTGCACCGCCGATTCGAGTCCGCCGATGATAACTCCCTTGTAGGGGTAATCGGAGATCAGCATGATGCGCAGAGGTTTGCCCGACATACTCGACGTGCTATGCATACTTGTAGCCCTCGATCGTTGAGTTGTCGCGATAGATATTGTCGATAAAGCCGAGATTCACAAAAAGCCAGGCATAGGCTACTGAATAGAACCGCATGTCGATGAGAAATGCGTTGATGACAAATGAAATGACGCACGCGATGTTGATTGCTACGATCAGCCGGTCGTCGCCCGACAGATCGGTAATCCGAACTCCCTTCCTTCTCAAACTGAAAATGAAAAACGATAGATAGAAGACAGCTCCAACAATCCCAAGCTCGGCGAGAATTGTCAAGATCGTGACGTGAGATGTGTCCTTCGTGATGTACACGCCGAGTGCATCAAACAGGTAACGATCGGACACTTCGTCGAACGTTCCGGCGCCCCAGCCTACAAATGGGCTGTCGAGAATCATGTTGATGCTCGCCTGCGCCATTACAATGCGGAAGTTTGCATTCTCCTCTCCCGTGAGACGTTCCTGCACCGCGGGCGATGCGTAGGTGATGACGCCAACAATCACCCCCACAACCACGATGAACAATGCCACGCGGATGAGCTTTTCTGCGCCCTGCTCACTCGTCCGGTACAAGATGTACAGAAACGCCGCGAAGGCGCCCAGCCAGACCGATCTCGTAAACGTAACAAGGATGAGCAATGCCGAGATGACGGCGCTTCCCCACATCACCATACGCGGAATCACGTTGAAACGAAATCCCTGATAGATAAAGAGAAACACAATGGGAATGAAGATGCCCACGATGATCGGGCTGCCGAAAGGCCCTGCGAATCGGCGACGAAGACCAACATCGTTCCAATCCAACTGAGACATATAGAGTACTTCTCCCGTGAGCGTCTCATACACAAAAATCAAGAGAAGCATCACCAGATGGAAGATCGCTGCGTAGGCAAACATCTTCAGCAGGATGCTGTCCACGTGAATGTTTCTGATGACGATGAACAACAGGAACGGAAGCGCGTAGATCAGATAGATCATCCTCATATCGTCGTAGCGCCCCTGGGTTGCAAGGAACGACGACACAAATGAGTAGGCGATGAATGCCACCCACAGCAAATCCACTTTGCTCACTTTGATTGTCCGATATCGGAGGAACACTGCGGACAAGATGGCGATGGCGATTACCGGCACGATGACGTTGTGCGAAAAATTGCTTGCGATGTTTGCCGCTCCCTTCAACCCAAAGGGGGAAAGGTACGGCGACATCAAGAACCATCCGACAAGCAGCACGCGGAGATCTTTCATAGCGGCAATCGCGAGCAATACGACGAACACCATCGCAACGTAATCGGGATTGACCTCAGCAACGGCAATGGCAAAGAATAGCATCGCGCTCAGGATGACACTGCCAATCATGATATAGATGCGCATCGGGTTCATTGCTCCTGCACTCCAATGGTCCGTGATTGGGGCAAGAGCACACGCAGCATTTCCTTCACTTCATCTATCGTGATCAGTCGCGTCGCGATGAGACTGACAAAGAACAGAACGAACATCCCGGCCTTGATTGCCGTGTTGAGCAGCGAGACTGTTCCGAAATAGTACGCTCCACAACTTCCGACTGCAGTCACAAGCAGCGTAATGGCAAATGCCCGCAACGGAAACTGCGATCTCGTAAAATGCCAAGTCAACCCGATGCTGAAAGCCAGCAAAACAATTTGGAGGCCGATGAAGGCGATGCCGATCCCGAGCAGGCCATACGCCGGAGCGAGAATGCTGAAGAGTACGATTCCACAGAAGGCGGTGATGGCATAGGCAGCCATTGTGTGTGGCGTCTTCAAATGCGCTGTGACGAGCGCGAAGTTGATCGACACAAATGGCGTCGAGACGACGTACCCGATCGCAAGCAATGCGAGCATAATGTATGAGCTGTCGCTGAATTCTTTCCCGAACACACTCAGAAACTCCCGCGCAAACAGCAGAATCGTCAGCGCAACAATGCCGCTGCTCATCGCGTTGAGGCGGGCGAATTTCCCATAGACATCGTGCGTCGGAAGCTTCTTGCTGACGAGATTACAGAACGACGGATAGAACGAGCGATCAAACACCGACGGCACCCAGGGAACGAAGCCGGCAAACACCGCGGCCGCGCGATAATATCCCAGGTCGCGCAAACTCAACTCTCGGACAACGAACATCGGCGCAGCATTCGTAATCAAAAAATTGAAGAGCGTGCCGAAGTGCAGGGCAAGCGTGAACGACCAGAATCCCTTTGGAAGAAACCAACTGCCCGCAAACGATCCGGTGGGAAGATATTCGCGACGCACATAGACGATCCCGATCAGAAACGCGATCACGTTCGCTGCAACGATCGCCGTGAACAGATAGCTACCCGAAGATTCGCTGGTGAGAAATCCGGTTACGAAGAGCAGCGCAACCGTAACAAGATAGAACCACGAGACGGCATTCTGCGAGATCGCAAGCACTGTTCCCTCCAGCTCAGCTTGCAAAATCGCCCAGACTAATACTTGCGCAAGGAGGATGGGAACCAGCACGATCAGATACAGTGAGGTCGAAATGTTCAACTCACTCTTGAACACAAGACCCATCACCTGCGGGAAGAGGAGACAGATGCCGAGCAACATCGCTCCCACGCCATAGACAAGTACGCTGTAGCTCAGTATGAACTTCGGCTTGTTCTCACGCTGCAGATTGGGAAGATAATTGACGAGCACATTCGACGCTCCGAAAACGAAGAACGTCTGAATCATGCTGACGATGAGCATCAGGAGAGTGTACAGGCCGAGCATTTCGGCGCCCAGCCGGCCAAGAAGAACATTGGTGCAGAAGCCCGCGACGAGGGCAGAGCCGGAGAGATACAACATCCACTTCGCACCGGAGAAGGTGCGCTTGAGGATCTCTTCGCGTTGCGTATGAGGAGCCGTCGATGACGAAATCATGAAGCCCGCAATCCATGTCGTGAAGGAGTGTTCGTGTTGCGAATTTCCCCTTGAAATAGATGCGGGCCACTTACGAGGGGCACGACTATCAATTCACAATTCACAGAACACGGCGTAAGATAGGTGTTCAGATTTTTATTTGCAATGCCCATCACGCTTTCACCATCATCACATATAGTAACACACATGGGTAACACCACCGACTCCACCCGCATCGAGACTTCTCATTGTGAAGGAGCAAAGCAGCACGTCGTCTCACGAGCCTGAGATCAGCCTCTCGATCGAACATTACTTCGTGTAGTTCAACACTTGCGCGACGGCAGCCGTAACGATCGCGGCAGTGGTCACGACGCCGACAATATCGCGTACTGTCACCCACGACGTATGATCGATGAAGATCGTGTCGCCCGGTTGCAGCATGAGCTTCCCTTCGTCCACCCGATCAAGGCGCTCCATGTCGAGCCGCAGTTCTTTGACGAAAACATGCCCGTCCTTTCGGATGATGCGTGTGATTTTCACGTCTTCGATATCGGCATCGGGCGTTGGTCCGCCGGCATAAGAAAGCAACTGCACAAGATCCGTTGCGGTCGCGACTTCGTATCTACCCGGATGCTGCACGAACCCCCAGATGTTGACCTGCATGGTCATTTCATTGGGACGTGCGACGTAGTAGTACGCCCCCGCTTGCGCGTTAGGGACTGTTGTCGAGAAATTGCTATTGCCAATCTGAGCGTCTGCTGCGCCCGCTAACGCAATGAACAAGAGACATGTTGCCGTGATCTTCATGTGCCGACTATGTAGTTTTCTGTTCGGTGGATGTACGTTCGCTTCTTCGCTTTTTCCTCTTTGCGTCGCCATAATAACTGTAGCCGGATCGCTTGTACGAAATTCCGTATGCACGTTGTTGATCAAACATGTTCAGCACAAATTTCGGAAGCGAAGAACTCACCGCGCCGAACATTTCGATGCTGCGCTCCAACTCTTCCATGCGCGTCACGCCTGCTGCAACAACCATGATGGTGCAATCAACACACGTCGAGAGAATACTTGCATCGGCAACGGAAAGGATTGGCGGAGAGTCGAGAACGATGACGTCGTATTCGACTTTTGCCTGTTCCAGCAAGTCCTTCATTTGATCCGAGCTGAGTAGTTCTGCCGGATGCGCGATCGCCGACCCTGAGCAAAGAATATGCAGATGATCTTGCGCCGTCATTTGAACCACATTGTCGTACCCCGCTCGACCGGTCAGCAGTTCCGTGAGTCCGGGAGTCTGATACACATCGAATATGCCGTGCTGCCGCGGTCGCCGCAAGTTGCAGTCGACCAGCAACGTCATCAGGCCGGACTGCGCATACGCAACGGCAAGATTCGAGGCCGTCGTTGACTTCCCCTCGCCGCTATTCGCGCTGGAGACAAGAATCGACTGCGGGCGTTTGTCCGCGCGATCAAACTGCACTGTCGTCCGCAGTTTCCTGTACGACTCAGCAACAGGCGAAAACGAATCGGCAAGCGTCAGCAAATGCGGATCGACGGGACGCCCATACGTCGAGAGCACGCGGTTGCCATCGAAGCGCCTGATCTCTGAATTCATGTTGGTCACGACCGCTGCGGGGAAATGTCCCTTGAGCTTCAGATCTTCCGGCGTATGAATTCTGACGTCGCGATATTCGCGTCCCACAACAATCACAATGCTCATGAAGAATCCCAGCGCGAAGCCGAGCGCGAGATTCAACAATAAGTTTGGACTTGACGGATCGGTCGGCACAGCAGCTTGATCGATGATATCGATATGCCCGAACTGCGACTGCTCGGAGATGTTCGCTTCGTTCAACTTATCATTCAAGACAATGAATAACTTCTCCGTTCCCTGTCGTCCGCGTTCCAATCGTGCGTATTGAATATTTCTTCCGGGAATTTTCTCAAACTGTTCTTCATACTCCGCAACGACGCGGTTGAGCGCTTCTTTCTTTGCGGTCAGCGCTTGTATTTCAACCTGCGTCTCCAGAATGCGTTGCTTCACCTGTCGGAGGTAGGCAGACGGATTGATCGAGGCTTGATCTTGTACATTGGCCGGGGAGGGCACAAGCGTTTCGATGTAGTCCTTCGTGCGCAGCCTCAGTTTTTCCTGTAGTGATTGAATCTGCTGATCGACTTCGCGCAACTTGTCGCTGAAGACTTCCTTTCCGGCCAGCAGCGGATTCTTGGATATTGCGACATCGCGCTGAACTTCCAGCGACGCAAGCTGACCCTGAAGATTCTGGATATACGGATCGCTCGCACCCACGATCGAGTTGGCAAGCATTCGTTCCTGTTGCGGCAATTCCATTCTGTAGAATGAGAGAGTTCGTTCGATCGTCTTCAACGAGATATCCGTGGCGTCTCGATTCGCTTCGAGTTGTGAAAGCTGTTCGATCATTCGTCGCGATTCTTCGTCGAGAGAGACAATCCCCTTCTTCTCCATATACGATTGCAAAGCGCCTTCCAGGCGGTCGAGATTCGTCCGCTGCTCATTGACTTGTGTCTGCAAGAATTCGCGGAGCGTCCGTGACTTCTCGCGGCTCTTATACACGTTCCGATTGTAGTATTCGGCGGTGAACGTATTTGCCAGCAATGCTGCTTCCCTCGCGTCCTTGCTCTTCGCGATAATCTTAATCACATCGGATTCACGAACCGTCACAAAATCTACAGCCGTCGAAAGCCGCTTCACGACTTGCTCGACCGACGCCACGGTGCGCTTGCCCTTATCGTCTTCCGCCGGAAGGATAATATCGATCATTTGTCGTGCCGACGAGTCGATATACATCTGGCGGATCAATCGTCGGGCAACCGACTCGGCGAGCGATTGCGAGCGTAGAATCTCCAGTTCGTTTTGGCGAATGTTCGTCACGATAGCGCTCCCGACCGCGGGAATAAACAACCCGCCGGATTCCGCAATGCGGGTCTGAATCATGACGGCCGTACTTGCCTGATACGTCGGTTGGCGTAGTTTCGTGAAGACGAACGCCGCGACGAGCGACAAGAACGTCACGCCAAGAATGATCCACTTGCCGCGCAGTAACACCGCCGGATAATCTCTGATCAGCGGTTGGTGTGCCTGCACGCGCCGCAAATTGTATTCTGTTTCGGTTCTCATGTGAGCGTGTTTAAGATGTGCGGTTTGCTTGCCGTATCATGTTGCAAAAAAAAATCGCAACAAAAAGTAATTGCAGTCACAGTTGAACGACTGCAGAGCGGTGACAGAGAGAGGTTCGGTGACAGGTGAGCGCTACTTCACGTGCAGTATCTTTCGTGCATCGAAGAGAGACGGTGCACCGTTTGCGGGGATGGAGGTAAGCTGAACAACATAGACGCCGCTGGCAAAGCGCGACGCGTCCCACTCGAGAGTGTACGGCAGCGGCGACGAAGGAAGAGAATCATTATAGAGTGTCGCCACGCGTTTGCCGGAAAGATCAAACACGCGCAGCGTGACTTTCCCTGCCTCGGAGTTCACGAAAGAAATTGTTGTAGAGGAGTTGAAGGGATTAGGATAGTTTTGCAGCAGCCCGAAGAGGCTCGGCGCCGCTGAACCGCTCGTGCGCGAGATGGGTTCAAACCATGTCGTTCCGTTATAGACACTTCCGCTTGCCGACGGATCAATCAGGATAGAATCTGCGAGCCGGTTCCAGCCTGTGGTTGAATCCCAGACGTTGTCGTTTGCAAGACGAAGTGAATACTCCGGCCTGTTGTGCAGCAGCGGCTCAGGATCAGCGAGATGCAGGAAAAGTGAATAGAGGCCACTGGCCATTGACACGGGAACTCCGACGGACGCGTCGATGCTCACTGTATCGCCAGTGAGCCAGAATCGCGGATCAGCAGAAAGCCCCGCGCGAAATGTTTTCCCGTCAGACCTATTCCTCATCACCAACTCAACAGCGCGTCGGTTGAATGGCGATGCCCAGCCGGAGTTCGTCAATCGAAGTCGGAACTGCAAGCTGCCTCTTTGCGCCGTCGCGGAACTCACTTCGCCGGAGAGCGCAGAAATCCGATAGCCCAGCCTTCGCTCGATCTCCGTCATGCAGCCTCCGACCGTAAAGCCGCCGATCACCTTTTCGTTGTAGCCGCGATTGAGAAACGACCAGCGCAGACGCTTCATCTCGGAAAGCGCAATCGGGCAGAGTGAGTACTCGCTGAGCTGACATGTCTCGCCTCCCATCGGCGCAAAGCGGTTGTCGAGTCGCAGATACGCTTTCGCTCCGGCAGTGTCGATCGCGCCGTTGTGCCAGTACGTTCCCATGTCGCTCGCATCCGCGAGAAAGCAATCATTGTGATGGCCGATGCGCGCAACAGCCGAGCCTGAGAAGGCTTGAGCCGCGGTGATGGCCGCGCTTGTGTCAAATCGCAGCGAAAGAACTTCTTGCTTGTGCCAGGGCGTTCGCACCTGAAGCATTCTATCGGTCGGCATCGCTTCGAGCAAACGCATCAACACTGCTCTTCGGTTTTCCAGCGCCATGTTGCCCGAGGTCGAGTTGTGCCACTCGCCCCACGCCCCAATGAAGCCCGCCTGCAGCACTGCAATGACATCTTTGTTCTGACGGAGAATCGGCCTCAGCTGATCAATGTGTCGAAGAATAATCGGGAGCGTCGCATCAGGCTCACCGATTTCTGCCGAGTAGGTGAAGCGGGGAATGCATTTGAGTCCCGCCGAACGAATTGCCGCAAAGTCGTCGGAGATGTTTTGCAGGATATGAAGAGGAAGCTCACTGGTGCGCCACTCCTTCAGACCAAAATATCGGAACAGCAGCGTGCACGATTGACGAATCTTTCTCAGCTCAGCTAGATCGAGCCGCTGATACGGCGTGATTCGTCCGACAACCATTCCGGTCACTTCGACATCGTAGAGTCCGCGTTCGGGATTGAGGATGATCTGATCGGAAGACGTGAACCGCAGTTGCAATGTCTGTGCGGCAAGATGGTGTTGAACGAAAGCGAAGAGGAGGATGAAACAAGCGGCGATCAACAATCTCACGGTGCGTTCCCTAACAGGTTGTTGAAAAACTGAGGTCAATGTCATTCCCCCAAAGAGGTCCTTCTCACGAAGTGATGCCTTCGGCAGGACGAACCCCGACGCTCTTTGGCGGGGTGAGTGCCGAAGGCATCCCCTCGGGAGAATCTGATCCCAAAAGGGAGAGATTCCTCAGTCGCGCAGCCTGTGCTGAGCAAAGTCGAAGCGCTCCATCGGAATGACATGAGAGCCTTTTTCAACAGCCTGAAACATTCATTCACGAAAAGAACGGCGCTTCTACAGCTCGTAGCCCAAGACAAAGTAGAAGAGAAGCGGCCCTTCCTGGATTGGACTGTTCGGAAGATTGCGCGCGACGTAAAAACTTTTTCCTACGGCAAACGCCGATTGGCCGATCGGCGTATCAAATGCAAGCTCCGCTCCGATGCCGTGACGGAACAGCTTGAACTTGATCTGCTCGGGAATCTCCGAGATGGCGCCGATATCGTACCGTATTTTGAAGTAGCTGTCGAACACGAAGTCGATGGGAAGACGATACCGAAATTCAAAGTTGGCTGCAAGCATCTGCCTGCCGCGCCGGTCGTCTTCGCGTGTGCCGAACATGGATTCGCGGCCTCCGAGTCTGAACTGTTGTCCCAACGGCATCGTGATATCGGCAAAGCCGAACGAGAAGCGCGGGTGAAACGTAATCCATCTCCCCCACGACGAGTAACTCTCGTACATGAACCGCAACGCGTTGTAGCCGACGTCGCTCAAAAGATTCGTCGAGGCGACCTCGTACGACAATTTCAGATTGATGCCGGAGGTCGGGAACGGCACGGAGTTGCGGCTGTCGATGACGGTGCCGAACTTGAGGAGCGAAAGCGTGTAGTGTTCCTCCAATCCATTTGCATTCTCGACGCTCCTGATCCGCGCATCTTGCAGCGACCACTCCAGCGTGGTCCCGCCCAAACGCTCCAGTTGCGCGCCAACAACGATGCGTCCACCCCACCGGATGTCGGAGTACTCGCCTGTCAGCACGCGATTGTAGCGACGCGGCCGTTTCTCGTTCGGATCGTCGGTGTACACGTTACTATTATAGATGCTCGCAAACGCTCCGATGTTGAACGTAAACAACGGACTAAACAGCCGGTTCGATCTGAACTCCAGATTCGCAGCCCCATTTCTGCTGCCGCCCGCAAGTGTAAGCCCAAGTTCTGTGCCGATGCCGCGGAAATTTTCGTCACGGATGTCGATCGTCCCCTGCATTCTCCGTTCGTCATCGAGCCGCAATCCGAAGCGAATCAACTGCGAGGGTAACTCAGCGAGTCGAATTGTGAGAAGAGGTTGACGATTAACGTACGACACTTCGAGATACGCGTACTCAAAAATGTTTGTGCTGTTGAGATTCGTCAGGCCAGTCTCGGCTTTCCCGATCGTGAACACTTCGCCCGGCTTCATGTTGAATTCGCGCAGCACAAACGATCGCTCCGTTCGCTCTCCGCCTTTCACGTCGATGGTTTCGATGGAGCCTTCATTGATCGTCACCGACAGCACGCCCGACGACGTATCAAACGAGGCGGTCGATACTCGCGCCAGTGAGCAGCCGAGCTTCCGGTAGAGGCGCAGCATGCCCTCAACTGACTCACTGAGTTTCTTCTCATTTAGCACGCGATTGATTAGCGGACGGAATTCCGCGCTGAGGCTGTCAATGGTAACACGATCATTCCCGGTGAATACCACGTTGCGCACGACGGGATGCGCCTTCAGTCGATAGACGACTCTGATAGGACGGTCATCCGGGAACACGTCAACTTCGACATCGGAGAAATTGCCTGTGTCGTACAGCGTACGGATATGATGTCGGATTTGGCGCGATGTCAATGCTCCGGCATACGCTTCGTTCTTGATTTTCAGAATGAGTGAGTCGGGACCGTCATCGCCTTCAAACTCCGCAAGGATATCGGCAAACATCAGTTCTTCGTTTTCCTCGACCGAATCCATGTGAGCCAGAGCGCGGTCGTAGAGAGTGCGTATCGAGTCGAGATGCAACGCTGTGGCGTGCTCACCCGCTCTGATCAGCGAGTCGATGCCCGAGAAGTCCGAAGACAAATGTCGTCCCACCATCGGCGTAATGACGACGTCGGACATCTTGAGCTGTTCCTGATTGGAGAGCTGCATCATGATGCCCATGATCTGATCGGCAGTTTGCCAGGGCGCGCGCAATTCATCCATGTATCGGAGGCCGCTCGTTGTGTTCACTGCAATCGTCAGATCGCAGCCGGCGTACTTTGCGATATCAACCGGAATGTTCGTAACAAGTCCTCCATCCACCAGACGCATCGAATCTTTCTCGATGGGATTGAACAGCAACGGCACGGTAGAACTTGCCCGCAGCGCCTCCGCCAACGAGCCATGATCGAGCACAATGCGCTTGCCCGAAACCAGATCGGTTGTGACGGCGCGAAATCGGACCTTGAGATTGTCGAATGTCGGGTTGGGATGGTACACGGCTTGCAGCGTCTGCTCGCTGAGAAAATTCATGAGCCGCATGCCCGACGACACCGCACGCGGAATAACGGGACTCAGTCCTTGAAATCGAACGACGAGAAAACTCCAATCGGCGGCAAGCTTTTGATCGATCGCGAGATCTCGCCTGCTTGCCGCATCGGAGAGCGAGAGCAATTCATTCCAATCTGTGCCGAGCGCGAGACTTTCGATTTCGGATGTCGAATAGCCCGAAGCGTAGAGACCGCCGATGATTGCTCCCATACTTGTCGCCGAGATGAAATCGACGGGCACGTCGTTCTGTTCGAGAACTCGCAACACGCCGATCTGCGCCGCGCCGCGGGCGCCGCCGCCACTCAGCACTACGCCGACACGCGGACGTTTCTGAACACGAAATGGATAGAAGGAAAATCGAGGCGTCGCCGTCGAATCAAATCGGGGACGATACGTTATCTTCGTCTGACCCTGAACTTCGAAGAGACAACAGAGGATCGCGGATAGAAGGAACCAAAAGACGCTGGACTGCCGCACGAGGTGAGAGCACGTTGTTTAAGTTTGAGATGACTATGAAAATGTACCGTATTCCCCACTGCAAATCAATACGTTCACCAGTGGAGATTCCCCATCGAAACTGCCTAAGAACTGTCTTTCTGTCCCGACATAGTCGGGATCTCAGAGGCGAAGAATCCAGTAACCTGTTCTGGTCGAAGACTCGACTCGTCGAGATTCTTCACTCCGTCCCAACATGGAAGGAAGTTGGGACTCCGTTCAGAATGACAATAAAAAAAAGTCAACATGTTTCCCCGACGTTTTCGGGAATCTCCAAGTTCACCAGGAAGGACTCCACGAAAAAAAGTGAGGGCGACTCCCTGCCGCCCTCATCGAATCAAACATACTTCACCTTACATCACGTTGGCTTCTTCGCATCAAGCCGCACATCTACTGAACAGTAAAGTCCTTCGAAGCGACCACTTTCGTTCCGGTGATCAATACTCCCGTCGCGCGGTATGTTCCGATCGAAGTCACGCTCAATGAAGAGAGCATGATGTGGCCGGTGGATTGCGGGTTGTTATAGGTGGCGCTGTCGAATGGCGCATACACGCCGCTCGTCTGTTTGTCCAGACGAATCTTCACTTGCGATCCTGCCATGTCGGTCGCCGATTCAAGTCGCCAGTACACCATCACCGTGCCCCCGACGCGCGTGAACGTTGTTGTCTCGCCAGTCACCTGAAACGTGCTGGCATTCATTCCTGTACCAAGCGTCAAGCCATTGGTGAATTGATTCTCCGTGGGCGTCGTTGCCTCATCTTTCTTGCAGCCGGAAATCATAAGCACGGCGGCAAGCACGATGATATAGTAATGCGTTCGAATCATAAATCCTCCTGTGTTTTTTCGTTTGGATGATTACGAAAGGGATTTGGGAAAGAACAGGGGAAGGATGATGGACAAACTCGCGGATGGCTCCCCCGTCTTAAGCTACTGAACGCATCTTTCTGTTGCAAGGGATGAAACCGAATTTGCAGCATCCTCCAATCCCTGTCTGCCTTGGCTACTCGTCGGAGACTCCATTCGTCGAACAGGCAGTACTGCGCTGTTCATCATCTGAATTCTGATTTTTAGAAAAGGAATAGAAACACGCGGCCTGACGGCCGTCGAGATGACGCTGATGAAAAACCTCTATTCTTATCCACGAAGTTCACGCCTGCGTGGATCGTTTCTTTCTTTTTCAACATCCTGCTACTAGAAGCGCAGCCGAATACCCATCATAAAAAAAAATTACCGCTCTACCCTACGGGTCGTAGACGAGTCGTAGACCAAGACGCCAAGTGTTTTCAGAGAAAATCTTAAAATCGATTGCGTTTCAGTACCTTGGCGTCTTGTCCGAAGGACTCCTTTCGGAGGAGCCTTGGCGGTTTTCTTCCATCAGGGCTTTTCGGCCAGACCTCTCGGTGAGGAGCGATTGCTGGTGGGTTGGCAACAATCCGCGCTAACCCCCCGATCCCCGCCTGCCGTCCATGACACTGGCAAACGCGATACCTTGCCTACTTTACGTTCTCACAGGGAATCTGGTATGGGTCGCCGACTCCATCAAACTTGGCTTTCTGAAATCGATTGCCAACGTAGTCCTGCTGGAATGTTACGAGCGGCCACACACGGCACGTTCCTCCACCTTCCTTGACTGCCACCGCAGCCCGAATGTACCGATGCAAAATCGCGCCGGAAATCTCGTGCCTCCGAATACTCCAGTCAGGATCGGTGATCACCAGCTTGAGCACGGCGCCTTGCATCCGGGTTTTGAATGTCTGTGAACTCTTCAATGCGTCGAGCATTTCCGCTTCGAGTTTCGCATCAGTCATAGCCGGCTTCGGCACTGTCGCGCTTTGGGTTTGTATGCCGGCTGCCGCCGCGTTGAGTTTGTCTGACAGATTCTTGTACACGGAGAAATCCGTCCCTTCAATTGTGAACTGACCCTCTGCAACAGACTCATAGTTACAGTTGAGCTTGACCATGATCGTATGCTTTCCTCTTTCCAGTCCGGAGAGCGCCTCGGCAAATTTTACCGGACCGTCAAACTGCTGGCCGAACTTCGTGTAGGTCAGATCTGATGTTCCGTAGGCTGTCATGCTACTCGCCTGGGGAACAATGTCCAACGGAAGTTTTGTGTTCTGCATTGCTTTCCCTGAGATCCACAGCGTGCTGAAGACGAGTTGATTCTCACTCGGTTGCTGATACGAATAGAGCGGGGGTTTGATGACGTAGAGAAAAATTTCGACCGAGGTTTTCTTCGCGGTCTCGTTCTTGATGATGGCCGCAAATGACTTGGGCACGAATGCCATCGCATAGATGGGATCTCCGGCCTTGAACTCCTGGAGAGTTTTTTCTGGTTTCGCCGGATCGATCAACTGGTTAGAGAAAATGATTTTCCCTTCGGTCTGCGATAGGGCTGAGAGCGGGAAAAGAATTATCCACAACCAGACGAACAGAGAAGGTTTCATGATTGCTCCTGGTGGTGAGTTCTTATGGGGGATGGTTGCCATCGCAACCAACTGAAGGTAAACACCATTCATGTAGCAATCAAGGATTTGCAAATTTGCAAGGGTTCTTAGGACAGAAGTGAACAGATAACATGAGTGAACTATAGCATTTCCGGCCGACTCTTATCTCTTCGAAACCGGAATCACCTTGCTCGCGCTGTTGATCTCGATAACACTCTGACCGAATGCGCTGCTGTACGACAGCGCGTCTCCCTCAAAGAATGAGTACGATACTTTGTATTTCCCATAAGGAAGATTGACCGAATAGTAATAGTCGCCACTTTGCGTTGGGCTGAATTGGTTGGGAATGTCGTTGTTCCAGTTCGTTCCGGCAAACGGCCCGACTGCGAGACCCTTGATATTGTTAGGCATCGAGGATGAGATTGGTTCGTTATTGTTCCCGTTGGTTCCATCGTACGAATCGTTCACCGGTAAACTTCCCTCCGCCAGGTCAAGAGTTCCTCCGAGCAACGCGTAGTGTCCGGACGCGTCGCCAAACTGCGAGGGCTTGTTATTCGAGATCGCGTTGAGTCGTTCTTGAAGATCATCGACTGTCATGACATGTTCGATGTGAATTTGCAAGGGCGTTAACGATGGTACGGGTGTGTAGATCGTGAGATTGCCGAACGATGGTTTGAGGCGGACAGGCGTTGCCGTGCCTGGCTCCTTTGTTACAACGAAATCATCGAACTGCACTTTCTGCTCGTTGAACACATACACACCAAAGTTGTTGCCGTAGAAACCCCGGTATGCGTTTCGAAACACAAGGTTGCCGTTGATGTAGTAGAGAATGTTATTTCCCTCCCGCTTCACCTTCAGTTTATTTTCACCCTCTTTGTTGATGATTTCTGTGGTCACCCAGTCCTTACTTCCGCCGTTGCCATTCTTCATGTCCCAAAGCCGGAAGGAGCCGTTTGCGTTGATCAGAAATTGCCTGGTGTTGGGCCAGTCATCATGATTCCAGATGAGTCCGTAGCCGGACTTGTTCGTGCCGTCGAGCCATTTTGTAGAAACCTCGATCGAGAAATCTTTTGTTGTATCGAGAGCAACTTTGCGCCAGAATGCCTGAATCGATTTCTCCGCGAGGTTTTCTATGATGTACGCTCCTTGAATAATCTCCGCCTTGTATTCCGCCGTTGTACCAACCGTCCATCCATTCTTGTTCGAGTCGAAAGTATCCTGAAAGGCAATCTTGTCGGATTCAATCGCTGCGGCGGCGTTCTTTAACGAGTCGCTTTTCGCTGCTGCCAATTGTTGAAGACGTAAATTCCTGTAGGTAATCAAATACGAGTCGCTCAGAGGAGCCATGTAAACCTCCACGCTGTCGTACACCCACCAGAAAAGGGGCCATGGGTCGGAGTCCATCTCGTTTGACGGATCTCCGAGTTTTGCATCGAAGGATTCTTTACTCTTGAAGTAGTCTTTCTCTGCAATATCTACATTGCCCTGAAATGCGTGCTTGTGCATTATTCGACTGAGCTTGCCTCGCAGGAATTCGAAAGTGATCTGATGCCCGCTGTTTCCTGATTCAAGAAAGGAGAGTTCATCTTCCTTCTCCGTTTTGAGTTGCTCTTTCGCCATGAATGTCTTCACAGCCGCAGGACTCATATCCCATGAATAGGGCGCGATCACCGAGTTTGTTGATGATTGAGAAAAACTCTGCACGCGACTCAATGCCAGCGCAAAGAGTACTGTCAGGCACACGAATGCTATCCGAGTTTTCATAAGAACTCCGAATGATAAAATGATGAAAGTTCGTTGGACAAAGAACGTTCAACGTCCGAACACTATAGCTCGATTACCTTTTTGAAAGAAAGAGAATCTGATGGATTGGAAAAGCGGGCGGGGGAGACAAGACTGAAAGGAGGAAAGCCGCTACCACACATACATCATCAACTCACGCTATCAGAGAACGGCTTTTGCAGTACAATGATACGGCAATGACATTCGAGAATCAAGAAGTGAATCAGAATCGATGAGACCAGTCACGCATTACACTCCATCGTCGCGCTATCATCGCGAGCTCGCGATTAAGCAAAGCAATGCGCATTTCATATCACCGACGACCGGTCGGAGACTGCGCAATATTGAGCACGTGGTCACTTCTCTACCTTGATCAATACTTTACCGTGAACTGAATTGGCTTTCGCCCCTCTAGTGTGGACAACATAACTGGCATCGCGTTTGCGTTGAGGATGGTAGGTCGACAATATTCTGATTGAACAACGGGATCTCCCATGAACTGCGTTGCACGATCTACCGGCATAGCCATATCCGCCGCACTTCTGATGTTTCAGATGCGCGCATACCCAGCAGAGAAAGCTCCCACCGCAACATCCGAGCAAATCCTAACTGCACCGACGTCTTCGGAAGACGTTTTCACTAACACCATAGCAAGCGCCGACGAAGAGGATTCCACTTTCGCACCCAATGACGCCAAGCCTCCGCAAGACGACGGTCAACAACACACTGACGGAGGCGCACCAACTGTAGCGGAGGCTTTGCCGTGGATGCAGGTGAGCGGTTCTGTCGATTCATTGCCAACTGGCAAATCACGGAGCAGTTGTACGTCAACCTCAACTATGATTACGGATATGAGAGATCCGGAGATGCCCTTGCTGTGTGGGACGGAGTCTCGGTGATGGGCAGATACAGTGTTACATCGGATATCGCAGTAGCAGTTCGCTTTGAGGAATTTCATGATCGTGATGGATGGTCAAGCGGCGTTGCGCAGCGGCTCGGTGAAGGAACTCTGACGGTGGAGATGCGGCCTCTGGCCTTTGTGCTGACACGTTTGGAACTTCGTCATGATTTTTCAAATCAGAGTGTGTTTGATCTCGGGCAGCAACAATTCGCCGCATCGCAATCAACACTTCTAGCGGGGGTGGTGATAGAGTCTTAACCATTTCTTATGGGGGGGATGGGGCGCGTGGTGCAGTTTGGGGTTTTGCATTCATAGTGAGTTTAACAATCTGGAGTTCTGCAGTGACAGCCTTTCTCAACAATATCAAACTTTCGAAAAAGTTTGCCCTGCTGGCGGGCCTGATCGCGTTTGGCCTGATAGGCATTGGCATATTCTTCTATTCCCTTCTGACCAATGTTCAGGTGAATGGTCCCATGTATGCCGAAGTCGTTCGCGGAAAAGATTTGGTGGCGGATATTCTCCCGCCCCCTGAATACCTGGTCGAGACATATCTCGTGACATATCAGATGCTTGACGAGACGAATCCGCAGAAGTTGGAGTCACTCGTCGTGAAAGCGAATTCCCTTCGGAAGGAGTTTTACGACAGACACGATTACTGGGAGAGCGAGCTGCCGAGCGGCGCGATGAAGGACTTGCTCTTGTCAGCGGCTTATGATCCTGCCGTCAAGTTCATCGAGCTGCGCGATGGAGTGTTTCTTTCGGCATTGCGCGCGCAAAATAGAGAGAGAGCGCGCCAGCTTCTTACAGGCGAGATGAAACAACTCTATGAAGACCATCGGCAAGCCATTGATCAACTCGTGGTGCTGGTGAACAAGTTCAATGGGGAGACGGAAGCCCGCACCGAAGGAATTATCGAGCGCGACTCGATAATTCTTGCAATCGCCGCGACGCTTGTCATCGCCGGCGTGGTTGTTGTAATGTTGTTCTTTGCATCGTCCATTCGCAAACCAATCGAAGCTGTTGTCACCAATATCGCAAACGCCGACTTGAATTCGCAGTTCGACACAATGCGCAAGGATGAGATCGGCGACCTCCAGCGCTCGTTTGATGCGTTTGTCAGATCGATTCGCGAAACACTGCTGCATGTGACTGAGGCATCGGGAGCAGTCGCGAGCGCAACGGCCGAGATCAGCTCAAGCACCGAGCAAATGGCGGCCGGCACCAACGAGCAATCCAGTCAGTCGGACGAAGTCGCAAGCGCCGTCGAAGAGATGACGAAGACGATCGCCGAGAACTCGCAAAACGCGGTCGAAGCGGCAGAGACGGCAAAGCGAGCGCGCGAAGCTGCATTGCGCGGAGGCAGCGTCGTCACCGACACGATCACCGGCATGAAGCAGATCGCCGAAGCAGTACAGCAATCTGCGCGCACCGTTTCACAGCTCGGAAAATCCAGCGAGCAGATTGGCCAGATCATCGGCGTCATCAACGATATTGCAGATCAAACCAACCTGCTTGCACTCAACGCCGCAATCGAAGCCGCTCGAGCCGGCGAACAGGGGCGCGGGTTTGCGGTTGTTGCCGATGAAGTGAGAAGACTGGCCGAACGCACATCGCACGCAACAAAGGAAATCGCCCAGATGATCAAGAAGATCCAAACGGATACGAGCGAGGCAGTCAGTTCAATGGAGAAAGGGCAACATCAGGCGCAAGAAGGCATTGAACGCGCAGACAAGGCCGGTGCATCGCTCAATGAGATTGTGGACATCTCGCAGCAAGTGACCGACATGGTCGCACAAATCGCGGCTGCCAGTGAGGAGCAATCCAGCGCAAGCGGAGAAATTTCGATGAACGTCGAAGGAATCCGCAGCGTAACAGCTCAGACTGCTTCAGGCGTGCAGCAGATCGCGCGGTCAGCAGAGGACCTGAACAAACTGACCGAGAACCTCCAAAGCCTTGTATCCAGATTCAATTTGATGAATCATGGCGGAGTGCGCGCTCCGCAGCATCAGCATGTCGCTCGCCGCCATCAACCGACATCAGAGATTGCAGTGGGAACTGAAGGAAGCCTCGTTCAGGGTTATTGATAGCCACAGATTACACAGATTGACTCAGATAGGAAATCAATCAGTGTAATCTGTGAAATCTGTGGCTCAACTCACTCAGGGTTTGATAACCACAGATTACACAGATTGCCTCAGACAGGTGGAGAAATCAATCGGTACAATCTGTAAAATCTGTGGCTCAATCTTGACGACGTATAGCAACAAGAGCATTCGTTTTGTCTAAGTGGAATTCTCTTACCTGCAGCTTATAGTGTAGGGGGGACATTAATTCAGTTTCTTGATGAACTCTTCCGCTCCGCGAAGGGCTGCCTTCACCACGTCCACTCTGTGAAGATTGCCTCGATAGTAACCGGCAATATGGAGTTCCTCATAGATATCGCCGAATGCTTTCAGCAACTTGCCATTGTGCTGCGCTGCGTATTTGCGTAGAGCCTTTTCGTACTCCTCCACTTTCCTGGGAAGCGTCTTAGTTCCGACTCCTTTCTTGAGCAGAAACTGATCAATCGCTTTCAGCACACCCAGGTAGGCGATCCCGCATGCTGACTTCACATACTTGTCGTCGGCGTATCTACCATCCTCGATAGCTGACTTGCCTAAAGTCTCTTTTGCGTTTGCTAAATATCTGAGAGGTTCTTTCATCGTCGAGTTCCAATGTTTGGCCACTATCGGCTCTCAACAATGTACAAAAGCGCGTGAACGAAATCCATCGCGATCAGCATACCGATTCTCCAGATGCTCACCAATGCATCTCTCCACTTATCCGCTTTTGCGTCCCTCACTTCTTGAGAAACTTCACCACCGCTTCCGTCCGCAAATGTAACTGCAAACAAGTCGTCTTCCCGAGTTAGCGCAGAAGCAAAAGCCTTCTGGTGTCTGCAAAACCGTGTACGGTCATTCGGTAGAAATATACGCCGCTCGCGAGATCGCGTGCATCGAAATTCACTTCGTAGCTTCCCGCCTCCAATTCTTCATCCACCAGCGTCGCGACTTCGCGTCCCAATACATCGTACACCTTCAACATCACGCGACTGACTTCCGACCCTTCGGCTACGCTCAGTGTGGGCCTCTGACCTCCGACATCTCCTATCCGGAATTTGATTCTTGTACTTGGGTTAAACGGATTCGGATAGTTTTGTTCGAGCGAAAATGTTTCAGGATTCGTTCCACTCACTTCTTTTACACCGGTCGGAATGGCTTGTCTCCACACTCCGCTGCCAAACGTTCCGGCGAAGAGTTCCGTACCGACAACGGCAAGAGACATCACCGTAGTGTTCAACAACCCGGTGTTGAACGTTGCCCAACTTGCGCCGTTGTTGGTTGATCGAAAAACGCCACTGCCTGATGTTGCAGCGAAGAGATTTCCACCACTGGCGACAAGAGACATGACGTTTATGGTTGCATTCGGAAAGCCGGTGTTCGTCGCTGCCCAGGTTGAGGCATTGTTAGTTGATAGAACAACGCCGCGGTGATATCCTGCAAAAACATTTTCGGCGCTCGCGAGAAGCGAATGCACAGTTGTGGTTGCCGGAGAAGGAAAGCCGTTGTTTGCCGCTGCCCAGTTAACGCCGTTGTTGGTCGAGAGAAAGACGCCGCGTCCATCCGTTCCTGCAAAGACATTCGAGCCGCTGATGGCAAGTGACGGAACACTTGTGCCTGTTAAGTCAGTGCTGCCCAATGTCCAGTTTGCGCCGTTGTCGGTCGAACGAAAAACGCCGCCCATAGTTGCAACAAAGAGATTCGTGCCGCTTACCGCGAGAGCCATCACATTCGTGTTCGTCAAGCCGTTATTGATTGCAGTCCAACTTGTGCCACTGTCGGTGGAGTGATACACCCCGCGTGCTGAAACCGATGCGAAGAGATTCGTACCACTGGCCACAAGAGTATGGACAAGAGGATTCGCCGGCAGACCTGTGTTGACCACTGTCCAACTTGTGCCATTGTTGGTCGAGAGAGAAACGCCGACGTTGTCCGTTGCAGCGAAGAGATTTGTTCCAATGACAGCAAGTTTGCGGACAGCTCCACCGAACGGCCCGTTTGTTGCCACCCATTGGGCGGACGATTGTATAACAAGCATAGCGCTCAGTGTCAGTGCGGTAAGTGTTCTCTTCATGGGTAACCTCTGTTTTGGTGTTGGAGAAATGTGAATTCGAATTGTCTTGTCTCAAAATAGGATTACCGAAAGTCCGCTCAATACCCCATTGGGGGTAATTTAGCATCACTCACAAAAACAAAAAATCCTGTTCTCACGTTATTGAATGTGAGAACAGGATTTGAATGTGACCGAAATAATTTTGGAACTGCTACACCAAGCCTCTATCCAACGCAACACGAACAGCAAGCGCCCGCGAGTGAACGTGAAGTTTCTTGTAGATGTTTTTGATATGCGTCTTTACGGTGTGCGGGGAGATGAAGAGTTTCTTTGCAAGAGTCTGATACGTTTCTCCCTGCACCAATCCTTGCAGCAATTCAAGTTCACGAACCGAAAGGTCGAACTCAACGGGTTCGTGAACCGACCCGATCAACGAATCCTTTCCGGACATGTTATTCCTTGTCCGCAGAAATGACAGAACCGTACGCGCGATTGATTGCGACATCGGCGCGCCGCCGGCGTGGAGTTCGCGAATTGCTTGCGCAACATCTTCAATCGGATCATCTTTCAGCAGATAGCCCGCGGCGCCGGCCTGAATGGCGTGAAAGATTTTTAGTTCATCCTCAAAAACAGTAAACATCATGACATCGATGTCCGGAAACAGTTCTTTGATTGCAATGGTTGTGTCGATGCCCGACATGCCGGGCAGTTCGATATCCATCAGAACAATATCCGGAAGTTTGCTCGGAGCGGATTTTCGGAGCGCATTGAGCGCGGCCTCGCCCGTTGCAAATGTCGCAACAAGCTGAATGTCATCGAAGAATTCAAATTGTTCTTCGAACCGTTTTCGCAGCGAGGTATTGTCTTCGACGCAGGCAACTTTGATTGGTGTCATAGTAAGAAAGTACGGAATGCCGTGTAGTTCACAATACCCCAAAGGAGGTATTATGGTTTTGCGATCGGAATCTCAACCTTGAGGATCATTCCCGTGCCGACTGTGGGTTCCCAATGCAATGTGCCGCCAAGTTCGTCGGCTCGTCGTTTCATATTGAGAAGGCCATTGCCTACGCG
Source organism: Ignavibacteriota bacterium (assembly GCA_016218065.1). Classification (GTDB taxonomy): domain Bacteria; phylum Bacteroidota; class Ignavibacteria; order UBA10030; family UBA6906; genus CAADGV01. Next base: position 38,449 of record JACRFA010000003.1, on the reverse strand, counting down.
ATCTTCATTCGCGGTTTTATGCACTCCAACACCATCATCCTTTACAATCACGACAAGTTTCCCGCTCTCCACCCATCGAAGCTTCACCCAAATATTTTCTGCATTGGCATGCTTGGCGCAATTCGTCAACGCTTCCTGGATTATGCGAAAGCAATTCAGCACTTGAACCGGCGTCAATTCAACCGACACGGACCTGTCCGATTCAAAATGAAGCTGAACATCCGTTTGGAATTCCATTTGTTTGCGCGAATAGTTTTCGACCTGCTGGGCAAACGCATCGAGTGTCATGGCTTTTGTCTTGATTGCCCAGATAGTTTCGCGAAGTTGGAGAATGCTGGATCGCGCGTCGTGCTGCAGTGATTGAAGCAGACGCTGCGCCCGCGTCTCGGTTGGCGGAGAATACTTTCCTACCAAATCCAACCCGGAAATGATATTAACAAGCTGAGCGCCAACATGATCGTGCAAATCGCGCGATATGCGTTCGCGTTCCTGTTGCAATGCGCGCTCGCGCTCCAGTTCCTCCAATTGCCTTTTCAATTTACGCGTTGAAATGTAGCGTATCGAACCGCCAAAGACTCCCGCAATGGCAAAAACAGATGCAGCGCTAAACCACCACGTTCTCCAAAACGGAGGCGTGATCGTGACGCGCACAGCGATCCCTTCGGTATTCCACGTGCCATCGTTGTTTGAACCGCGGACACGAAAGACGTACTCGCCAGGATCGACGTTCGTATAGCGCGCGCTTCTGCGTGTGCCCGGTTTCGACCACGATTGTTCCAATCCATCAAGCATATACATGTAGAGGTTCTTGGACGGCTCTGCGTAATCGAGCGAGGCAAATTCAAACGAGAAGAAATTCTCTTTGTAGTTCAGAACAATTGCCCGAATGGCTGAGATCGCGGAATCGAATTGCACAACTTCATCAAACTTCTTGAAGGACGTGAGCACAACCGGCGGAATGTGTGTGTTGTCGCGGATGCTGTCGGGGAAGAAGCGATTGATTCCGTTAATGCCTCCAAACATCATCCGACCATCGCTCAGCGCAAGGTAAGCGCCGCGGTTAAACTCGTTGCTTTGCAAGCCGTCGTGAACATCATAGTTCTTAAATGTCTTCGCAACCGGATCAAATTTCGATAACCCGCGGTTGGTGCTCATCCACAGGAAGCCGCGCGCATCTTCGAGTATCCCGTACACAACATCGTTGGGTAAACCCTCCTTCTCGGAGTAATGTGCGGATTGCCCACCCGTTGTATCATACGAATACACGCCGGAGCCAAATGTCGAGACCCACATTGCACCGTTTCGGTCTTGCAGTATGCTGCTCACCGTAACGTTCATGCTTTGTGAATCGCTTGACGAGTGTTTGTAGTGAATCATCCGTCTGGTTTCCATGTCGAAACGCGCAAGCCCGCCGATGCCGAGCCACAACTCGCCTGCGCGATCTTCATACAACGCGCTTACGGTGTTGCTCGGGAGTAAATCGCCGTCGGAAGTCATCAACGGATAGCGAGTAACTCTTCCTGTTGAAGGGTCAAGTTTGTTTACTGCATTCGGTGCAAGAATCCAGATCAAGCCGGAACGGTCGGCAAGAATACGGCTCACAAAGTTGTCGCTCAGACTGCTGCTGTCTATGGGGTTGTGTTGGAAGTGAGAGAATGTTCCATCACGCACCGAGAGCCGCTCAACTCCCTGATCGGTTGTCATCCAAATGTCGCCGCGCTTGTCCTCCGTGATGCTCCAAACGACATTGTTGATCAGACTTCGTTGATTCTTCAGTTCATGAACGTACTGCGTTACGCTGTTTGTTGCTGCGTCGTACATGTTCAACCCGCCTCCATGAGTTCCAATCCAGAGTCGATGGCGTGAGTCTTCGTAGAGCGCAAGTATGAACCTGCTTGTAAGCCGCGTGAGCATGGCATCGAAATTTTCGTCATTGCGGAACTTGGCCGCCGCAGGAGAAAACCGGCTGACGCCATTCCCCCACGTCCCGAACCAGAGCGACCCCGAAGGATCTTCGTAAATGCTGACAACGCGATTGCTGGCGATGCTTGCGGCGGAAGCCGCGTCGCGCCGGAAATTGACAAATGAATCCTTTGAGCGATCATACAGATCAATTCCGCCGCCATCTGTTCCTATCCAGAGATTCCCGTGCTTGTCCTCATGAATCGCGCGGACAACATTGTGTGAAAGGGTTCCCTCTTTTTTCTGTTCATTCCGATAGTGAGTGAACGTTGGTCTGCCGGTTTCTTTGCGATTCGCAATTCGGTCGAGTCCTCCTCCTTCCGTTCCGACCCACAGCGCACCATGGACATCGGCATACACAACGCGCACGAAATCATGACTGAGGCTGTTTAAATTATTTTTCTCGTGACGGAAATGCATGAACGCCTTCGATGTCCGGTTCAACATGTTCAGTCCACCCTCCCACGTTCCAACCCAAAGATTTCCCTTGTCATCTTCGCCGATTGAAGAGACTTGATTATTGCTGATACTCATTGGGTCTTCGGGTTTGTACGTAAAGGATTCGATGCGATCAATTTCCGGAGGGAATGTGTGTTCCGTTCCAAGAACCAATTTCGTCAAACCTCCTCCAAGAATTCCGATCCAAATTGCGCCATCGGAATCTTCAAATATGGGAATCACGGAAAACGAATTTCCCTTGGGACTCTTGAGGGGAGAAAAATTGTATCGATGAAATCGTTCAGTCTTCGGATCAAAAACATCAAGACCTCCGGTCGAGCCAATCCAGAGATTCCCGTTGCGATCTTCATACACCGTGTTGACATAGTTCGATGAGATGGTGAACGAGTCGCGGGCACTCGTACGAAATGTCGTGAATGAATATCCGTCAAAACGATTCAGTCCATCGGCGGTAGCGAACCACAAAAATCCTCGCCGATCCTGCACAACCGAAAGGACGATGCCTTCCGATAATCCATGCTCAATGCCAAAGGAGTCGAATATGATTTGCCGGGTTTGGGCGCTCAAATCCAGCGTAAGTAAGATGCTTACGGCGACGAGTCGGAAAATTCTTTGAACCATGAATGAGGTTTTCGTTTCGCGTCTCTGATGAGAGTGCTAAAGAGAGGAATAGTCTTACACAATTAGTTGTTAAGTCGTTAGAAATGCAACTGGATCCCTTTGAAAGCGTTGAAGGCGGATCAACGTCTTCTTGCGCTCGTTCAACTATTCCCTGCCGTGGTGGCCCGAGGGAGGCAATACAACAACAAAAAGGGGGAGAGTCTTTCTTGACTCACCCTGATTGAGGATCGAACTTGTGAGGTCACTTCATGAGAAAGAAATCGCGCGCACCAAGACTATCGCAACACCATCAGCTTCTTCGTTTCCACAAAGCTGCCGGATTGGAGGCGGTAGAAATACAAGCCGCTCGCAAGACCTTTCGCATCGAACGTGGCTTCATATTTTCCAGCGCTCAAATTCTCATCCACCAGCGTCGCGACTTCGCGTCCCAATACATCGTACACCTTCAACATCACGCGACTGACTTCCGACCTCTGACCTCCGACATCTCCTATCCGGAATTTGATTCTTGTACTTGGATTGAACGGGTTCGGATAGTTCTGATGCAGCACGAATGCCGAGGGAAGACCCGTCGCACCCGAGACGTTTGTTGTTGACAACACGCCGCGCTTCATGAAGATGTCGCACATTGCAGTACCGCTCCGCACAATACCGGGGGAATACGTGACAGCGATTTCGCCTCTGCCGCGCGCCGCAATTGCCGAAGTGTTCCGTGTGACGTAGCCCGGCGGAAGATCGGACACCAGTGTGGTGTCCGAGAAGCTGCCAGCCTTCCCATGCACGAGATACCATCCTTTTCCCGACGAAGACGAACTCGATTGATACACGAAATACAATCGGCTCTCATCATCTACCGCGAAATTGTGGTATCCTGCAGGGCGCTGTCCGGTTGGAGTGAGCGGCATTGGTGTACCGAATACGCCCGTCGCATTGTTGACGGTGTACAGCCGCAACGCGCTGGTGCTTCGATAGAGAATATGAACGACGTTGCGCTTGTCAACCAGAACTCTCGGATAGTCAACGTTGCCCGTCACGCCGGTCGGTACCTCGACGAGAGCGCCCGAGCGATTGGTGAAGTACTTCAACAGACCGCCGAACGCAGAACCGGACTTCGCGACAATATGAACATATCCGGCTGTGTCGGTTGCAATCGCCGAATCGAAGTCGCCCGTTATTCCTGCCTCCGTAAGCTGTTGCTCCCCGGAAAGAGCGGAGTCCCTCAAGTCATATTTTCGGTAGTACGCATACTGTGTTCCGGTGGGCGGATAAGTATGATAGACAACGTGCATCACGCTGTCGGGACCGATTGCGCCATAGGGAGTGGCTTTGTTAACCCCGCCTTGTGTGATAAACACCGGCGCGGTGAATGCGCCGTTGAGCAGACGTGTGTACACTACCTGGAACAAGTTCGAAGCATCGCGTACTTCATACACAATGTGGACATTGTCGCTCCGATCCACACAAATGGTAGGGTAGTGATCGTCAACGGCGTTGTTTGTTACCTGAATCGTCAACACCGAGTCTCCGCTCTCGGCAACATAATAGATCTCCGAAGTAGCCGCAGCGGTTCCTGTCTGTCCGTTGTACGCGATATGAACCTTTCCTTTTGAGTCGAACGCCATGCTTTGTCTGTTGTTGAACTTGTCGTTGTAGGCGACCGTGTCCTGTGGAAAGTTCAACTGCCATGCTGCTGCTTGCGACATGGAAAGCAAGAGCAAGAACAAAGTCTTGCAAAGACTGAAACCTCGTAGAAATGATATCATCGTTTCCCCCGAACAAAATTGAGTGAATTGCACTAACAATGTACGTTTGCGCGGAGAAAAGCTCAATGAGTTTGTGAAACGAAAATTTTGTGAACACGGAAAAGGAAGGGATAAAAAAAAAGTCCCTAGCCTTTCGGTTTGGGACTTCTACTCCGGAATCGCGCTCGAATCTACTTCAGGAGCAATAATCGTTTGGAATCTGAGACCCCCCCGGCGGTGAGTCTGTAGAAATATACGCCGCTCGCCAAACCGTTCGCCTGCCCGCCGTTTGTTTGGCGCACATCAAACGTTGTCTCATAAGTTCCCGCGGGCAGATTCTCATTCACTAAAGTTGCCACTTCCTTTCCCAACACATCGTATACCTTCAACGTCACGCGACCGACCTCTGATGTCTGACCTCTGATCTCTGGTATCTGGAATCTTATCGTCGTGCTCGGATTGAACGGGTTCGGATAGTTCTGATACAAAGCATACGTAGTCGGGGCTTGCAGCAGCGTCTGATCGTTCACATCGGTAATCGGACCAATCTCATCCGCTCCGATGTCCGGTGTTGTTGCGCTACGCGTTTGTCCATCGAAGTCTGACGTGATACCTGCGATAGGCGTGGCTCCTGCGTTTATGGGGGAAGCAATCGTCGAGTCGATGTGCAAATCCGGAGTACGGAAATTTGCCATCACGCTCACGCTTTGGACATCGGGGCCCGTTGCTTGCCATGCAGCAAGCGTCGTGTAGTTGGTGAAGAACACCGAAGCAATATGGCTCCCTGTTCGCGTTGGAACGTACAAGTCGTTGTAGTTCGACGAATACTGTCCGGTTGTTGTGCCGACGTAAAACGCAATTGCCCGCCCGGTTCCTGTTGTGATGCGAGCGTTGATGGCAATGTTGTTACGCCACACCTGGCGGGCCCCCGCGGTTGGATTTCCTATCCTCAACGCTGATGTGACAATTGCTGCCGCGTCGTTACCGGTAAGATAGACCGTGTTGTATGCGATAGTATCATTGATTCCGGTCGACACCTGAATACCACCGACAATTCCGCTCGTGCTTGTCGACTGATTGTCAAGACCATAAATCATGTTGTTGTAGATATCGACGTTTGTCGTATCAGGTGTCGCTCCAAAAAGGTTGATGCCGTACACCGATGAGGCAGTTGAACCCGATCGCCGGCTAATATCTCGTATAATATTTCTGTAGATCTTGGCGTTGAAGTATTGGAACTGCCCAACGATCCCTTGCGTATTTCCCGCAAGGGTACTTTTGTAAACATTTCTGATACGATTGTTGTCAATGACCAGTCCATTGACAAACTGGAAGATGATGCCGGCCTGCGCGATACTGTCAGTGGCAGTTCCAAAATCATTGTCCGTCACTCGAATGTTCCGTGAGATTCCGGTTGCTCCGGGGAACAAATCCGACATAAACACGCCGTTGAACGAATATCCCCCCACCGTGTTTTTCCTGATCATGATACTGTCCGGCGCATCCGCGGTTCTGGTTTGAAGAACTATCGAAGTAAAGCTCGGTGTCGCAAAGGAGATGTTCTGTACGGTACAGAAATCGGAATTGCCTTCCAGGACGATGCCATATCCCGCAGTGGCATTGACGCGAAGGCTCGTCCCGCCTGCATTGATGCCGTCCCACGTTACATAGCTGGCATCCAACATGCGTGCGACCCATGCACCATTTCCGACGAGCCGCGCGTTCACGCCGGGAGCGGGCCGGAACGTGACGCGACTTGTTGCGCTTGCTCCGACAATTGGTCCCTGTAGCGAGAGCGCGCCGACAGTATCGGGCGCATCGTATTCATAGGCGCTCGGCAAGGCAAGATCTTCTCGAACGCCGTTGACGGTTGTGAACTTCGATTGAGCAAGCCGCAAGTTCTGGAGCGGTTTTCCCGGTGCAAGATACAATGAATCAATAAGGTTGAATGTCACGGTGCCTGCCACACCGTCGAAGCGCAGCTTGTTGAACGCTGAGTCCAAGGTCGGGAAGTTGCCACCGGAACCTATGGTGTACGTGCCAGATGCAAGAGGTGCCTGCACAACGTAACTGATGGGAATCGCAGGCGGTGTTGAACCAGGTGGATTGATTCCAGATCCACCAACGGGTAACGTACCGAAATTGTTGTTGGTAGATGCGTCCTGTGCTGCGAGATAATACTGAACTGTTGTACCCGTGGGATGTCCGGGGATGGTAAAGTAATAAGCGCTTCCACGAACCGAATCAGCAACAATTGATGTGAAGGATACATCGGTTGAGCGCTTATGCCACAACCTCGGGCTACCCGCCCCCGTTGCAATCCCTGACGGATCCGCAATCGTCGCCACAGCAACTCGGTTCCCAGTAAAGGCAGTACCGCCAAGAAAAGTGTGAGCGATTGTTGGAGCTGACTGATCAAGTAATGAGAACCCGCCTTCATCAGCTCCCACATCGGGGAAGTTGACCTGCCTTGCATTCCCATCGATATCGATTGAGATGTTTCCAAACGGAATTGCCCCTGATTCGATCAGCGTAGGAACGCCTGTTTGGATGTGCAAGTCGGTCGCGCTGAGAAACGGCGTGTTCTCATCGAAACTCTGAACGTCGCTGCCATTTCCTGCGCGCCAATCTTGAATCTTCTGATATTTTACCGTGCCGATGGCACCGACAACGTGCGTCGTATCTGCCGCTGAAGTTGAAGCTACATACAGATTGTTGTTGTTCGATAGTAAGACTGCTGCTGCAGTGCTCTTGTAGATTGCAGCCGAGATGCCGCCGCTATCGCTCCGGGAATTCTGGAAGATGTTGTTGTACGCAACAACTGGCGCGCCCGACGAAGCTTTCCCAAACGCGTACGAAGTCTTTGATCCTGCACCACCACCGGAAAGGTACACGGTGTTAAACGCGAATGTATCGGGAATCGCCTGGTTTGTCGCGCCGCTGTAGATTCCGTAAATTGTGCCGCCTCCGGACGCTGGCACGTTCAGATTCCACACAAAGTTGTTAAACACGCTCTGCTGGCCAAGATCCGAAGCACTATTGATATAGATGCCATACGTGAAGAACGCGCCCAATTGGTTCATATCGTGCACGCGATTATTGTAGACGCGCGTCTTAAACGTGCCACCGCTAACGAGGATGCCCCATTGCCCTGTTGCGCTGCCACGTTTCGTGTTGATATCGTTCCCGTGAATCAGCGCGTAGTTGGTGGAGGTGGTATATATGCCGGTATTGGTAACCGAATCAACAACATTGTTTCGTATGATCGGCGACTCCATGCAATCACCGGTTCTCACTCCAACGCAACGGATCCCATAATACGCGTAACGAGTAAGGTTGTTTTCAATGAGCGCAAAGTCGGCATCGTTGCCGCTCCCCGTCGTGGAGGATTCAAAGTTGATGCAATACGAGGAAATAGACGGCGACGCCGCGTCCCTTTGTGCAGTAACGATGCAGTTCTTGATAGAACCGTAGCTGCAGTTTCCAAAGAACCATACACCCTGTCGGCCATTGGCGCCGAGTGCGTTGATGGTCATATCACGGCTGGTCGTGTTGTTATTGCTTCCTTGAAATGTCACATACTTCGTCGAGTCAATTTTGATTGCAAAGTTAAATGACGTTGAGGGTGGAGTAACGTTGATGACCACAGTTGCTCCGACATCCGGCTTGAACACAATGGGAGATCCGGCGGTCGCGGTGGATGTCCGCACAATCAGCGAGTCTTCCGCGTATGTACCGGTGCGAATCGCGAACGTGACACCGGGCGATGTGACTCCTTGGGCTTTCAATGCGAGCAGCGCCGCCTTGATTGAAGCATAATCGGGCGCCGCACCGCCAATGGTCTTTATGCCACTGAGTTGTGCAATCGCGGTGCATGCAAACAGTATGCTTAGAAACAGAATAGTGACTAGAGTGAACTGACGCTTCATAACTCCTCCTTAGGTGTACGCGGTTTGTGTTCTCTGTTTGAATGATCGATGGAAAATATCGTCGCCGTCGAATGATATACAGGCCCCGATGCGAATACTATTGCAGGTTAGCGACCATGTTCTTGAACTCTTCCAGAGTAAGTGCGTTGGCCCAGTAACTTTCGAACATTTTCTTCTGCGCTTTTGCGAAACTCGGATGATCAATAATCATAGTTGTAATGCTTGGCCGCAAAGAGATTCGATCGCTCAATGCCAGCATGGTAGTTGTTTCATCGCTGATGACCACTTTCAATGGGAGTTCTTCAGTTGCTCTTACTTCTTCACCCGCGCCCTGGAATGCCTCAAGTGACGCCGTAAAGACTTTTAGTTGTTCAGGTGAAAGGCCCTTGTACTCGTAGATACATTTGCTGACAATGGTATTACCTTTCAACAAAGCCGCAAGCGCTTCGAGATTGTCCTCCCAGGACGTGGCATAAGGGGGTTTTGTAAAAGCAAGTAACTCCCTCCTGGTGTTCTTGAGAATGTTCATCCACCTCTCGCCTATCTGCTTCACATCGCTGAGCACCTCTATGTAGTCTAGAGGTTCGTTCTTATGTTCTTTTGTTCTATGCAACTCAGCCAAAGCTTCCCTGACCTGCTCAGCCAGAACTTTCTTCTTTGTAAGCTCCTCTTCATATACCGCCAGCAAATTCTGGATTGCAATTGTGGGTTCGACGCTGCTGAATACTTTGCTTCCGTTCTGATATTTTTCGTTGCAGACTCTCTTCTTCACGAGGTTCTGCAGTATTTCATAAGACTTCGTTCGGGTCACCGAAGTGATTCTTGCTATGTCGGGCGCGGTCATTTCCTTCTTCTTCAGCAAAGCGATGTATATCTCTGCTTCCCTTCCAGACAGGCCGAGTTCCTGGAGTTTGTCAGACAGTTCGTTCAAATTTGGCTCTTTTTTGTCTTGTATCCCTTAAGAAGGGGCTGTATCCCATATATGGGGATACAATATAGTCTGTTGGAATTGATTTGTCAAGCGGTTTTTCACATTTCGCGTAGAGAGGACGCAGGAAACGTAGAAGTACTTAGCGTGAAGAACCAGCAAAAACAAAAATCCCGTCTCAACTTTCTCAAAGGGAGTTCCTTCGGAACATCGAGACGGGATTCAGGCAATCAAGTCTACTGCCGACCTTCGCCCGGTCAACGCAACAACATCAACCGCTTGGTCAGTGAAAACGCTCCAGCCTCCAGACGATAGAAGTACACACCGCTTGCCAAACCGGACGCATCAAACGTCGTCTCGTAACTTCCCGCGTTCAAGTTCTCATTCACCAACGTTGCCACTTCCTTTCCCAACACATCGTACACCCTGAGGGACGTGAACCCTGAAACCTGAACCGCGAAAGCGATGCGCGTGGACGGATTAAACGGATTCGGATAATTCTGTTCGAGTGAAAACCCATTGGGAATTTCCGATGCAACCTCGCGCACTGCGCTCGGCAAACCGGCCGTCCTGTACACGCCAACTTGAGTTGCACCACCGTAGTAGAAATAGTAAACGTGTGTGGGTGTGGCTGCAACATAGCGCGTACCCCCTACTCCGGGAATAACCGACGTAGGAAGTCCGGCCGTGTCAAGCTCTGTCCACGAGGCGCCGCCGTCGGTTGATCTCACAACGCTGCCGTAATTCGAAACAAGTTGTTGAAACCCCAAGTAGATCGCGCTTCCCTGCGACGCGGGCGCCCTCGGAACGACTAACGACCCGTTGCTGGGCACACCGCTATTCGCAGCAATCCAACTCGAACTTCCGTTTTGCATCGTGAACACTCCGCCGCCAAACGAGAGGCCGAAGAGAGTATTGTTGAAACCATAGATGCCGCCCGCACCTACTGTCGGATTGCGGAGTGTCCACGTTGCGCCCGCGTCTTCGGAGATATAAGCGCCTGCGTTTGCAACAACTGCCGCGTAGCGATTCCCGCGCGCAGCGAAATCAATAATGAGCAGGTTTGCCGTGCTATTGATGAGCAATTCCGTCCACGACGCGCCGTTGTTCGTGGATCTGAAAACGGATTTGCGATTCGAGAATGCATACAACGTCGTTCCGTCCGATGCAAAGCCGAGAAGCGCCCCGGTGCCAGTTACAGTAACACCCGAAAGCGGCGTCCAACTTTGACCGAGATCGGTGGATGTATAGACGGTGCTAAGATAAGAAGCGTACAACATGCCGTTGAAGCTGAAGATGTCGACAAACGCCGCGGTCGCACTGGAAGAAATATCGACCCACGTTGTTCCATTATCCGTGGAACGATGGAGTTTGTATCCCCCTTCATAGCCGTAGAGAAACACCGCGCTGCCGTGAGAAGCAACTCTGCCGGTCGCACCCGCGTTCACGTTGGTGACGCGTTGCCATTGCGCCCAAGCAAATTGGCAAATCAAAGAAATCGACAGCGCAAAGAATATCATACGTCGCATAAAGGCTCCCCCTTTTTTGTTGGATGGAAGAAAGATTGGTGTGTGTTCTGAAGAAATATACTGAGAGCTATTCGGCGGGCAATAGTCCAGATGAGGTATTCTGGATCGCGAGGTTACACCAGCTTCTTCTCTATCGCGATGCGGACGGCGTGGGCGCGGTTGTGTACCTGAAGCTTCTTGTAGATATTGCGGATGTGCGTGCGAACGGTGTGTGGACTGATGAAGAATTTCGCGGCGAGCGTTGTATAGACTTCTCCTTGTACCAGGCCCTGAAGCAATTCAATTTCACGATCGCTCAGGTCAAATGAGTCCTCATTGGCGCTGCTTGTCATTGTGGCTGCCGATGAGCCGGCCGATGGCGCGCGCAACATACCGAGAACTTTTCTTGCAAGCGATTGCGAAATCGGTGCGCCGCCGCGCAGGCATTCTTCCAACGCCTCAACGATGCTGTCCGGTGATTCATCCTTCAGTAAATACCCCGACGCTCCGGCCTGTATCGATTGCAGAATCTTGTTCTGATCCTCAAACACCGTCAGCATCATGACCTCAATGTCGGGGAACTCCTCTTTCAACTTCTGCGTCGTTTCGATGCCGGAGATATTCGGAAGCTCAATATCCATCAACACGATGTGCGGCAGGCGGCTCGGCTGCATCTTCTTGATGCTGTTGAGCGCTGCTTCACCGGATGCATACGAAGCAACAAGCTCAATCCTCTCATACAACGAAAAGTACTCCTCGAATCGCTTCCGCAGCGTTGCATTGTCTTCAACGAGGGCGATACGGATTTTCTGGTCAGAAGAAGCGTCCATCAAGTTCAGTGTTTGTGTGAAGTTGGAATACCGCTCACAATATACGTGAAGTTCTCCGCTGCGCAATACATCACTTGGGGTATTCTCCATCCAACGGGATTTCGATCTCCACCGTCGTTCCTTCAGATTGTGAGAAGGTGAAGCGCCCGTTCAACTCGTGTGCACGTCGCTCCATGTTCGCCAATCCTCTGCCGGAAAACTCATCCGCCTTCCGATCCTGCCGAATTACGCCGTCATCCTTTACGCGAAGCAACAGCCTCCTTTCCTTGCATTCGAATCCGATGTGAATATTCTGCGCATCGGCATGCTTTAGTGCATTGGTCAGTGCTTCTTGCGCGATGCGGAACAAATGCAGCACCTGTATCGATGAAAGCGTGACGTCTGCTTTCCCTTCGCACAAAAACCAAATCTTTGGCGATATGCGATGCTGCACTTGCTTCTTGCCGTACGCTTCGATGCTTTCGAAGAATTCCACCAACGACATCGACGACGAACTTAACGCCCAAATGGTTTCGCGCAACTGCGCCATGGTGAGCCGTGCGTCATCTTTCAAGTTGACGAGAAGGTTCTCGCTGCGCGCATGATCGGTTTTCTGTTCGTATTTTTCTGCAAGCTCCAGTCCGGTGATGATGGTGGAAAGCTGCGCGCCGACATTGTCGTGCAGGTCGCGGGAAATCCGCTCCCGTTCTTCCTGAAGTGCGCGCTGCTTCTCCAGTGTACGCAACTGTTCTTTCAGCTTGCGCGTGGAAATGAAGCGGACCGTTCCTGCAAATGTTCCGACGATCAGAACGCCAACGATCAGCTTGAACCACGCTGTCATCCAAAACGGCGGCACGATGGTGACAAGCACGCTTTTCCCTTGCTCATTCCACACGCCATCGCTGTTCGAGCCTTTCATGCGCAATGTGTATTTGCCAGGATCGAGGTTTGTGTAGCTGACGTACCGACGAGCGCCCGAGTATATCCAATCGTGATCGAATCCTTCCAGCATGTACGCATACTGGTTTCGCAGCGGATCGACATAATCCAGCGCGGCAAACTCAAACGAGAAGAATCCATCGCTGTAGTCGAGCTGAACCGAATCAAGCAAGGAAAGTGATTTGCCTGTCAGCTCTCTGTCAACAATCTTGAATGACGTAAGGACAATAGGCGGCACGTGTTTGTTTTCGTACACCTCATGAGGAAAGAAACGATTCAGCCCGCCGACGCCGCCGAAGAACAACTCGCCGGTGCTGTCTCTGAAGTACGCGCCGGTATTGAACTCGTCACTCTGCAATCCGTCGCGTGCGGTGTAGTTTCGGAATATTCGTGCTGCGGGATTGTACCGCGAGACCCCTTTGTTTGTGCTTATCCATAAGTTGGCGTCGTCATCTTCAAGTATGCCGTACACAAAATTATTCGCCAATCCATCCCGCTCGGTTACCCGCGTAAACCTTCCGGTCGCTTTGTTCAGCAGACAAATGCCGCCGCCATACGTTCCAATCCAAAGCTCGCCGGCTCTTGTTACGCAAATGGTGCGAACATCATTCGCCCCCAACGATGTTGAGTCATTGGCGCGGTGTTGATAGTATGAAAACGTTTTGCTCGTCGGATCGTATTCATTCAATCCGCCGAGATACGTTCCGAACCACAAATGTCCGTCGTGGTCTTCGTTGATTGCCCACACCAGTTCATCGCTTACACTCGTGCCATCCGTTTTCCCAAAGGGATAGTGCGTCCACCGCCGTGTTGCGGCGTCGTAGCTGTTGACGCCGTGTGCTTGCGTACCTGCCCAAATCACTCCGCGACGATCACGAAACAGCGCACGAATGGTGTTGTCCGCAATCGCGAGTGAATCGCCGAGAACGAATTGCCGAAGAGGCAGCCCGTTCGCAGTAAATGTCGCGATCCCGCGATCGCCAGTTCCCGCCCAGATCGTCGAGTCGGCGTTTTGCATCAAACACCAAACGCTCATCTTGCGCAGAAGGTGTTGGGAAGGTGCGGCAGACTGACCGCTTCGCGCAACGTTGCGACTCAACCCGTCGCCCGTTCCCACCCACAAGGCGCCCTCATGGTCCACCATCATTGCAAGAACAAAGTCGTTCAGCAAAACCCCGGGCGCAGTTCGTGAAGAAATCGCGCTGAACTTTTGCAACCTTCGACCAAGTTTGTTCACGCCGCCGCCCCATGTTCCAATCCACACATCGCCAACAGTGTCGAGAAGAATTGAGCTGATAATGCTGTGCGAGATCGAAGTAGTGGAGTTCGGAACGTGCGGAAGCCGATGAAAGATCCCGGTCGCAAGCTCGTACACATTTACGCCGTCGTGCGTTGCACACCAGATGTTTCCTCTCTCATCTTCAACCATCGGAGCAACGTACTCGCTGCTTGGCTTACGCGGGTTGTTTGCATCAGGAGTGAACCGTTTGAATGTCCCCGACGTTCTGTCCAACATGTTCACGCCATTTCCGCGTGTGCCAACCCAGAGCATTCCGTTTCGCGCCAGAAGAACGCCAACAAGTCTGTTGTCGCTCAGCGACCGGTCATCGGAGCGGCTGCGGAAGGTGAGCACCACTTTTCCACGTCGTGGATCAAACTTATTCAATCCATCGTCGGTCGCAATCCAGAGTGTGCCATCGGGATCTTCGGCGATGCCGGTTACTTGATCATTGCTCAACGACGACGCGTCATCAGGATTGTGAGAGAAGCGCGTGAATGTTCCCGCCGCGTGGTCAAACCGATGAAGACCCGCATCTGTTGTGACCCATAAGATGCCGCGAGAATCCTGAAACACAGCGCCTGCTTTATTGCCGCCTATGGTGGTGGTATCGGCGGGATTGTTTTGAAAGGATGAGAACGTTTCGGCGCGATAGTCGAAACGATTCACTCCGCCGTCTCTCGTCGTGACCCACAGTGTACCGTTGCGATCTTCCGAGATGTTGTGAATGAAGCTGCTGGAAAGTGAATGCGGGTTGAGCGGATCGTGCTTGAACACGCGGCACGTGTAGCCGTCAAATCGATTCAGCCCATCGATCGTTCCGATCCAGATGAAACCGCGGGAGTCCTGCGTGATACAACTGACCGTGTTATGTGAGAGGCCATTCTCCGTGTCAATATGTTCGATGGGAAAACTGAAATGCTGAGATAAAGAAGCGCAGGGGAGGCACGCGAGCAGCGCGAGACCTGGTAATGCGAAACGAATCCGGTGTATGTTCAAAAACTCCCCCCGAGTGAAATTGCAATGCTGTGAGAAATTAGGCAAGGAGATGGAAAGAGGCAAGGCGAGGGAGCCAAAACTTGCCTTCAGACATTCATTGCTTCCAAGCCCAATGGCACTGGGGGCGTATCTTACTTATCGCAGCAATAGCAGGCGTTTCGTTTCAGAAAATTCTCCGACTTGCAGTTTGTAGAAGTACACACCGCTCGCGAGCCCCTTTGCATTGAACATCACCTCATAACTTCCCGCGCTCAAATTCTCATTCACCAGCGTCGCGACTTCGCGTCCCAAAACATCATACACCCTGAGGGACGTGAACCCTGAACCTTGAACCCCCGCCTGCCCCTGTCCCTCTGGCAGGCGGGCGGCGGGCAGGGAGAAGGCAATGCGCGTGGACGGGTTGAACGGGTTGGGGTAGTTCTGTTCGAGCGTGAATGCGCGAGGAACATCCATTTCGTCCACTGCAGTTGGACCTCCGAGCGAGCCATCGGGGTTCACCCTCTGGACATAAATATCGCCGAACGAGCTTGCCCGTTCATCGTACCATGCGATGATTGCTCCGCCACTTGCTTCAGCGACAATGGAAGGAAACTCCTGGTCGTTTGTTGCGCTACAAATCGCAACCCCATTTGCAGTCCATTGCACAACTCCCGCCGCACCAATCCGTTGGCCGTAGATATCGTCACTTCCGCTGCGACGGTCATACCACGCGATGATCGCTCCGTTGACGCCATCACTTGTTATGAGCGGAGTGAATTGACCACCCGAAGCTGTACAAATGGCGACACCGTCAGCAGTCCATTGCACGGCTCCCGCTGCCGTAATCCGTTGACTGTAGAGGTCCACATCCGTTCCGCTGCGAGAGTCGAGCCACACAATAATCGCCCCATTGGCGCCGTCACTGGCGAGGTGTGGCTCAGATTGGCTATTTGCGGCTGAGCAGATCGCGACACCGTTAGCAGTCCATTGCACAGTCCCGCTTGAATCAACTCGCTGCGAGTAGATGTCACTCCCGCTTCGAGAGTCAGTCCATGCGACAATCGCCCCGCTGGCGCCATCACTAATTAGTTCCGGTGAGAATTGGTGGTTCGAAGCCGTACAAATGGCAACACCGTCAGCGGTCCATTGTGCAACTCCCGAAGCACTAATCCGCTGGCTGTAGATGTCGGAGTTCGCCGTTCCGTTGCGATAGTCGTACCACGTGATGATCGCTCCTTGTGCACCGTCACTCACGAGTTGAGGAAAAAATTGGTTGCGTATTGCTGTGCTGATAGCTACACCGTTTGAAGTCCATTGAACAACTCCTGCTGCGTTGACCCGTTGGCAGTAGATGTCGAGGTTCCCCGATCCGTTGCGGAAATCATGCCACGTGATAATCGCTCCTTGTGCACCGTCACTCACGAGTTGAGGAAACATTTGGCTGGCTGTTGCTGTGCAGATAGCTACACCGTTTGAAGTCCATTGGACAACTCCCGCTGCGTTGACCCGTTGACTGTAGATGTCGAGGTTCGCCGTTCCGTTGCGAAAGTCGTACCACGCGATGATCGCCCCGTTGGCGCCATCGCTTGTTATGACCGGGGACAATTGATCGCTCGAAGCCGTACAAATCGCAACACCGTTGGTAGTCCATTGTACAACGCCGGCGGCATTAATCCGTTGAGCGTAGATATCGTAGGTAAGTTGCGTTCCGGCACGGCCATCAACCCATGTGACAATAGTACCACCTGCACCATCGCTGATGATAGCGGGCGCCGTCTGCCGACCTGTGTCGGCGCAGATGCGAGTATTCACCGTTGGGTTGGTTGACCATTGTGCGTGGCCCAATTGAGCGTGTGCGCCGAGTGTTGCGGCGAGGACAAGAATTGAAGTCATCATTTTCATAAACACACCCCTCGCTATTTTGTGAGAAGAAGTTTTTTTGAAATCGATTGAGTACCGGCGGTGAGCCGATAAATGTAAACTCCGCTCGCAAGACCTTTCGCATCGAAGATCGCTTCATATTTTCCTGCCTGCAAATTCTCATTCACCAGCGTCGCGACTTCTCTTCCCAACACATCGTATACACGTAGGGACGTTGCATGCAACGTCCCTACGGAAGGAATGCTGAATTCTATTTTGGTGGAAGGGTTGAACGGGTTGGGATAGTTCTGTTCCAATGAGATTGATGATGGAGACTCTTCGGCGAAACGAACACTCGTCAGCGATCCGTTCGCGTTAATTCGTTGAGCGAAGATATTGCGATCATCACTTCCGCTTCGTTCATCTCCCCACGTAATAATCCCATCACCCGAGCCAACCGGGAGAATCTGTGAAAAGCTTTTGTAGCCAGATGCAGTCCCAATTGCTACGCCGTTCAGAGTCCACTGAACCGCGCCGGTTGCGTTCACGCGTTGTGCGTACACATTTCTACTGGTGCCTCCCGTCCGTTCGTCTTCCCACGAAATTATTGCGCCGCCATTTCCGTCGGAGATCGGATTCGCCCAATCTTGATCGTTTGCCGCAATGCAGATCGGAACGCCATTGAGCGACCACATAGCCGAGCCGGAAGAGCCAACCCGTTGGACGTAGATATCGCGATTGCTACTTCCATTCCGTGTATCATTCCATGAAATGATCGCTCCGCCATCTCCAAAAGGCAAAACAATCGGACGCATTTGATTGCCGCTGCCTACGCTCACGGGCGCGCCTCCCGCCGCCCAGAGACGATTCCCGTTTGAATCAACACGTTGGACATAAACATCGTCGGTACGGGGAACACTGATGGTGTCGCGTTGATCCGCCCAGGCAACAATCGCGCCGCCGCTTCCATCGGGCGCAATGGAAGGCGCCCATTGTTGGCGTCCCAAAACGCAAATGCCAAGTCCGCTCGTGGACCATTTGATGACGCCGCTTCCCGTAATGCGCTGCGCATAGATATCGGATTGGGTATTCGACCGATTATCGCTCCACACAACAATTGCCCCGCCCGCACCGTCGGCTATGATCTTCGGATCGATCTGATTGATGGTGGCGGGACAAACAGAAACACCGTTCGCAGTCCAGAGTGCAGTTCCGCTTGAGTCAATCCGTTGGGCGTAAATGTTTGGGGTAACGGAATTATTCCTTTTGTCATACCACGTTATGATTGCACCACCGGCATTGTCGTGCACTATCTGAGGACGGTCCTGGCCTCCTACCGCCGTGCAAACCGGAATCCCATTCGCCGTCCATTGAACAACGCCGCTCGCATTGATTCGTTGCGCGTAGATATCGTTCGCGTTGATGTTGTTCCGCAAATCTTCCCAGACAATAATCGCTCCTCCGTTTCCGTCGGAAACTATCTGCGGCCTGTTTTGCGTGATGCCGTTACTGCAAACAGAAATTCCATCACTCGTCCACTGAACAATTCCATTTGCCCCAATGCGTTGAGCATAGATATCGCCGTTGGAATTGATCGGGGGGTTACGTCCGTCGACCCAGACAATAATCGCGCCGCCGCTTCCATCAGAAACGATCTGAGGAATATCCTGAAACTCGATCGCCTCACATATCGGCGTGTTTACCGTTGGGTTGCCAGACCATTGCGCGTGTCCTAAGGGGGCGTGGATGAAAACAGAACCGCAAAACGCGAGAATGAGAATCATGGTTTTCATAGGTCAACCCATGTATTATTTTGTGAGAAGCAGTTTTTGGGTTAGTGATTGTCCGCCCGATGTCAGACGGTAGAAGTACACGCCGCTCGCAAAACCTTTCGCATCGAACGTCGCTTCATATTTTCCCGCGCTCAGATTCTCATTCACTAACGTCGCGACTTCTCTTCCCAACACATCGTACGCCTTTAACGTCACGCGGCTGACATCTGACTTCTGACTTCTGACATCTGGTATCTGGAACCTTATGGTCGTGCTCGGGTTGAACGGGTTGGGGTAGTTTTGTTCGAGTGAGAAATCTCCCGGTACCACACTTCCGATTTCAAGAACACCGGTTGTTCCGCCAAGCGCTCCCGTTGAATCAACTCCTTGCCCGAAAATATCAGTGTATTGCACACGCCGATTGTCAACCCATGCAAAGACAGCGCCGCGGTTGGCGACTATTGCAACCGTTGGAAGCTGCTGATAGCTCGGAGCAGTGCTGATGGCGACGCCGTTTTCCGTCCATCGGATTGCGCCGCTTCGATCGACCATCTGAGCATAGAGATCTATAGTATTCGCGTTTCTGTAATCCTGCCAGGCGATGACCGCGCCGTTGTTCCCGTCGGGGGTGAGAGAAAGACCCGCCGCCGAATTTCCCGGTCGTGTGCAAACCGGAATGCCGTTCTGTGTCCAGAGTGATCCCCCGTTTGAACTGATTCGTTGGGCGTACACATCTACCTCGTTGAAAGAAATTCGTCTCGTGTCATCCCATGCGATAATTGCGCCGCCCGCGCCATCCGAAACCATGTCCTGTTTATATTGCGCTCTCGGCTGCACACAAACAGGAACGCCGTTCAGCGTCCATTCAACTGTATCGGGATTTACCTTTTGCGCCCACACATCCCACGTGCCGCCTTCACGACCATCCGTCCAACAAATAATTGCAGTCCCGATAGAACTCGCGACGATTCTCGGACTGCCTGCAGGATTGTTGCTCATAACACAGACTCTTCTCCCGTTCGCCGTCAGTTGAGTTTGTCCGAGCGAGTTCACGCGCTGCGCATAAATGTCCGAATCCAGAATACGATTATCAGCCCACGTAATGTAGGCGCCGCCCATGCCGTCCGACGCAATGCGGGGAACAGTCTGGTTTTGAACAGCAGTACAGATGGCGACGCCGCTCGAATCCCAAGCTAACGTTCCATTGGCGCGCACGCGTTGCGCGTAGATGTCCGAATTGTTCGTGCCGTTGCGCAGGTCTTCCCACGTGATGATTGCACCGCCATTCCCATCTCCGCAAATAGCGGGATTCGTACGCACGCCGACAGTTGAAAAGCATATCAATCTATCCCATACTTTTGATCCGTCGGGTCTGACTCTCGAAGCAGCGATGATACGCCTCTGATTCAAATCGGCGTACGCGATTATTGCTCCGCCGCTGTCATCCGAGACAACAACCGGGCTGACGCGAGAGGATAGAAAAACCGGATCGCGTGAATTGCCAACCTCCTTGCCAAACTGTCCCCACAGCATATCACCGGAAGCATTTACACGCTGGCCGCGTATCTCGGTTCTACTCCACACAATAATTGCTCCGCCGTTGCCGTCGGAAATGGCTTTGGGACCTGTTGCCGAACCTGCCGACGTCGTATCGGAAATGGGCGTGTTGATCGAAGGGTCATTTGACCACTGTGCATGCACACTGAACGGAATGATGAACAGCAGAGTAATGATAACTTTGTTCATAGTCTCTCCCGTTTATTTGGTGAGAAGAAGTTTTTTCGAAATCGATTGAGTGCCGGCGGTAAGCCGATAAATGTAAACTCCGCTTGCAAGTCCCTGTGCGTTGAATTGTACGTGATGGCTTCCCGCGCTTAAATTCTCATTCACCAAAGTTGCCACTTCCCTTCCCAACAGATCGTACACCTTCAACAATACCTTCTCCTCCGAAAAGAGTCCATCGGACGATTCTCCCCTTCTCCCATTCCCCAAAGCAACCGAGAACCGAATGCGCGTGCTTGGGTTAAACGGGTTGGGATAGTTCTGTTCCAATGAGATTGATGATGGAGACTCTTCGGCGAAACGAACACTCGTCAGCGATCCGTTCGCGTTAATTCGTTGAGCGTAGATATTTCGATCATCACTTCCGCTTCGTTCATCTCCCCATGTAATAATCGCATCACCAGTACCAACCGGGAGAATCTGTGAAAAACTTTTGTAACCCGATGCTGTACTGGTTGCAACACCGTTCGCAGTCCACTGCACAGCACCGTTTGCATTCACGCGTTGAGCATACACATTTCTACTGGTTCCTCCCGCCCGTTCATCTTCCCAAGAGATGATCGCGCCGCCATTTCCGTCGGAAATTGGATTTGCCCAATCCTGATCGTTCGATGCAGTACAAATCGGAATTCCATTTGCCGACCAAATGATCGAGCCGGAAGATCCAACGCGCTGCGCGTAGATATCGCGATTGCTGCTGCCGTTTCGTGTATCGTTCCATGAAATAATTGCACCACCATCTCCGGAAGACAAAACAATCGGACGCATTTGATTCCCGGCGCCAGTGCTTATCGGAACTCCACCGGCTGCCCAGAGACGATTCCCGTTTGAATCAACCCGCTGAACATATACATCATCGGTACGAGGAACACTGATGGTGTCGCGTTGATCCGCCCAGGCAACAATCGCGCCGCCGCTTCCATCGGGCGCAATGGAAGGCGCCCATTGTTGGCGTCCCAAAACGCAAATGCCAAGACCGCTCGTGGACCATGTGATGACGCCGCTTCCCGCAATGCGCTGCGCATAGATATCCGATTGGGTATTCGACCGATTATCGCTCCACACAACAATCGCCCCGCCTGCACCGTCGGCAATGATCTTCGGATCGATCTGATTGATGGTGGCGGGACAAACAGAAATACCGTTCAATGTCCAAAGCGCCGTTCCGTTTGCGTCAATCCGTTGCGCGTAAATGTTTGCAAGAGCAGAGTTGTTCCGATAATCATACCACGTTATGATTGCGCCGCCCGCACCATCGGTCGCTATCATAGGACGGTCCTGCTTCGCTGTCGCCGTACAAACGGGAACTCCATTTGCTACCCATTGAACGACCCCGCTTGAATTGATTCTTTGCGCGTAAATGTCATTCGCGTTGATATTGTTCCGGAGATCTTCCCAGACAATAATCGCCCCTCCGTTTCCATCCGAAACTATCTGCGGTCTGTTCTGCGTAACGCCATTACCGCAAACAGAAATGCCATCGGCAGTCCATTGAACGAATCCATTTGCTCCAATACGTTGCGCGTAGATATCTCCATTGGAATTGATGGGAGGGTTTCGCCCGTCAACCCATACGATAATAGCGCCACCGTTTCCATCGGAAACAAGTTGAGGAAGATCTTGGAATGAGGATGCAACGCATATCGGTGTGTTAACTGCCGGATTTCCTGACCACTGGCTGAAGCACGGAACTCCGTACGCAAGAAGAACGAAGACGGATAGAATGGCTCTCATTTTATCTCTCTTGTTGTTGATGTGATGTGCTAAGAAACGTTGAGTGCAAGAATCAGAATCATTCTTGACCGCTGTGCGTATGAGGAAATCGAGATAACAAAGAGCAGAACAACAAGAACTCTCTTCATATCTCTCCTCGCTATTTTGTGAGAAGAAGTTTTTTCGATATCGATTGAGTGCCGGCGGTAAGCCGATACATGTAAACTCCGCTTGCTAAGCCCTTTGCTTTGAATTGAACCTGATAACTTCCGGCATTCAGCTTTTCATCCACGAGCGTTGCAACTTCTTGTCCGAGAAGATTGAAAACTCTCAACGTTGCGTGGCTGACTTCTGATATCTGAAATCTGATCTCTGTTGTCGGATTGAAAGGGTTCGGGAAGTTCTGCGAAAGATTGAATCTTCCCGGAGTTTCTTGTGCAGAGTGTTCCTCCACGTCGAGTGTATTGTCGATGGTCAGAGTATCATCGATTGTCCCGTTGTTGCCTCGATCCACAAAGATTTTCACAGGCTGGATGAGTGAACTGCTCCATGACGGGACAATGCGATGCGACGAGTTGGAATCCAATGAAATCCCCGGGTGTCGAAACGCAGCAGCCCGGATCGGGCTTCCCAGAATCAAACTCAAATCATAGGACGATTGATGCCCATGATTCTCCGCAATCAGATCGCCGCCGGTTTCGCCGCGTATCAGGAGAGAATCGCCTGACGAACTCACGACATGCGTCAATTCAAACGTCATCTCAAGAGTATCGAGAGAGACACTCGACTTCAGATTGATTTCCTTTGCGACGCTATCTCCGTTCTTTACCGAAAGTCCGTTAGACAAATTCAAGTTGTCAGTTTGAAAAGGAAGTGCGCCAGAGCGCCTGTAGTTGTAGCTGACCACGCCGCCGAATGAGGTGAAGTAAGATGAGCGATCTGCAAAGTTGTTGAGTCGAATGGAGTACGATCCGTCCGGCACAAAATAACCCGTCGGCGGATGGTACTCTCCTACACGCGGAATAATTGCCAAAGCCCCCGGCATATTTTCCGTGACTGCAGAATCGGTAAAACCAATGGTGCGACCGTTCTGATCTGTGATCGTTACAGAAGCTCTCGGCGTATTGTACATCCTGATGCCGCCGGTTCCGGCCAACATCGCACCGGCATTTTGTCCCGGGAGCCGTGGATGCCGGAGAAATGTACTGGCGGGTTCCGAAAGATACAGCCCATCCGTGAACGCCCGAATTCTACCGGACCATACGTTGACCGACGAATCGATCGTGATGATGATGGTGGTATCCGGCGTAATGGAATCGTAAAGATACAACTTGTAAATTCCTTGCGCGCGGTTTTCCGGTTTCAGTCTGTAGCCGATGACTGAGTGCGCAAAACTCGGATCCTTAATTCTGATGTTCAGCGTTCTGTTGTCATCCACACCGGGGAAGAACATCTCCTTCAATTCCTGCAAAGTTTGGCGCGGAGTCTTTATTTCTTGCTGGGCATCATACGCATAATGGTCGGGATCAACCTGATGAAAAAACAGTTGGTTGACGATCTTTCTCGTGTCATTGTTCAGCGGAACCTGGTTGAGATATTGGAAGTTGCCAATGGAGGGAAACGAATCGCGAAGTGTCGCGGGACTATTGAAGGCGAGAAACGCGGAGACACTGAAGCCCACGCAGCTTCCGTGAAATGTCGTGTCTGTTTCTCCAAACCACACATCAAGCGCCTTTGTCGTCACCCAGCCGTCATACTTGTAACAGTGTTGAGGCTGGAACGTTTGAACGAACAGCGGCCAATCGATAAACGTGCTGGATGGAATCCGCGGCAGGCCGTCGAACGGATAGAAATATTTCCGTCCGGTGTTGGGATCGTTACCGGCGTAATCAAATTGACTCCACCAGGATTGCGGCCACATTTGCGCTCCGCTATTTCCAAATTTCCAGCCATGCAGTTTCGGATCAAACGCTTCATAGTCGCCGGCCGCATCGAGCCGGGTAATCTGATATCCCTTGATGCTGAACCGCCCTCCCACATGGTTGAGAGAAGCATTCTCAATTGCGCTCACCCGAATCTTGCACCGCGTCGTGAGCGTATCGGGAACCATCCACGAATAACTTGTCTGACTTGCAGCGACACTGCGAACTAATTGCCGGTATGAGAGTCCGTTGTCCAAACTGAACTCGATCTTGATCGAATCAACACCCAAGGACAGCCATGTTATGCTGTAGTGTGCATCAGCCAACACAACATCGCCCGCCGCCGGAGCCGTCACTCGCAATTGTCCCTGCGGCTGAAATGTCCTCCGCCATGCGTTCGTCGCGGCTGTTCTCAGGTAGATATATCCGGCACCGATCACAAGCTCTCGTGACACGACCACGTAAGGCGGTGGCAACCCATCGACAAACGGCGCGAAGCTTGCGCCGTCGTCGGTGGATTTCATCACTGGCGTTTCTCCGGGATGTCCCGTACCGTCGGTTGTGAAGTACAAGTCGTTACCGAAGCGTGCAAAACTCGTCGGGCTGAAAGTCGGCGGCCCCACGCCCGTGCGCAAAGACCATGAGTCGCCTTTGTCGGATGACGTTGCCAGCACTCCGCCGTCGGATCCGATGGAAGCATAGAGGCAGAACAGCAGCGTATCTTTTGCCGCAATTGCTCCCATGAGGTGAGATGCCTCCGACACGTTGAGTGGAATCCAAAGCAATCCGCCGTTGATGGAACGATAGAGTCGCCGATTATTCACATTGTTGCCGGGCTGGGCGATAGCGAAGAGCATGGTGCCCATCGAATCAATTGAAATGACATTCACATCGGCGGGAAGTAATCCTTGTCGGCGAGGTTCCCAAAGCGTTCCTCCGTTGGTTGACATGTAGATGCCGGGACTATTGCCGCTCGCGTTTCCGCGCACGCTTGCGTAGAGGTTTCCGCGAAACGTGAACAACTTGTTGATCACTTCGTTTATTGCACTCCCCGAAACACCGCTGACGTATTGCCATGTAACGCCTTCATCGGAAGACCGAATCACATACTTGGAATATCCGCCGTAGATGAATCCATCAGAGAGAATCAACGAATTGAAGTTATAGGCGATGCTGTCTCTTCGTGCCCAATTCACTCCGGAGTTCGTTGAGCGATAGAAGCCTGTCGGCGTGCTCGCGTACAGATCGCTGCCGGTGCCGGGAAGGAGCGCGCTGATCGCTGCCGGATTCGCGGTGGTAGGAATGCTCAACTGTTGCCATTGCGCATACGCCGGCAGCGAAAGTGAAAGAAGAAGTATCAAAACAAACACTGTCATTCGTGTTGTCCTTCTATTTGGCGAGAATGAATTTTCTCGAATAATGAAAGCCGTCCTCAAGGAAGTCGACAGAAGCACACTTTGCTTGCTGCTGCCCCACGTACCGACAATCGTTGCAGAGGATTTCATTATCCACCTAACAGGATGTGAATGAACAATCTTTCGAGACCTTCTCATTAGCTCATGCGCGAAATCATTGGAAATTGGCTCACCCCCCTCGGAGATTCCCGAAAACGCCAGAAGATCATCTTGACCTCTTTTGATTGTCATTCTGAGTTTCATGACCACGCCAAGAAGCGGCGTGGCTATTTGAGGTAATGACTGTGCAGTTCCCATTTGTCATTCTGAACGAGCGAAGCGAAGTGAAGAATCCAGATCAGAGCACGACAGGGTTTCTGGATTCTTCGGCTCTGAAAAACGAGCCTCAGAAGGACAAATTCATGTACGTCATTAGCAACGGAGTCCAGACTCCTTTGGAGAAGAATCTCGACGAGTCGAGTCTTCGACCAGTACGGGTTTCTGGATTCTCCCGAAGGGATGCCTTCGGCATTCGCCTCTGTGATCCCGACTGTGTCGGGACAGAAAGACAGTTCTTAGGCAGTTTCGATGGGGAATCTTCACCATCTCGCATTGATTTTGCACTAAGTTTGAGGGATATTGGTTCTGAACGAAATGATCTCCAGTAATGAAATAACCCAACTACTTCGAGAGGTTCGCGGCGGCAGCAAACCTGCGCTCGAGCGGCTTCTGCCATTGGTGTATGATGAACTTCGGCAACTTGCCTCGCGATATCTTCAGCAGGAATATCAGCAGCGAACATTTCAAACGACTGAGTTGGTGCATGAAGCGTACATCCGGCTCATCGGGTCGGACATTTCGTGGGAGAACCGCGCGCACTTTTTCGGTATCGCGGCTCGCTCGATGCGGCAAATTCTTGTCGCTCAGGCACGCAGGCGGAACGCAGAGAAACGCGGCGGCGAGTTTACGCGTGTTTCGCTTGCGGAAGGGATTCTCCTCTCCGATGAAACCGACGGGAAGCTTCTCGCGCTTGAAGAAGCATTGACGCGGCTCGAAACATTCGACGAGCGTCTCTGCAGGATCATTGAGCTACGGTTCTTTACTGGACTGAGTATCGAAGAAACCGCGGAAGCGATGCTTCTCTCCGCGGCGACAATCAAACGCGAATGGGCGGTAGCAAAGGCGTGGTTGCAAAGGGAGATTGGAACATAACTGCAATCAATTCGACCCTGGGTCGCAACGCGTGTGCGTCTTGCCATGACCGCATTGTATGCGGTGTTATTCACGTACCGACGAAGTTTGCAGAAGTTGAATCCTTGCAGGCCGCAGGTTTCCGCAAGAATCCCGAAGGGATTTAATGTGCATAGCCGGAGACGAAGTCTGGGGAAAAAGAAAAGGAACGCACAGTTGAACCCCAACGGGGTTCAACCTAAAGAGACAAAGCACCAATCAACAAACTCGCAACCTAAGTTCGACATTTCCGAAGGAGACGGACTCCTCAAGTGAGCACATACACTCAAATACTCTATCAAATCGTGTTTGGGACAAAGGGACACGAACCCACGTTAGTGAAAGACCACCGCGAAGAATTGTACAAATACATTGGGGGGATCCTCAAGAACAACAGGTGCCACCTCTATCGTATCAATGGAATCGAAGACCATCTGCACATTCTCA
Organism: Ignavibacteriota bacterium; assembly: GCA_016218065.1. Classification (GTDB taxonomy): domain Bacteria; phylum Bacteroidota; class Ignavibacteria; order UBA10030; family UBA6906; genus CAADGV01. Next base: position 11,175 of record JACRFA010000003.1, on the reverse strand, counting down.
CGCATCTTCATCCTTCAGTTGCCTTGGCGGACGTGATAAAAGACATCAAGCTCGCATGTTCAGAGCTCATCAAGAAAAAGGAACTCTTCCCTCGTTTTGGTGGCTGGCAGGATGGATATGGAGCGTTCACATACTCGATTGACAGGAAAGATGTGCTGGTGGAATACATCAAGAACCAAGAAGAATATCATCGGAAGAAGACCTTTCGCGAGGAGTACATTGAGCTGCTGAGGGAATATCGGATTGACTTTGATGAAAAGTATCTGCTGTGATCGATTCAACCCTCTGGGGTTGTTCGAACCCCGCGCTCCCTGTCGTCACCGCATTGCATGTGGTGTTATTCACATACAAGCCCTGCCTGCGGCAGGCAGGCCTTCGGGCTTGAGCAAGAATCCCAACGGGGTCCAAGTAGAGATTACACTTGCCTGAACAGTGGTATCAGAATTCACTAATATGACGCCCAAACGCTGGCAACAAGTTAAAGAGCTGTTCACTTCGGCGAAGGATCTTTCAGCCGACGAACGCGAGAGATTCCTCGACGCGCACATTGCCGGCGATGCCGAGCTGCGCAGTGAGGTCGAGTCATTGCTGGCTTCATACTCCGAGGGTGATGATGAGGCGGGATTCGCGCCTACTCAGTTTTGGATGGCGGACGACTCTTCACTGCTCGGCAAGAACATCGGCGCGTACACGATTGTGCGGGAAATCGCCCGCGGCGGAATGGGCGTTGTGTATGAAGGACGGCGAGAAACAGAATTCAAGCAGCGCGTCGCAATCAAGCTCATCAGAAGCGGGCTGGGAACCGAAGACACTGTTCGTCGCTTTCATGCGGAACGCTCGGCGCTTGCGCGATTGAATCACCCGAACATTGCCAAGCTGCTCGACGGCGGAAGTCTGCCTGATGCCCGCCTGCTCAACGAGTCGAGTCGTCGACCGGACGGGCAGGGCACTCCCTACTTTGTCATGGAGTACGTTGATGGTATCCCCATCGATGCGTACTGCGACGAAAAGAAACTCAGCATTCATGATCGGTTGCAGCTCTATCGGACGGTCTGCGCCGCGGTGCAGTACGCGCATCAGAATCTGATTGTTCATCGCGATCTGAAGCCGGGCAACATCTTCGCGACTCCGACAGGAGTAAAACTGCTCGACTTCGGCATAGCAAAGTTGTTGAGTCCGGACATGTCGGACGACATGACGCAGACGCAGAACATGCAACGCTTCTTCACGCCAGAGTATGCAAGCCCGGAGCAGATACTCGGCGCACCGGTCACAACGAGCAGCGACATCTATTCACTCGGTGTCCTTCTCTACAAACTTCTCACGGGTCAGCGCCCGTACCAAATCAAGACAGCGACGCCTCGCGATCTTGAGCAAGCAATTCTCGAAAACGAACCGACCAAGCCTAGCAGTGTTGTTTCTAGATCGGATGCGTTTGCAGCTGAGAATCGTTCCACCACAACCCTAAAGCTCGCCAAAACGCTTTCCGGCGATCTTGATACGATTGTGCTGAAAGCACTGCAGAAGGAGCCGGAACGACGTTATGCATCCGTGCAGCAGCTCGACGAAGACCTCCGTCGCTATCTTGCCGGACGCCCCGTGGCGGCGCGCAAGGACTCGTTCGGCTACCGGTTCTCAAAATTCGTGCGGCGAAACCAGATTGCTGTTGCCGCCTTCGTGATTGTCAATCTTGTTATCATCGGCGGAATTGGCGGCGTGATTTGGCAGGGACTTCGCGCAGAGCGCGAGCGCGACCGTGCGCAAGCAGAATCGGAAAAGGCGCAGGAAGTCATCAGGGTGTTGAATGAAATGCTTTCCGCCGCCGACGTTACCCGCGCCACGAAGAAGGACGTCACCGTCGCGGAGATTCTCGATCAGGCATCGCAGCGCATCGAACGGGACTTTGCGAACCGCCCCGAACTCGCGGCTGACCTGCTCAGCACAATCGGCTCGACGTACGAATCACTCCAGTTGTTCGATAAAGCGGAAGCCGCGAAGCGAAAAGTGCTTGAGCTGCAGCGCCAGCTCCGTGGGAGCGATCATCCGAAAGTTGCCGAAGCGTTGCACGCACTCGGCGAGATCCACTACATGCGAGAGAACCGTGCAGTTGCCGAATCGCTGTTCAGCCAATCGTTAGCGATCTTTCACAAGCATGCGGAGCCGTCGAAAGCATACGCCCTGATGCTCAACGATTACGGTGTGTTCGTTCAGGATGAAGGGAAATACACGCTGGCAGATTCGCTGCTGCTTTCCGCACTCAAAATCTATCATGAGGTTCCAGGCGATAACCGGAAAGATATCGCCACATCGCTGCACAATCTTGCGTTGAGCAAGGACTGGCAAGGAAAGTATCAGGAAGCAGATTCGTTGTACCGCGTCTCGCTCGCCATTCAGCGCGAAGTGTATGGCAACAACAACGTTCTGATTGCATTCACGATTGGCAACCTCGGCTATATCGCAGAAGCGCGCAAGGACTACACTGAAGCTGAACGGCTCTTCCGCGAGAGTCTCGCCATCCGCCGTTCAATGTTGAGCGAGAACCATTCAGACCTCGCCGCGAGCAAAATCAAGCTTGGAATTTTTCTTGTCGAGCATGGCACAGCATTCGCCGAAGCGGAACGACTCTGCCGCGAAGCGCTCGACGCGCTCATGCAGCACAATCCGAATCTCAAACGACTACTTGCTCGCGCACATCTTGGCATCGGGCAGGCGCTCCACAAGCAAAGGAAAATACATGAAGCAGAGAACGATCTCCGAATTGCAGTCGCGTACTTCATGCAAACCCAGCCATTGAACCCCCGGTGTGTTGCCGATGCACAGATAACGCTCGCAGAGAATCTTCTCGAGCAACATCGCGATCAAGAGAGCGAGACGCAGATCCTTCAAGCGCAAAAGGTGCTTCACAGCGCGTCGGCGGATTCGTCGGCAGAAATGGTGCGGAGCAAAAAGGTGTTAGAATATTTGTGTGCTGCTCGAAAGAAAGTTCGGTAGTCTATCAAAGCGCAACCGCTTTGTGCTTCCATCTCATCGGCGGATGTGAAGCGCCTTGGAACTTACAGGCTTGCAAGCGTGTTGAATCTCAGAAATCGAATGTGTTCGTTGCTTGCAAGACAACCGCTCGCATTGATGTTGCGGGAAAGCAAAGGCGATTCAATGAACTCTGTGTTCGACTTAAGCCCTTCTGAAAAACTTCAACTCGTCGAAGACTTGTGGGACGATCTTGCCTCCGCACCGCACGAGATCCCATTGCGCGATTGGCAAAAGCAAGAGCTAGAGCGCAGGAGAGCCAATCTCCTCAAGAATCCGTCGTCTGCACTATCTTGGGAAGAAATCAAGCGCAGAGTTCGCAGCCTGTATGATCGATAAGCTCATTCTCGCACCTGAGGCAGAAGAAGATATTCGAGCAGCCTATGCATGGTAAGAGGATCGTCGAGTGGGCTTAGGGGAAGAGTTCCTCACATGTGTTGATGCCTGCATCCAATCCATTTGCCGATTGCCAGAGGCATATCCCAAGATCGATAAGGAATATCGTCGCGGACTTGTGCGTCGCTAGCCGAATGAACCGCCAGTTCGACTCCACCCCATCCCCTCCCCGTGGGGATGGGGTATGTCATGCGCGATCAGCTCCCAACCTTATCGGACTAAGAGCATCCGCATTGTCTCGACAAACGAGCCGCTCGTGAGCTTATAGAAATACACGCCGCTCGCGAGGCCTTGCGCGTCGAACGTGGTTTCGTAGCTCCCCGATGACAATTGCTCGTTCACCAGCGTTGCAACTTCGCGACCCAGCACATTATAGACCTTGAGAATTGTGAATTGTGAACTGTGAGTACTGTGAATTGTGAATTGAATAGTGGTTGATGGATTGAAAGGATTCGGATAGTTCTGATGAAGAACGAACTGTCCGGGTGCGATTGCCGATGTTGGGCGAACGTCGGCTGAACCGCTGATCGGCAGCCGCCACACCGAGCCGCCGATAAGACCGGCAAAGTAGTGCGACCCGTTCACTGCCAACGCGTTCACTGCATTGTTGGGCGCCGCAGATCTCGGCAACCCAACATCCGAGCGCGTCCACGATGCACCCGCATTCGATGAGACGAAGACGAATGCACTGTCAACATACGAGAGTACTGCATTCGATCCGCTGATTGCCATCATGCTTGGCGTCAGAGTAGCCAATCCTGAGTTAGATGTTGACCACGTCATGCCATAGTCGGTGGATTTGAGAACGCCATCCAGCGGACTTGTCACAAACACATCAACCCCGTTGCTCACGAGTGATCCAAAATTATTCCCCGACAGACCCGACGTGACGCGGCTCCAATTCGTTCCTCCGTTCGTCGAGACATAGAGTCCGTTTCCCGCGGTAGTGGCCAGTACGTTCGGCCCCGCTACAAGCAATTTCACAACGGAAACTCCGGCAAGTCCGGTGTTCGCTGCGACCCAATTCGTTCCGTTGTTCGTGCTCTTGTAAACGCCGCCCGATGCCCCGGTGTACAACGTCGTTCCGTTGAGTGTAACGGCTTGCACAGATCCTGAGATTCCGGTACCGGAATAGGCCCAATTCGCTCCGCTGTTGGTAGAGCGGTACAGTCCTTGAGTAGTTACGGCGAACAGATTGGCCCCGTTGGCTGCAAGATCCAGCACGCCAGGTTGCACGGGCAAACCGGTGTTGATGAAAGACCATGTTGTGCCATTATCGGTCGAGACTGCGACGCCATGATCGTACAGCGCCGCGTAGGTCGCGGTACCATCGCAGACAAGATCATACGGCGTCGTATTCGTCAGTCCCTCATTCGACACGCTCCAGCTCGATCCGTTATTAGTGGAAGTAAAGATGCCGCCGCCAAAGATGGTGCCCGCGAGAAGCGGCGTCCCCGACACATCCAGTCCGGACATCCGCTTGACAGAAAGACCGGTATTCACCGCCGACCAATTCGTGCCGTTGTTTGTGGAGAGATAGATGCCCGATCCGTCGATGCCCGCGAAGACCTTTCCGCCGTTTGCGCGAACAAGTGCTACGGATGAGACGGGTAACCCGCTGTTGACCGCAGTCCAGTTGATGCCGTTGTTGGTTGAACGAAACACGCCGCTTGTGTTGGTTGATGCGTATGCGTTCGATCCATCAACTGCAAGAGAGCGAACCCAGCCGCTCGTCAGCCCGGAGCTTGCCGGCGCCCAGCTTGTGCCGCTGTTGGTCGATCGAGAGCAGCCGCTCAGCGTTCCGACAAGCAGAGTCGAGCCGCTGAGCGCGAATGCTGAAACATACGTGCTTGACAATCCGCTGTTCACAGCGGTAAATGTCGCGCCGTTGTTCGTTGAACGGTACACGCCGGTGTTTGTTCCGGCAAACAACAACGTGTCAACCGCAATCAGTGCGCCGATATTCGTTCCGAAACCTAGCGAAGTCCAGCTTTGCCCATTGTCTGTTGAACGAAAAACGCCGTCGCCCGTCGTGCCGGCGAACAGCGTTGTTCCTTTCAGAGCAAGCGCTGAAATCATCATGTTCGTGAGGCCGGAGTTTGAGCGCGACCAGCTCGCCCCTTGATTGCTGGAGACAAAAAAACCTCCGTCGTTCGTTCCCGCAACGAGCAAAGTCCCGGACCGTAAGAACGCGGTAACGCTGCCCCCGTACGGGCCATTCGATTGTTGCCATGAAACTTGCGCCGCAACAACTGAGTGTGCGACAAGAAACGCGAGAAGAGTAGAGATGAACTTCATTGTGAACCTCTGATAATACGTATTGAATTGAGTGTTTTGGTTTGAAGAAAGAAACTTCGCGCTGAGTTTGATAAAAGATACTCGATCGGACTCTGCGCGACAATCACACAGACGTGTGGAAAAACGACGGGCCGAAGAATCGATTAACACGTTCGTGTTAAGGAAACGAGGGGGGACATCACTCCCACCATTGATCTCCACCTGCGTCCGATGGTCCGTGGCGAGCCGGCAGGCAGCGAATTAGTGATGAGTAAATGAGCAAGCTGAATTCAAGTGACTTGCTGCGCTGACTGCTCGGCTTGCTTGCAGCTTGATAGTGACGAGAGTTCTCATTAGTTTCTTTCAATGATAATGGAGTCGTTATGGAAGCGCTGAAACGAGACTTGAAAACTATCGCCGACTTTGAGCGGCTGCCCGAAGGAACGCTGGTTCAACTCATCGATGGAGAACTGGTTATGAGTCCCGCGCCCACATCAATACATCAACTCATCCTCGCCGAACTGGTTTTTCATCTCACCTCATTTGTGAAGCAGAATCAACGTGGGACAGTTCTCTTCTCTCCAATAGACGTGTACTTCTCCGATATCGAGGCGTATCAGCCGGATATTGTCTATGTAGCAAAGTCTCGAAGACAGGTCATTACAGAGAAGGGTATTCGTGGCGCCCCCGACCTCGTCATGGAGATCCTTTCTCCTTCGACTGGATATCACGATCTGATACACAAGAAGGGAGTGTACGAGTCGTATGGCGTGAAGGAGTATTGGATCGTTGACCCCGGCGAGCGGCAGATTCAAGTTCTTGAGAACGTGAACGGCAAGTTCGAGATTGTCTCTGAGAATCGGAAAGCGGGACGTGTGGAGTCAAAGCTGCTGAGCGGATTCTCCGTGAGTGTGGAAGGCGTTTTTACGATTGAAGACTGAGGTTCGAGGAATCCATTAATCCGCTAATCCAACATTCCATCCGGTCAATCCCCTCTGTTACCTCGTCAGAAACTTCACCACCGCCTCGGTGCGCGAATGCACTTGCAGCTTTTCGTAGATGCGTCGCAGGTGTGAGCGTACAGTCTCATCGCTGATGAAGAGCTGATCGCCGATTTCTTTGTAGGTGAATCCTTTGGAGAGGAAGGTGAGAATTTCTTTTTCGCGCGCCGAAAGCTCATCAAGCTCATCGGGCTTCGGATGATTGTTCTTTTGAAACGACTGCACCACTTTTCGCGCAATCTCGCTCGACATCGGCGAGCCGCCGCGGTGCGCATCGCCAATCCATTCGATGATCTTCGAGGGGGGCGTGCGCTTCAAGAGATAACCGGACGCTCCCGCTTTCAACGATTCGAAAATTCGATCGGTGTCTTCATACACCGTCAGCATGATGACCTGAACGGACGGCATCTCCGCCTTCAACTTGCGGACGCATTCAATGCCGTTCATGTTCGGCAGATTGATGTCCATGAGAACGACGTCAGCATGCTTCTTGGGGATTTCCGCGAGACCGTCTTCCGCGTTATCGAAACTGCCGATGCATTTGTACCCCTCCGATGAATTGATCAGAAAAGTCAATCCTTCGCGGATTTCCCTTTTGTCTTCGACGATGGCAACGTTGATGGGCATGGTCAAAGCTATTGCAAATGTGAACGGAAATCAATAACACAAACGTGTGATTCGTATTGAGTCAATGACCCGATGACTCCCGAGGGGTCCTTCGGACAATCAGCTGAGATCCATCAGGTTTTCACCTCAACCTTCACCGCCGTTCCGTTTCCGACCGAAGAGCTGAACGCCAGCGTTCCGCCGACGCTCTCGATTCTCTGCCGCATGTTCCTAATGCCGTTGCCGAGACCGGATTCCATGCGAAGCGCAGTTCCTTTGCCATTGTCGCGAACCTCCACGTGAAGGCGAGCATCATGGAGCCGGATAGAAACAGTGACCTCGCTTGCGCATGAATGTTTCAGAATGTTCGTGAACGATTCCTTCACCACAAGAAAGATATTGTGTCGCACGTCGGCGGCGAGGGGGATTTCAGGAATCTCTTCGGGAAAATCGAACCGCACCCGAATGTTCGTCGCATCGAAGATTTCCTGTGCGTATTCCGAAATGTATGCCGCGAGATTGTCGAGCCGATCTGCTTGGGGGTTCACCGCCCACACGATTTCATCGAGCTTCTGCAGCGTTTCCGACGCGATACTTGTCATCTTGCGAAGATGATCGTCAACGGTGCTCTGATCGCCAAGCGAACGTCGGGCGACTTCCGTCATCATTGAAAGCGAAGTGAGGTTCGCGCCAAGCTCGTCGTGCATGTCGCGCGAGATGCGGGATCGCTCGCGTTCGACCGCGCTCTCCTGTTCGAGATGCGCAAGGTGCCGCCTGATGCGCCGGAGTTCCACGAAGCGAGTCCCTCCGAAGATCGCGCCAAGCATGAACAGTCCGGCAGCGCCGCGAAACCACCACGCCATCCAGAAGGGCGGAGTGATGATTATGGCGACCGAGAGTCCGTTCTCATTCCATACGCCGTCGTCGTTCGCCGCTTTAACACGGAAGCGATATGTCCCCGGACTGAGATTCGTGTAGCGGACTTCCCGTCGCGTTCCGCAATACGTCCAATCGGATTCAAAGCCTTCCATCATGTACGCATACTGGTTCTTTGCGACATCCGTGTATTCCAATGCCGCAAACTGGAATGAGAACACCGTTTCGTCATAGTTCAGATGGATTTCGCTCACCACCGATACCGCAGTATCAAGTCTCACCGACACATCGAACTTCTTGAAGTCGGTCAGCACCACGTTCGGCAAGTGCGGGTTATCTTCTACCGAATCCGGAAAGAAGGTATTCAATCCGTTGATGCCGCCGAAGAACATCTCGCCGCTCGTGCTTTGGAAGAACGCGCCGGTGTTAAACTCATTCGATTGCAAGCCGTCTTCGGGTCCATAATTTCTAAATCGTTGCGTCGCAATGGTGAACTTCGAGAGTCCCTTGTTTGTACTGATCCACAGATTGTTCTTTGCATCGCAGAGAATGCCGTAGATGAAGTCGTTGGGAAGCCCGTCGCGCTGCGTGAAGCGCGTGAAGGTGGAAGTTGCCGCGTTGAATCTGTTCAAGCCTTCTTCTGTTCCGATCCAAATCGTTCCCGCGGTATCTTCCCTGATGGAGCGAATGATGTTGTTCGACAGACTGGATTCATCGTTTGGGTTGTGAGCCCACAAAGAGGCTGTGCGCGTCTGCGGGTCGAACCTCAGCAAACCGTTACCGTACGTTCCTGACCAGAGCATGTTGCTGCGATCTTTGTAGATGATATGAGTGGTGTTCCCAAAGAAGATGTTTGCAGCGGGCATCGTGTGCACGCCGATGCTGTCATGCACGAACTGTTTGCGACGAAGGTCGAACGAGCACGAGCCTTGCCGCGTACTGAGCCACAAGGTGTTGGTGTCGCCATGGGCGATCGCAGTGATGTGATTCATTGCCGGTTGTCCGGCCGATGCACGAAGGTAGCGAGTGAACGACATCGAGCGTTTGTCGAATGCAGCCAGCCCGCTGTCGGTACCGACCCACAGCGTTCCACGTGCATCCTCGTGGAGCGCATACACGTTGTTGCTTGCAAGGGAACGCGGGTTGCGCGGCTCATAGCGGAAACTCCTCCACGCATCGGTACGGCGATCGAATCGTACGAGACCTCCGTTGTAGGCGCCGAGCCAAAGAATACCGTCACGATCTTCACAAATCGCTTTCAGGAAATTGACATTCTCATTGTCCGGCGAACTGAGGGGAGAAACGTAATGATGAAATTGCGCCGGGCGTGTGTTGACCTTGTACACTCCATCGCCATCGGTCCCAATCCAAAGCACGTTGGAGCGATCCGGGAAGAACGACGTGATCGGAACCCCGGGACGATCACCGCCGTTAGCCCCAATGCTATCATAGGGAATGAACCTCTTGTGCAGCGGGTCGAACTGCATCAGGCTGCCCTCTCCGCATCCGATAAGAAGCAGACTACTCCGATCATTCTGAATTTGGGCGATTGCATTCACAAAATTGTCTGGAATGGAAAACGGCGGGCGCCCATGTTTGTGGTAACGAACCAATGTGGTGAATGAGGGATCGAGCCGAAACACGCCGTGCGCCTCTGTTCCAATCCAATAAAATCCTTCTGCGTCGCGGCGGATTTCATGGGCAATGACATTCTTCAGTGCAGCGCGAACCGCAGCGGCCAACGGAATCTCCGTGCATCTATCGCCGTTCTCTTGCACCACGCGAATGCCGCTCTGCGTTCCGACAACGAAACGTCCTGACGCATCGGAGTCGAGTCCCATCAATGTGTTTTCCTTTGTGAGCAGCGGAAGCGGAATCCAGAAATCGCGAAGCGTTCTCGTTCGAACATCAAAGATATGCAATCCTACTGTAGTTCTGAGGAGTAGTTTGCCCGGAGAATGTTCACTGATTTGAGCGAGGCCGGTTCTGAACGAGGAGCGTGCTGTGTGAACGACGATCGGATGGGTTGTGAACCGCTCGGTGTCCCTGTCGAATTCGCTCAGTCCATCGTCGGTGCCAATCCAGAGTATTCCGTCGCGGTCCTCAAACAGGCATCGAACGGTGTTCGCAGCCAGCGACGTCGTGTCGGAAGATTTGTGGCGGAAGTGAGAGAGGGAGTACCCATCGTAGCGCTCGAGTCCGTCGCCGGTACCGAACCACAGGAATCCTGTGCGGTCCTGCAAGATGCAGTACACCGAGCTTTGTGCGAGTCCCTCATCAACGCCAATGTGTGCGAAGCCGAGTCGGCGACTCGCGGGTTGGGTTGAACGAAGTGTTGCGGAATGAGCATGAAGTGGAGCGGTGCTCAGGAACAAACACCAAAGAATTCCCCACCACCGGACGGAAGAAACGAACGAACCTTTTCGGATTCTCTTCAGCGGAATGATACAACAAACGCGGTGAAACATAATTGCGGCGGAAGAAACTTTCCCCCGACAAACCCCTCTGCACGCTAGATGAGATCAAAACTTCAAAACCAAACTATGGGAATTCGGCACGAGAAGCAAGACGACTTTTTCACCATATCATACAACGGAAGGGAAATCAAGCAGAATGTATCTGAGAGGCTCTTTCATTGCTGAGTTCCCATGTCTGGCTGTTATCGGCTGCAGCAACCTACAAAAGGTCGTGAACGAAATCCAAAAAACCGCGAACTGCATTCGAAACAGCTCTACCGCACGAGAGCCGCCTTCATCGTTCGAACGTAATTGCCGGCGTGCAAGCGATAGAAGTACACACCGCTCGTCAAACTTTTCGCGTCAAACGTCGTCTCATAACTTCCCCCATTTAAATTCTCATTCACCAACGTTGCCACTTCCTTTCCCAACACATCGTACACCTTCAACGTCACCTTCTGCTCCGAAAGGAGTCCTTCGGACGATTCTCCTTCTCCCCCATTCCTCGACGCAACCGAGAACCGAATGCGCGTGCT
>JACRFA010000053.1 GCA_016218065.1 Ignavibacteriota bacterium | reverse complement strand
TCCTTTCGTTGCAAAACGACTGTTCTCGGATATCAGACTACCAATTTATTCCCTCTTTCTTTCGGGAATTCTAATTGTCGTCAGGCGGGATTTCTAAATGTCGCTAATCAAGCGAATCTGCATCCATTCCTGTCGTCATTCCGGATCTGAAAGAACTCAGAAATTTTGTTCACGCTCTTCACAAAGACGGAAAACCATGGAAAGGCGAAGCGTTTGGCTGGCAGGCAGAGTATAATCCGGAACGATCAGAGAAACCCCTCGATTCCAAAATGTCATTCACGCCAGCTGACTTCTGCGTTGGAGAAAGCAGCGTCTGGTTTTTCTCACTCATGTGGGAACATGGACGCGACGCGGCACCCGTCGAGTTTGTTGATGACAGGAATATTGTCTAGAGTCCTAACCCGACGCTGAATCTATGCCCTGCCATAAACCTGCCCAAGTCGGAATATGCGTAGTCGGCAAACATTGTCATTGAGTACAAAATCCATCGCACACCGAATCCGAAGTTGATCCCAAGCTCAGCCGCGTTGAATATGTAGCCTGTCCGCACAAAGAAGAGTTCATGCCATGCGTACTCCATCCCTCCATGGAATTTCTCCAGATTGTCAGATGTCTGTTCGAGATCAACGGCAACTAGGAAGCGTTGATCACCCGCGATTCCATTTATGACTTCGAACATCTCTGCACAGATGCCCGCCCGATATGTCAACGGCAACGAGAACGGCGTATTGTAGTACGCAGCGCGGATCGGCTCAGCGCCAGGGTACGGCGGCGTTTGCTGAAACTCCAGTTCCTTTCCTGAAAAACCTCGTTGCGCCCCAAGGTTGGAAACTGACAGCGCAACCTGAACAGAATGGAACTCAGTGTTGAACTGAACTCCCGCATCGAATGCAACACCTGAGGATGCGAGTGACGAAATCTCCTGGTGAATGTATTTGAACGTTACTCCAAACGTCAGTTGCTCGGTCGCAGCCCACGCGAGTGCTGCCACTGCAGCCAAGTCTCTGGCTTCATACGTCTCCCCGGTTCCTCGTGGCTGCTCGACAGTTGTGATCTCAATCTCGCCGGAAGAGAGCACGATCGCCCCGGCGCCGACTGTCAATTGGGACGTCAAGGGGACAGTAGCCCCCGCGAAATAGTGAGAGATGTCCGCCGCCCAGTTTGTATGCGCGGCGAGGAATTCAATGCCTTTCGCACGAGTGATTCCCGCGGGATTCCAATACAGTGCTGTCGGATCATTCGCTACGGTTGTGTACGCTCCACCCATGCCCATCGCGCGAGCGCCAACGCCAATAGAAAGAAACTGCGCGCCCGATGCGCCTGAATTGTTGACACTACTCTGGGCGAAGACGTGCGCGCACGCCGCCAAACAGGCGACCCCAACTGACATTCGAAAGCACTTTCTTCGGCTCAACATCTTTCTCCTCCATCACTGTGTTTGGATTTTCAATTCTTGAACAACAAGTGAGAAACTTACGGGCTGTGTTCTGACAGCTTGAACGCGTTCAAAGAGTTGCACGCCTGCTTCTGCCGTAATCATTATCGGCGCGTACCGGCGGACTCGAGTCCGTCCGTTATAGAACTCAATGAAATGCAGGCTGTCGTACAGACGGCCACTGAGAACGGAATGATTCCATGTTATGTCCAACCTCGCGCTGTCGCCCGGAGCAAGAGCGATGTTGTCGCGGAAAATCGGGGGAGCGAAGAGGTTGTTCCGCGAGATTTCGATTGTCCCTACTTTCGGCGCAGGGTCAAATGCAAACAAATTTACTCTTCCCTGAATGAGGGCAGTCCCTTCCAATAGTTGAATGTACCTGTTCTGCACGTATAGTCGGAGCCGCGTCGGTTCGCTACTCAGAAAATTCTCAAGCGAGTCAACCGTGATCGTAACAGTGTCGCCACTCACCCGAACCAGAGAAGCATCCAGAACGTTTTTCGGCTCTTCGTACGAAGGAAACTGTTCGTCGCAACCAACCATCAGCAGGATCCACAGACAGATGGACATACGTACGATCATTTCATTCTCCTGTTACAACCGCGAACTTCTTAGTCGTCGAAATCCCATTGGATGATTCGATATGTGCTATGAACAGTTGGCTCGCGATGAGAGCGCCGTTTTCGTTGCGTAGATTCCACTCCTCGCTTCCGTCCCCGCGATGATGGATCGTCTTGACAAGATCGAGAGCAACGGAGTAGATTCTGATCGTGCATTCTTTGGGAAGAAATTGAAACAAGATTCTTCGATCCTGCGGGGAGCGCTGTGCTTCGTGACTCACGATATATGGGTTCGGCACAATCCGAATGCTGTCAAGAATAGATCTTGTCACAGCGAGTCGAGAGGGAAAGCCGACCTGGAATGTATGGGTAGCATTGATGGGCATGACACCGCTGACGCCCCCCGCAACGATGACCCTGAGCCGATCTCCCGTGCTGAAATCGCGCGTACCCTTACGCCCGACCTTTGGCCATGGTCTGCCGAGTCCGCGACCCTGATCTGCATAATCGCACACGAAGCGAGTCCCCTCGACGAAAAAGGAGTTCGAGAAGACAAACGCGGTGTTGCTGTCAATTCTCGTCGGGACGTAGTATCTGTTCGCAGCACGGCGGCTATCGATGTGGACGTTCGTGGCTTCGTCGAATGTGAATCGCGATATTGTCCACTGACCGTATCCGGGTATTTCCCCGGATCCCGGAGGAACTACTGACTCTAACTCGCGCCCTGTCTTTCGTTCAACAATTCTCACATTGAGATAATGGAAGAAACGTCTCGAAGTGACACTCACCGTATCCGTGCCGCCCGGAAGGAACTCCACTTCATATTCCATCTCTCCCAACGTCTTTTGTCGAGAAAGTAGACCGACATAGGGCACGGCGATCGTATCGCGGAACACCAGTGGTGTGTCTGTAGAATCATTGGATTGCTGAGTCACAAAAACAGTATCTAGCGCGATCGGCCGCGGCAGTTGCTCAAACTGCCAATCGATGACGATAGCGAGCGCGCCAAAACCGAAGAGATTGTCTTTAACAAACGGGCCATGACGAACACCAAAAGAAACGGTGTCCCCCCGAGAGAAAAGTGAGAAATCCAAAATGAATGATTCTGAGCCTGCGTACGCATTGTCCGTTACGGTTACAGGAAAAACGTATGATGTCCCAGTACTGATGGTTGTCATTTTCACTCGCAGCTCGTGTCCCCCATGCAAGCGATCAAAGTTGCCAAAATTCGTTACCGTGAACTTCGGTTTCGCAAGACTTCCCGATATGCCGTTCTCAGAAACCTCTGTTATCGCTCCGTACGAAAGATCGCGCGGCGCAAGCACCGGGCTTGCAGAGGTGGTGTTCGAGAACCTCTCTTCAGATCTACCGGCGCTATCCGTGAAGGCTGAGATGCGGTAGAAGTACTCTACATTGTTTCGCATCTGTTCCGAACGCGTGATTGTTCCATCCGCGTCATCATCCCCGATGTCGAAGAAATGGTTCGGAAGAAACGATCCGGCTGAAGGCTTCCACTCCCGAAGCTTCAAGTATGACCCTGCCGTGGTTCGCGATCGGTACACACGGTACCCCGCAAACGAGCTTGAACTCTGTGCGGCTGAATCCCATACGACCAGGA
>JACRFA010000052.1 GCA_016218065.1 Ignavibacteriota bacterium | reverse complement strand
GTGCGAGCAGTCAAGGCAGGTACGATACGGCAGGTGTACATCCCCCTTGTCCCCACAGCAATTCCGGTCGCGTGTGCAATTTCAATGTTTGGGAACAAAGAACTATTCAAATATAGACAGGGGTGACGCGAATGTCAAGAATGGAGAATGCATCAGAGGGATGTACTTGGTGTGCTGCCTACTCCTGCAACTGCTCCAGCGCCATGCTTGCTGCTGCCTGCTCGGCTTCCTTCTTATTCTTGCCAACACCGGTCCCGCTCTTTTTGCTGTTGAGCGATACGACAACGGTAAACGTTCGATCGTGGTCGGGACCTTCTTCTTTCACAATGCTGTAGCGCGGAACGCCGAGTCCCTTCGCCTGTGCGTACTCGAGCAGCATGCTCTTGTAGTTCTCGTCGGAGGTGATGACGGTTTGCTTGTGCAACGCTTCATTCAACTGCCGCTCGACAAACTTCTTCGCCGCGTCGTATCCGCCGTCAAGGTAGATCGCGGCAATCATAGCTTCGTACGTGTCGGCGACAATCGTGTCAGACCCTTTGCCGAGCGATTGCGCGGCGCTGGCGCTCATGAGAATGTACGATGAAAGATCGATGCTCTTCGAGTAGGCAACGAGCGCCTTACGGTTCACGAGACGCGAGCGGAGCTTCGTCAGCTCGCCTTCATCCGAATCGGGGAAACTGCGATAGAGATATTCGCCGACAACAAGATTGAGAATCGAGTCGCCGAGGAACTCAAGTCGCTCATTCGAATTGCCATGCTGGTTGGTTTGCTGCAGATATGATCGGTGGATGAGGGCTTGCACAAACAAACTCTTCTTGCGGATTCTGTAGCCAATTGCATTGTCGAGGTTGTGCAAATTGGCCGGAAGGGGAAACGCTGTTTGATTGCCCGCCGTTGTGTCGATGTCGCGGCGGGCAGCGAGGGAGAACTTCTCAGCGAGCCTTGCGACCCGCCGGGAAAGTTCTTGCCACAACTTCATACATCTTCCTGTTGCATTAAATCGTATGCTTCTTCATGATCACGGTTGCGTTCTTACCGCCGAAGCCGAACGTGTTGCTCAGCGCATAATTCACAGGGCGTTTGGCGGCGACATTCGGCGTGTAGTTCAGATCGCATTCCGGGTCGGGAAATTCGTAGTTGATGGTGGGGGGAATGGTGTCGGTATAACATGCCATAAGGCTGGCGATAGCCTCGACGGCGCCCGCAGCGCCCAGCAGGTGGCCGGTCATTGACTTCGTCGAGCTGATGTTGAGCTTGCGTGCGTGCTCGCCGAACGTCGTCTTGATGGCGGTGTTTTCCGCAATGTCGCCAAGTTGTGTTGACGTGCCGTGCACGTTGATGTAATCAACCGCCTCGGGGCCTATGCCCGCATCCTTGAGTGCGCGACGCATGGAGCGCACGGCGCCCTCGCCTCCTTCGGCGGGGGCGGTAATGTGATGCGCATCTGCCGTGTATCCGATGCCGACGATTTCCGCGTAGATCTTTGCCCCGCGTCGCTGCGCGTGTTCCAGTTCTTCCAGCACAAGCGTAGCCCCGCCTTCCCCCATCACGAAACCATCGCGTTGCGCGTCGAACGGGCGGCTTGCTTTTTCCGGCGCAGCGTTGCGCGTCGATAGCGCCTTCATGGAATCGAACCCGCCAAGTCCCATCGGCGTAATCGGCGCTTCCGATCCGCCGCAGACCATTACATCGGCATCGCCGTATTGAATAATGCGAAACGAATCGCCGATGGCGTGATTGGACGTTGCGCAGGCGGACACGGTTGCGTAGGTCGGTCCCTTGAGTCCGTATTTCATCGACACCTGGCTCGCGGCAATGTCGGGAATGAGCATGGGAATGAAGAACGGACTGATACGTCGCGGGCCGCCCTCTTTGTAATTCGAAAACTGCGCGTCGTATGTGATCATGCCGCCGATTCCCGATCCATAGACACATCCCAACCGATCAGGATCCAGATCCTTCAGCGGCAAGCCGGAATCTTTCACCGCCTCGTCGGACGCCACGACTGCGTACTGCGCGAACGGATCCATGCGTTGTGCAGACTTCCGGTCGAGGAAGTCTGTTGCTTTGAATCCTTTCAGCTCGCAGGCGAAATGCGTTCCGAACAACGACGTCTCAAAGTATGTAATTGTCGCCGCTCCGCTTCTTCCGGCAACGAGGCACTTCCAATACTCGGAAGCATTCAGGCCGATCGGCGTTACTGCACCGATGCCGGTGACAACGACTCTACGTTTTCCATTCATAACAGATTGACTTTCTGCGTGTCACTCACGCGCCGCGAAGCGCATGAATGCCGCACATTGGTAGAAAGATCTTACGCTGCTTTCGATTTCAAGTAGTTCACTGCATCGCCGACGGTCGCAATCTTCTCGGCATCTTCATCGGGAATCTGGAGGTTGAATGCTTTTTCAAATTCCATCACCAGCTCAACGGTGTCGAGCGAGTCTGCGCCCAGATCATTGGTGAATGATGCTTCGGGCGTGATCTGGCCTTCATCAACGCCCAGCTTGTTGACGATGATCTCTTTCACTTTTGCTTCGACATCTGCTGCTGCCATTGGTGTTTCTCCTTGTATTGTTGGTTATGTGATGACAAATTCTGAGCGGAGCGTCCGCCTGCCTCAATGAACAAAAAGGTGGGGCAGAAAGAATCTGTATGCCGGCTCCTCAAAGAGCATTCTCGGTTCCCGTTATGTTCGTTTGCTGATTGGTACTCATACCCTTCGCTGAGTAGCGCTCAGGTTGGGAAGACCTTACATGGTCAAGCCGCCGTCAACACACAGAACCTGCCCGGTAATGTAGTTGGCGTCGGGGGAAGCAAGGAATTTGACAACGGACGCTATTTCATGTGCTTGCGCGGTGCGCTTGAGCGGGATAAAGTCAGTCAGCGCTTTCTTCTGATCCGCCGTGAGCTTCCCGGTCATGTCGGTTTCAACGTAGCCGGGGGCAACTGCGTTTACTGCAATATTGCGAGAACCAAGCTCTTTTGCAACTGATTTCGTGAATCCGATAATGCCGGCCTTGGAGGCGGCGTAGTTTGCCTGGCCCGCGTTGCCGCTCACCCCGACGACCGATGTGATGTTGATAATCTTTCCCGAACGCTGACTCATCATCGGTCGGATCGCGGCTTTCGTGAAGTTGAAGACGCTCTTCAGATTGTTTGAGAGAACAACATCCCAGTCCTCTTCACTCATGCGCATCAGCAAGCCGTCTTTCGTAATGCCTGCGTTGTTGACGAGAATGTCGATCTTCCCGAATTCTTTCATGACGGCATCTACGACTTCGCCTGCGCTCACGTTCGACACAGCGTCCGATTGAAATGCGCGGACAGTGCGACCGTTGGCCGACAACTCTTTGACAAGCTCATCTGCTGCAGCGGCGGAGCTTTTGTACGTGAACGCAACTTTGGCTCCGGCTTCAGCAAGCGCAACCACAATTGCTTTGCCGATACCGCGGCCTCCGCCTGTAACGAGCGCAACTGAGTTATCCAGCATTCCCATAACTAACCTCTTGATTCCATAGTTGAGTTCTGTAATGAGGCGAAGTGGTCTTCCAGTTGCTGATAGCCATCTTCGCCAAGAAGATACGTCAACTCTTCTTTGCACGCTCGGAAAAGCGGCGTCGCAAACTCCGAGCTGATGGAACAACACTCTTCCTCGCCTTGCAGCATCGGATCGAATCCGACGATGCCGTTGGACACTTCAACCGGGAAGAGCACACAGTATAAGGGCTTCCATTCCCATTTGTGAAGGCCGTTGGCGACCGCCGCAAGTTGAATGCTGCATCGACCAAACTTGTCGAGGAACGCACATTTGTCGTTGATGATTTCCGTTCCCATCGCTTTGCCGGAGGAGAAATCCGGATCGTCCTGCGGCTCAGCTTCAAACCATCGACTCTCGTCGGTCGATTGCGTCTCATCCATGTGTTGTTTGATGAGATCTTTCTTCGCCATGATGAGGTGATGTTCGTTCAAGTCGGTCCAGACGCCGCCTTTGCAGCAGTTGGTCGAGCATTGGCACGGACTATTGCCTTCCGTATATCCCTTCTCAAAAAATTCGTTTGAGATGCGATAGCCTTTGACAACCAGAAGTTGATCACCCGCCACAAAACACTCAGGCTGTTTGCAAATCAGAGAACTTGTCGAACCCGGACGCACTGGCATTCGACGCAATGCGCTTCACCAATCCCTGCAGCACTTTTCCAGGCCCGACCTCGACAAACGTCTCCGCTCCGTCGCGAACCATGTGAATCACGGATTCTTCCCAGCGCACCGGATTTGTGAGCTGGCGGAAGAGGAGGTCGCGGATGTCGGCTGCACGCGTTACCGGCTCGGCGGTCACGTTTGCATAGACAGGGATGGTTGCGTCAACAATGCGCGTCTCGTCGAGTTTCTTCTTCAACCCGTCGCGCGCGCTTGCCATGAGAGGCGAGTGAAATGCGCCGCTGACGACCAGCTCTTTCGTGAGCTTCGCGCCGCGTGCTTTCGCGAGTTCCATTCCTTTGCGGACTCCTTCGACCGAGCCTGAGATTACAATCTGCCCGGGCGAATTGAAATTCGCGGGCCGGACGATGCCTGCACGTGCCGCTTCTCTGCAAATCTCCTCGATTGCCTCCGGCATCAACCCGACTATTGCTGCCATAGTTCCCTTCTGCTGCTCGCCGGCCAGTTGCATTAACTCGCCGCGCAGGCGAACGAGTTTCAGCCCATCTTCAAAAGAAATTGCTCCGGCAGTAACGAGTGCGGAATATTCGCCGAGGGAATGCCCCGCAACCATGTCGGGCGTTGATGAAATCTTGTTTCGAACAGCAATACTGTGCAGAAAAATCGCAGGCTGTGTGTTGCGCGTTTGCTTCAGCACTTCTTCCGGCCCTTCAAAACAAATCTTGCTCAGACTAATTCCCAGAATCTCGTCGGCGTTGTTGAACAGGTCGCGTGAGGCTGCGTCGGCTTCGAAGAAGTCCTTGCCCATGCCGACATACTGCGAACCCTGACCGGGAAAGATGAATGCCGTTTTTCCCATCAGACTTTTGCGTCCTCTGCCGACCATTTGACCAACGCAGAACCCCACGTGTAACCGGCGCCGAACGTCGCGAGGACGATGGTCTGTCCCTTCTTCAGCTTGCCGGCTTTCCACCACTCCGAAAGACAGAGGGGGACGGTGGCCGCAGTTGTGTTGCCGTACTTGTCGATGTTGATCATGACACGCGACTTGTCAAGCTCCATCCGCTCGGCAGTCGCGTCGATGATGCGAAGATTTGCCTGATGCGGCACCAGCCAGTCGATGTCTTTTCCGGTCAGATTGTTGCGCTTCATGATTTCGGCTGAGACATCTGCCATGCCGATGACAGCGACTTTGAAGACACTCTTGCCATCCTGATAGAGATAGTGCCAGCCCTTATCGACTGTTTCATGCGTAGGTGGGTTCAGACTGCCGCCGCCTTTCATGTACAGGTATTTGCCGCCGGAACCATCGGAGCGCAGAATGGAGTCGAGGATTCCTTCGGACATGTTCTCGGAAGGCTCGAGCAGAACGGCTGCTGCTGCGTCGCCGAACAGAATACAATTGTTGCGATCCGCGTAGTCCGTTATGGTGCTCATCTTATCTGCCCCGATCACGAGCACGCGGGTGTGCATGCCTGATTCGATGAACTGCGCGCCGGTAATCAGCGCATAGAGAAATCCTGAACACGCGCCGGAGAGATCGAACCCCCACGCGTTCTTCGCGCCGATCTTGTCTTGCACAAGACACGATGTAGAGGGGAAGAACATGTCTGGCGTAACAGTCGCAACGATGATCACATCGATGTCATTGGCAGTCAATCCGCGGTTGGCGAGCACGCGGCGAGCCGCCTCGGCGGCCATGTCGGATGTCGCGCCGTGTTCGAGAATGCGACGCTCGCGAATGCCCGTTCGTGTCCGGATCCACTCGTCTGTTGTGTCGACGATTTTTTCGAGATCAAAATTGGAAAGTACCTTGTCAGGAACGTAATGATCAACCGCCGTAATAACCGCTCGCTTCTTCTGCATCAAATCCTTCGTGTGTAGTTTCAATTCGTTATGCGTACTGCATTATTGCTTCACTGATCCGGCTGTTGACTTTTTGCTGGACCATTTCTTCCGCACGGAAAATCATGTTCTTGATTGCCTTGGGCGTCGAACCGCCATGCCCGATAATCGAGACGCCGTTCACGCCGAGCAGCGGCACGCCGCCATGCTCTTGATAATCGAGTTCTTTCATCACGGAGCGCATGCCGCCTTTGGCGACGAGCGCCACCAGCTTGTTCACAATACTCTTTTCTGCAAACGTCATGAACTTCGCTTTGAAGAACGAGGGAACGCTTTCTCCAAACTTCAGCAGAATGTTGCCGACGAAGCCATCACACACAACAACATCCACCTTTCCCTGAAGCACGTCGCGCCCTTCGATGTTGCCGTGGAAATTCAGCTTGCTCTGTTTCAGCAGGGAGAATGCTTCGAGCGTCGTATCGTTTCCCTTGTTGTCTTCCTCGCCAATACTCAACAAGCCGATACTTGGATTTTTCTTTCCGAGCATGGCTTCGACGTACACAGAACCCATCACGGCAAACTCGAACAGATGCCGCGGCTTGCAATCGACGTTCGTTCCTGCATCGACGAGCAAGCTGGGCGACTTCGCTGTCGGAATCAGAGCGCCGATCGTCGGGCGGCTGATGCCGGCGATTCTTCCGAGAACCAGCGTCGAGGCAGACAATACTGCGCCCGTGTGCCCGGCGCTGACGAATGCATCGGCTTTGCCTTCCTTGTGAAGCGCGCAGCCGACGGCGATGGATGAATCTTTCTTCGTCTTGACGGCTGCTGTTGCCTGATCGGTGAAGCCGATGACTTCACGGGCGTTCACAATTTCGTAGGCATTCGGTTTGAGAGAACGTAACAACGGGTGACCCTGAAGCTCGCGGTCAATCTTCTCTTCCATTCCGACCAGGGAGAGAAAGAACCGGCAGTTCGTTTCCGCCAGTGCATCGACCGCTCCGGCGATCACGTTTTTCGGAGCATAGTCGCCGCCCATAGCGTCAACAGCTATGCGTATGTGTGCGTGATGAGAAGCCAACAGGGTTACACAATCGGAAGAAGTATGGAGTGGACTGCGGTCGATGCGACTTATGAAGCCTTCGGAACGCGAATGACCCGGCCGTTATAGTAGCCACAGTTGGGGCACACACGGTGAGGCAGCTTCATCGAATGACAGTTCGGGCATTCGGCTTTGGCAGCCGGGGTCGCCTTGTAGTGTGTCCGGCGCTTGCGGCCTCGTGTCTTAGAATGTCTTCGTTTCGGATTTGGCATATCTCAAATTCTCCTTCTGTATTCGCTTCACTAATTGGCTCGCAGCCGTCGCAATCCTTCCCACCGCGTATCGACTTCTTCCTGTGTGCATGAACAACTGCCCGCATTCAAGTCTTGTCCGCAGGTCGGGCATAGCCCCTTGCAGTTTTCAGAACAAAGTAACTTCAACGGCACGGCCAGCTGAATCGATTGTCGTACGTCCTCGGTGATATCGATGACATGCAGCCCTGCCGGAATGACCTGAAATTCGGCGGGATCGAGCTGGTCGGCGTCGGTTCCTTCAACGGCGTACACCATGGTGTAGGCTGCCGAAAGCGGGCTGTCAAACGCACGTACACATCGATCACACTCAAAACGGGCGACGGTCTGAACTGACGCTGTGAATAGCATTTGGCTGCCACTTTTGTCGAGCGTTGCATCTATGACCACGTCGTTAATGAACCGCTCTCCCAGTTGCAGCCTTGCCGACGCGATCTGAAACCGGTACCGGTGAATGCCATCCGACAATCCACCGATCTGAATTTTCATTGTTCTCGCGCCCCTTCTTCGCGTCGTTCGAAAAACCGCTCAAAATATAGGCATTTGGTGTTCGAGAGTCAAGATAAAGCCCATAACGCCCGTGGGTGTTATGGGCCAATGGTTGTGATGTACGCAGGCGAGGGGGGGATTATACCTGCTTTTCGGCGGGTACGTTTTCCAACAGTTGTGTCTGCACGTACTGAACTGTTTCTGTCAATGCTTCACGAAACTTCTCAAAATCCTCCTTGTACAGAAAGATCTTGTGTTTCTCATACTCATCTTCACCGACTCGCTTGCTTTCCGTGACGGTAATGTAGAAGTCTTTCTCCGACTTCGTCGATTTCACGTCAAAGAAATACGTGCGCTTCCCTGCCCGAACTCGCTTCGTGAAGATCTCATCTTTGTAGCCATTGGTATCCAAGGTCTACATCCTCCTGTGATTGTTTTTGTTGATTGACCGGGTCTCCGGCACAGTTTACCGGAGACCCCTGATGAGCAATTGCAAAGACAGTTTATCTTCGCAGTACTGCTACTTTCCCTTTTGCCACCTTATCCTTTTGCGACTCGGAGT
The DNA here is from genome assembly GCA_016218065.1 of Ignavibacteriota bacterium. Lineage (GTDB taxonomy): Bacteria > Bacteroidota > Ignavibacteria > UBA10030 > UBA6906 > CAADGV01. The sequence goes on along the minus strand of JACRFA010000052.1, from coordinate 16,418 downwards.
ACGCCACGACGAGATAGACGCCTGAGGCAACGTCGTTTCCGTTACTGTCCTTTCCATCCCAAAATCCAATTCGTCCGCCTGGTGTGTCCAACTCCCGTATCAGCCGCCCGTCGATCGTAAGAATCTTGATCTTCGAACCTCCCACCAATCCATCAATCGTCAGCGGAACTGTCGCTGGAAGTCGATAGGGATTGGGCGAGACTGCAAGCTCGTCGAACTCCAGTTTAGGCTCGACGGCCGATGTCGTTAGACTTGCCAGCCCATTGAGAGTTCCGAAATACACCGTTCCGGTTTGAGGGTCGATGGCAATATCTTTGATTTCGTTGTCGATCAGTTTGCCGTCGGTATTCTCGACCGTCAGTTGGGCCAGCGGCTGAGTTCCATCTTGCGAATACAGGAAGGCGCCTTTCGTCGTGCCGACCCATTTTTGATTGAGCGGATCGACGGCGATGGCGTTGATCACGTATTCGCTCAGCGGCTTGTACGATGCGATTCCCCCGGTGCGTGTCGGGTTGTTTGCATCGAGTACAATGCCGATGCCTTTTTCTGTCCCGACCCAAATGTCATTGTCTCTATCGATGGCAATGCAGCGGATGTTGTCGTCGGGCAGGCCGTGTGTCGAAGTCACGACTGTCTCGGCCACGCTGTCTGTTGCCGAACCGCGGTTGTTCAAGCTCAGCAGGCCTTTGCGTCCCTCGCGAACAGACGCAATCCACAGATTATCCGATGCATCAATGGCCAGCGGTCGGCTGACATCGGCGTTCGTCGTATAGACCGCCTTCGGATCGTTCACGCTTCCGACGTAAACGGGAAGCGTGCCCCAGCCGCTATCGGGATTTGCATGCGGTTTGCGCATAGCCATGACTCGCTGATTTGTTGCGTTGTGCACAGACATCCAAACATTTCCCGCGCGATCGCAAACGACCGGCCCGATGACAATGAAGTTGGTATCTGTGAGCACTGCCGGTGCAAGCCCGACGTTCCTGCCAGAGATTCTGTTCGTATCGACTGTCGTGGCATCCTCGGTCATCCGGACAACGCCCCTTCCCCACGACGAAGCCCACACCGTTCCATCACATCCGACGCCAATACGATAATAGTCGTTCGTCGGCAGCTTGGAAGATGGGCGCGAAAACGACAGCCAATCTTTCCCCGTAAATTTGTAGAAGCCTCTGCCGTTCGCAGTGCCCGATGCGCCCCAGACATTTCTCTTGTTGTCAACGGCTACGCTGACAAACTGATTCGAGTTGGGTCCGTTGGGATAGTGACTTGTCCACGTCCCGCCTGAGAAAGTGAGCAGCCCGCTGCCTGTAGCGCCAACGATTGCTTCACCCGACGCGGTGATCGTGGCCGATGTTGGCGTTGAGGGAAGCTTTGTCCCGATTCGTGCAAACTCATTTTGTGATGAGAGGGAATAAGCAAGTGAATCGGCTGTCACGGCTACTAACTTTTGAGACGATGTTGTCAGGGAGAGGATGTTCTTTCCGGCGAATGAATCGACCAACGCCCACGTTGTCCCTGTCAATCGGAAGAGGCCGTCGTTGGCTGAGGCAAACAGTGTTCCGTTGAAGACTCTGAGATGTTTGTGCAACGCGCCGCCGCCGAATTGCGAAAGCGTCCACGCGTCCGGCGGCAGAAGGTTCGAGTTCGAGAGATCTGCCGAGGCGACACGGCTGGTTGTTGTTCCGCTGAGAATAACGGCGTAAATCTTGCCGCCGCTCATTGCCGCCGAGAGAACGCTCACGCCGCCAGTCAGGGTGCCGAACTTTGTATAGGTGTCGCCAAATTGAAATTGACTGATGCGAAATACGCTCAGACCAAACCCCGAGCTGACCAACAGCGTATCGCCGAATACCGCGAGGCTGTTGATGCGCTTATTCGTCTGATCGGTTTTGTCGAGGATGTCGCGAACGTAACGCCACGTGTTTGTTGCGGGGAAGTACACGTGAATCATGCCGGTCGCTGCGCCGGTCCACACGTTCCCGTTTTTGTCAATCGCTACTGAAGTAAGATCGGTTGAACGAAGGCCGTCGGCATTCGTCAGCTTCGCGAATGTGTTGCCGTCGTTCATCGTCCAGGAAAAGAGGCCGCCGCTTGTCGCGGCCCAGAGGATATTTCCACTACGGTCTACGTCACGGACATCCTGCATCGAAGTGTAGTTCTTCCACACTCCGACCTGACTAAATGCTTGCAATGAAACAATCACTACAAACAACGCTCCACCTACGGCACGTGTCTTCATAGCATCGTTCTCCTTGTGTAAGAATTATTGGGGTACCGCGAAATAATTCTTATCAACTGTTCGAACGTTTCCTCCCTCCAGAGAGTTGCTTGAAAGTGTTGATCAATTCGATTGCTGTGAGCGCAGCGTCCCAGCCTTTGTTTCCGGCCTTCGCGCCCGCTCGCTCAAGCGCTTGCTCAAGGTTTTCGGTGGTCAGCACGCCGAAGGCGATCGGGACGCCGGTTTGCAGGCTGACCTGGCTGATTCCTTTTGCGACTTCCGATGCGATGTAGTCAAAATGAGGCGTGTCGCCGCGGATCACGCATCCCAAACAAATTACTGCATCATATTTTCCCGACTGCGCGAGCTTTGCCGCGACTTGCGGGATTTCGAACGAGCCGGGGCAATATACGGCTGTGATGTCTTTCTCCGCCGCGCCATGACGCTGCAAACAGTCGAGCGCGCCGCTCAGCAGTTGCTCTGTCACCAGGTTATTGAACCGACTGACGATAATTCCATACGAGTGGCCTTCCGCAGAAAGCACACCTTCCACCTTCTGAATCATATCTATGTGTTGTGTAGTGAGTAAGAACAGGAAAGCCTACGACAGCCGTCTCCGCATAACTGCCACCTCTTCATCCGAAATAAAATATTTCCCAAACACATCATGGTCATTCTTGCGACCGCCATGAAAATCGGAGCCTCCGCTTGTCAGCAGGAAGTATTCGTTGGCAATGCCCCTGTAGTACACGGTGCGTTCCGGTGTATGCGACGGATGAACGACCTCGATGCCGTCGACACCTTGCTTGATCAGCGACACCATCACGCGCTCCTCGAGCATGTTGCCCGGATGCGCTATGATCGATACGCCGCCGGCTGTTGCGATCAACTCAATCGCTTCGCGCGGAGAGACCTGATACTTTTTTTCGTACGCAGGTTTTCCGTAACCGATGTATTTGAAGAACGCTTCGTGATATGTTCCCGTCAGTCCTTTCTCGAGCAACGCGTTTGCAATGTGTGGCCGGCCGACCGAGCCGGCGCCTGCGTGCTCGAGAACTGTTTCCAGCTTCAGGGGGATATTCAACTCATTAAGCTTTTCGACAATTCGTTCTGCGCGTTTGAGACGCTCTTGTCTGTAGAGTGCGAGATACTCTTGCAAGCCGGGGTGGGTATGATCGAAGAGGTAACCGAGGATGTGAATGTCATACTCATCAAGAGCGGCGCTCAACTCCAGACCCGTAATCACGTCAATCCCCAACTCAGCGCCGAGACGAAAGGCTTCGTCAAGAGCTCCCGTGTTGTCATGATCTGTGATACTGATCGTCGTCAAGCCGACATTCTTCGCCCGTTCCATCAACTCACGGGTTGTCAGAACCCCGTCAGAATGAATGGTGTGCATGTGTAAGTCAGCCTTACCACCCATGCAGTACCACAACCTGTGTTTGAATGAACAAGAGCGAACGACTACACGTACCGCGCTTTGAACTTTTCATAATCATTGATAATCAGTTTCCCCCGCTCCAGTTCAAGAAATCCTTCACGGATATACGCGTGTATCATACGAGAAATTGTTTCGCGTGAGGTGCCCGCCATGTTTGCCAGATCTTGCTGCAGTGGAAGCTCATCGATCTCGACACGCCCTTTGCGAATCTTTCCGATGTCATCGGCAAGCTGGAGGATGACATTCGCAACACGACCCGCAGCGTCTTTCAACGACAGACTCTTGATCTGCGCATCGGCCTTGCGGAGCCGCATGGTGAGTTCTTTCAGTAGGGCAATTGCTACGGAAGGAAAATCGTGGAGCAACTTCAGGAAGTCGCGCCGGTGAATCATAAACAACTCTGATTTCTGAATTGCAACGACGCTCGCTGAGCGAGCAAGTCCGTCAAGAATCGCCATCTCACCAAAAAAATCACTCTCGCCAAGAATTGATAAGATCACTTCGCGCCCGTCATCATCCATCCGCACCACTTTTACTTTTCCGGATACGATCACAAACAATGCCGCTCCCGCTTCCTCCTCCAACAGAATGATGCTGCCCTTCTTATACTTCTTCCGCACACCAACCTTCGCTATCGTATCCAGATCCATCAATTCAAGATCGCACAGTATAGGGACGTTCTTGAGGAACTCAAGTTCATCTTTCATTGTGGGGTTCAGATTGACCTCTCGGAATGTTCTGTTGAAGTCAGCGGTGCTGTAAGTTGTTAAAAATATAGCCCCTTACTAGCACAAAGTCAAGGAAAGGGCTTCGCGTAATTGGGGGAGGAAGCGGTCGAGCGACGCTGCCCCAAATGCTATTCCGTTAGGATAAAGTACGTGAAGAGTCCGAGGCTTAACTGCGTCGCGGCAAGCGCAATGCCGGCAGCCGCGTCGAGCCGATCGGTTTTTGAAAGCATGCCCGGATCGCCGGTTTGCTGGTAATCGCTGTAGGTATTGTCGGCTTTGACCTTGAAGTAAGCGGCAGCGCTCCCCGCAATGAGGGTGGCAGCACCCGCCATGTAAATCCTGAGCGGCGAACGCCTTTCATCAGAGGCGTTTAGGCTGATATCCTCGGCGTCCTCGTTCCACGTCTTTTTGAGATGTGTTGAGATGATTCTCTGGTCCGTGTTCGCAATTTCTAGAGAATCTTCCTCGAATCCTTGTAGTTTGAGACGAACGGATGGACGGCTTGTACTCACAACGAGTGGCGTTACGCCAATCACGGAGTCCCCGGCAAGAACCTGCGCTCCGCTCGGCGTCGAGAGAAGAAGGACTTTCGGGTTCAGATTGTATGTGAGTGAACGATGTGTCTGCGGCTCGACCTCGATCGAGTCTTCGACAATGTCGCTCAGCCAATTCTGAACGTCGGGAGGGATGATACGAACGAAGTGGCGTCCCGGCTCGACATTGATCGTCAGGGGCGTGACCCCAACGCTGTCGCCATCCCAAAATACCCGGGCGCCTTCGACGTTCGTCTCTATAATAACGGCAGTCGCAACAGTCGCCGAGCGCGAGGAATCCGCGGTCGATACGGAATCGGCATCTTGTTGTCCGTAGGCGGCGGCAAACAGCAAAACGCAAAGTGCAACGTTCATCAAACTTCTCATCGACCCTTCTCCCGTACAGATTCGCTGATGCTTGATTCGCGAAACGCCAGAATCATCCGATCGTCCGTTGCGACGTACAATTTGCCATGCGCGATAGCCGGGGTTGTCTTGACTCGTCCGCGCAGAGCCTGTTTCCAAATCATCGAGCCGTCATCGATTTTCAAAGCGAGGAGTTCCTTCTTCAGCGTTCCGATGTAAGCGATGTTTCCTGAAATTGCGGCCGATGAATTGACGACGCCATTGAGGTCGGTCGACCAGATTGCCGTGCCGCGATCCTTGTTCAGGCAATACAATGTTCGCCCGACAGTGCCGATGAGCAGACGGCCTCCGCTGAATGAAGGAGTCGCGTAGATGGAAGTCTTCGCATCGAAGCGCCATTGCTCTTTTCCCGTCATCAGATCGAGGGCGAACAAGACGCCGTCGATGTTGCCGCAGAAGACTGTGCCCTCCGAGATCGCGGGAGACGCGAACACCGGCGCGCCGGTAGTGAAGGTCCACCGCGGCGTGCTGTACCTGGTATCGAGCGCGTAGATGTTGCCATCGTCCGCGCCGAAGATAATCAACGAATCGCTCGCAGCCGCCGACGAGTGAATACCTTTGCCCTTCGAATTATCCGGCAGCCTGAATCTCCACTCTTGCAGTCCGGTTGTACGATCAACGCAGAAGAAGATGCCTGAAGTGTTTCCGAAAAAGAGTTTGTTGTTGGAAAAGGTTGGTGTTACTTCGACATCGCCGTAGGATTGCTTCCACAGCGCGGCGCCTTCGACCAGATCGTAGGCGACCAAGGAGTAGCGCGAGTTCGAGACGGCAACGTATGCGACGTTCTGATCGATCACGGGCGAGCCATGCACTGCTTCGCCGAGGTTCACCCAGCCGTAGCGCTTGCCGGTGTTGGCGTTCAGTCCATACATCTCGCCGCGCATATTTGTGACGATCACCGTCGAGTCAATCACAATCGGAGACCCGAACCCCATGCCGCTCGAGATGTCGCATTCCCACGCGAGAGAGAGCGGCGGCACGAGTCGCTCCGACGTTGCATTCGTGCGTTCCTGATTTTTCCCGAACGCGGGCCAATCATCTTCGTCAATCCGCAGTACTTGTGGCAGCTTCAGGCCGGAACATCCAGACATAGAAGCCAACGCGAAAACAATGGCGACAAAACTGCTTCTGCTCATCACGCTTGGTCGTCGCATCTAAAAATCCCACCCAAAGAAAAATTGATGGAAGATTCCGTCCTGGAGTCGGGCGAAGTTGTTTTCAATGCGCTTGCCGATATCGTACCGCAGTACAAGCACGCCGCCGAAGTTCATGCGCAGGCCGCCGCCGAAGCTGCCGTACGTTTGATTGTATGTGTTGTCCCACGCGCTGCCGGCATCGAAGAACAACGCGCCGCGTATCGACGAGAACAGCACGCCGCCAAACGGAAACTGCAATCCCAGCGCATCAAGAAACGGAAAGCGAAGCTCCTGGCTGGTGAGCCAGAGTTTTTCGCCGCGAATACTCCAGCGTGGAAATCCCCGCAAGTCCCAACTCCCGCCCAACACAAACCGCCGCGCTTCCTTGCCGCCGTTGTACCAGAGCCAGAACCTCGACGCGAACGCGCTCCGCTGCGACAGGCGCAGATAATTCCGGTAATCGAAAATGACGGAGTAGTAGTTGACGTTCGAATATTGTATGTCGGATGTGTACGCCAGCGTCAGGCTGAACCTGCTGCCGTCGAGCGGGCCGCTCGGTCCCCACAAGGAATTGTCGTGCACGAACGCGAGCGAGTTCGAGAGCAGCAGCGCCTTCCGGTCTTCCAATCGAAGGTCGGCATCTTTGTTGGAGTTGCTCAGGCTGACCGACGCCTCGATGCGCTGGAATTTCGTGAGCGGATAGCTCAACGCGAAGTAGCCGCCAAACACGCGCTCGTAGAAGAATTCGTCCTTGTCCGTCAGATCGTAGCGGCGGCCGGTGAACCGATAGATGCCGTAGGCGAACGACGTGCGCTGCTTCAATGAAATGCGTGAGATGGCAAGATTGAAACTCGACAGCAGCTCATCCTGCGTTTGCGCGGTGTTATACAGGAGAAAATAGTATTGATCGTTGCCGAGCAAATCGCTCAAGGCAACTGCTGCGCCGCCTGAAGTGCCGAACACGGGATCGGTCGAGATCGCGCTCTGTGCAATATCGAGCGAGTAATCGCCGACGTACTTGAAGCGCTCGATACTTGTGGCGCCTACCAGCGTCTTCGCTTGCCACGGCCTCTGCTTGCCGTTCAGATCGATCAGTTGCGTGATGGATGATGTGTCGGCAACTGCGCCGACATTCTTCAAATAACGAATTTGAAAGCTGAACTTTTCAAACGCAGTAAACACGATGTCGCCGTCGCTCGTCCACGCCGGATCGAACGCCGCGGTCGTGAACTGCGTGATCTTCGTAATCGAGCGGAAGGATCCGACAGAATCCTTCGAGACATCCGTCAGCCAGATGTTTTGCGCGCCGCCGGCATCGCTCGTGAACGCGAGTCGCTTGCCGTCCTTCGACCACGAAGGGGAGAGGTAATTATCTGGCCCGTACGTGAGATACTCGATTGCGCCGCTCGCCACATCATAGACAAAGAGATTGTACTTGTTCTCTGTGCCGTACGATGTGCGATCCGAAGCGAACGCGATGCGTCGTCCGTCGGGCGACCAGGCCGGGTCGCGCTCGTCGTAGTAATCGTTCGTCAGCCGCGTCAGTTCTCGCGTTTCGGTGTTGAAGACGTAGAGATCGTTGTTCCCCGCTTTGTCGATGGAGGTGAATGTGATGCGTTTGCCGTCGGGCGCCCACGATGCCGAGCCGATACCGACGAGCGACTTGAAGCGGAACGTCTCGATCAGCGAGTTGCGAACGACGTCGTACAAATGAATCGCATCGTTCTCGCCGCTCTTCGTGACGAACGCGAGCACGCCCTCCTTCGACACATCGATTCTTCCGCGCAGCAGATGAAACGCCTCGAACTCATCGGTCTTCTCCCCCTCGATCACGTTCTCGGCAGGCTCCTGTGCCCAGGCCGATTGCGCTGCCGAGGGAAAACTCTCCGACTGCTCCGGCGGATCGATCTGCTTCTTGTAGATGCCTGAGTATCCCGTCTTGTTCCCGATGAAGTACACATCGCGCACCGAGTCGTGCTCGAACACGACCGGCTTCGAGTTGAAGCCATCCATCACGATCGGCTTCGCCGCGCGGCTCGGCGAGTCTTCGCTCGCGTAGAGCGGAAAGTACTGCTTCTTGAGCGCGTACAACCATTCCTCATCGAACTCCTTGTACGTCTTGCCAATGGTTTGTTGAAGCACAAGATTGAACGACGTCTCCTTCCAGAAATTCTCCATCAGCAACAAAATCTTTTCGTCGCCATACGTCTTCGCGATGTATTGAAGCGCATTCTGTCCCTCCTTATACATCAGGAACGATCCGTAGATGCGATCCATGTCGTTCAGTCCGACGACGATGCCGCTAAGCACTGCGTCGCGCATCACCATGTCCGCTTGCGTATCCCACTTGGTGGACCAGAACTCCGCGAGACCTTCCGTGAACCAGAGCGGCGGCATGCGATCGGCGACTTTGCGATGATCGGTGAGCACACGCGCAAGCTTGCTGTGCATGAAGACGTGAACCAACTCATGATCGATCACGTGGCGGAACTGCGCCGTCGATCCGTCCGATGGAATAACGACGCGCCCCTTGAGGAACTCGAAAAATCCTCCAACGCCTTCAGGAATGAATCCGCCCGTGGTGTTGGTCTGTTGAAAATGGAGATGCGAGCTGTAGAAGATGAGCGGCACGCGCGCATTAAGCGAGTGGTTGAACCTCAGTTCCAGCCGCTTGCATGCCTCCTCCGCGAAAAACGCTCCGCGTTCGGCGAGCGCCTGCATCTCGGGATAGTAATAGATGTCGAAATGCTCGGTGCGCAGGACGTGCCATTCAAACGCGGTGTACTGGACTTTGTTTCGCCCGAAGTAGAAAAATTGCGCGTGCGCCGTCGGCGCTTCGAGCGCGGCGAAAGACACAAGCAACACTACAACAGAGAGAATTCGTTTCATCGCGGATCCGTCTGTCACAAATCGTCGTGAAAGGATTTGTTGTCTTTCGATGGTGTGGTCAGTAAGATGATAGGCAGAAGCAGCCAGAGTTGCAAGACAATCCGCAATCAGTCATCCATCGATTCCTCTACCTCCATCGCTCTACATTCTACGTTCCTCAGAATACACTTACTCCTTTATTGGAAAGAGCCGGATTGCAACGTATCCTCTTGCCGTTGAGATACGGATTTTCTGGTTTTGCTGGTATTGACGACTGCGCTTGACTTCTTGAAGCGCAAGCTATTCAAGTTTTTCTTAACAAACAGGGGAGCGTTATGAAGAATCTTCTGCTAGCTGTGTCGATGTGCGCCGCGTTGTTGGTTGGTGGGTGCGGCAAAGAAGACGAGAAGGATAAAGAAATCGCCAGACTTCAAAAGGAACTCGACGAAAGCAATCAGCGGCTCGACGACATGATGAAGTCCGTCGATGACGTCTATGGCGATCTCGAATCGATTCACACGAAGGAATCGGAGGCGCTGAGAGATGCCGAGAGGACGGGCGGGGAGTTTTCGACGGCCGATGAACGGCTCGATAATATTCGCGCCGAGCTGAAAGAGAATCGCCGGAAGATTGCGCAGTTGGAAACCCGCGCACACTCTTCCCGCGGCAACACGGCGGAATTGCAGAATGGGATCAAACGGCTCAAGGGGAGATTGGACGAGCGGGACCGGTCGCTCACACAACTCGAAGAGCGCATGCGTCGCTCGCGTCCGGCGATGAGCGAAGTGCAGTTCGAACGACGCATCAAGAGTCTGGCGAAGGGACTGAACAGCACAACCAAAGCCGAGCAGCGCTCCGCGGCCGAAGCGGCGCTTGAGTTGAAGCAGGCGTATCCCGACCGCAATTACGCAGCGCTCATCATCCCGCTGATGAGGGTGGTGAAGAATGACGACGCGGAACGAGCAACTCGTATGCCGGCGGCGCAGGCATTACATCTGATGCACTCGGACCGCGGCGACTATGCGATCGACGGCGTATCGCGCTACAGCAACGATCGGGAGTTCCGAAGGTACTGCACAAAACTTGCCGCGCAGCGCGCTGAAGAAAATGATCTTGCACGGATGGAACGTGAAAAACCCGAGCCGGCAACGTTGACAGAACGTTGAGCGATGGGCAGAGGGGAGATTCATTACCCGTCCACAATTCACCATTGAGAACTCTCATCAGCAGAGAGTTCTTAATGGTGAGCGGCTAACAGGATGTTGAAAAAGAAAGAAACGATCCACGAAGAACACGCCTGCGTGCCGAAACGACGCACTTCGGCGTGCAGGCACGAAGGTGCACGAAGGTTCTTCTGATACTAACAAAGAATCACTTCTTAGTGTCCCTTCGTGAACTTCGTGGAAAAGAAAATAGGGGTTTTTCAACAAGGTGCTAATTGTGAATTGCCAGCGGCGTCTCCCTTTCCTGAAATTTTTCTTCCTTCTCGATCAACTTCGGCGGCCCCAGCTTCGGGAGTGCGTAACCCCGCGGATACGTGCGGTTGCGATTATCCATGAAGAAGTGCGGCGTTGTACGCGGCGGCAGCCAACGGACAAGGCGGCCCCGCAGCCGTAAGCTTGCATCGACGAGCGTGCGCGCAACCGGCAGCGGTTTTGGAAATCCGAACGACTCAAGCATTTGATCGTCGAGCATTGCATAGATCGTGTAGCGCACGAGCGGCGTGAACATGCGCGGAAACCATGAGGCAAACAGGTCGCGTGTCAGCGAGCCGATGCGCTTGTTCGTCTCCGCGTAGACAAAGTGTTTTTCTTCGAACTCCTGCTTCCACTGCTCGAAGCGTTCGTAGCTCTCCGGAATATTCTGCATGCCCATCCGCTTGCCAACCTCGCGCCAGAAATAGTAGTATCCCTTCTTCTCAACATCGCATGTCGGTCGCCAGCCGTACCTGTCGATCCACCTGATCGGTTCGAAGATGAATGTCGAGAGCACGTAGAGGAAATCGTTGTTGGGGATTTTGTAGTGACCGTGCGCCCAGTTCATGCGCTCGAGCGCTTCCTTGCCGCGGCCTTCAAGGTATCCCCACTTGCAGATCTCCGCCATGATCAACGATGTGTCGTCGTACCGGCGCTGTGTGCGCTGCTTGAATTCACCCGTACGGTCGAGCAGCGCCGAAATGCTCGGCGCGCAGTACGTGCGATAGAGCGCGACTTCGAGCGCGCGAATCGAATCCCACGAAAACTCGTAGCCGAATGACAAATGCATGATTCGCATGTTGTCGCGTTCGGGATCGAGCTTCTCGATCTGGCGGAGAATGTCGTATCTGCCCATGTGAACCTTTGTGCTGATGATAGTTGAAGGAGAGACGCGCCTCAGAGCTGAGACGATACGCTAACAAGTTGTTGAAGACTCTCTCTATTTTTTTGTCCACGAAGTACACGAAGGGACACTAAGAAATGATTTTCGCTTGCAGGCGTGTTCTTCGTGAATCGTTTCTTTCTTCAACATCCTTTTATGAATACGAAAAAGATGGGGGAGTGGTTTTCGTATGATGGGTAGACGATGGTTAGCGAGGCTCAATATTTCTGAATGCGAATATTGTATGCTGTATCAACGCACACGAACCTCATGACGCCTTGCCTATCATGCGTGAAGGGATATAGCACGAAATCTCCTATCAGTTCTGATTCAAAGCTCAACTTCGATGATACCCAGTTGGGCAAGTTGCAATGCCCCTCGCGGTAGAATCGGCCTTCACTCACTCCCAGGATTCTTCTTGTGCCGATTTTCCAGATGCGAACGGAAGGCATTCCATTATACAATCGCATGGCTCCATGGACGATGAAACTTGAATCAACGATATCTGGATGCTCTCGGCAAGGTTGGCAATTTGCTTCACCGGATTTCTCTTGCCCGTATCCGGTGGTTGAAATAAGCGCCACGATCATGAGAAGAGATTTCATGCAAAAACCTGAGAGCTGCCGCCTAACGATTGAGGGTAAGCTGCTGCGGTAGAAACTATCCGTCACGCACTCAACTGAGTGTCGGGCTATGATTGATTTTTCAAAGTGGGTTGTCATTTGTCTACGCGTCGGTGCCGCTGTTCTTCAGCGGGGTCAGCATGATCGTCTGATTACGCGACCCATCTGGCTTCTCGCGATTCTTGTTTACAAGAAACTCTCTTCTACTTTCGCGGCTCGTGCGCAACCTGAAAGACAAAGCCAAAGCGTTAGGCTTCACCCTTGTTCCCGCGGAACGTCTCCCTACGCCCGCCTAATGCTCGGGCGGTGGATGAGTTTCTCGGGCGCACGTGCGAGTATGCCCACTTACTGCAATTCCGTCCAGCGGTCTTTGATATAGAGCGCGTTAGCAACCCAAATGATAGGGTTGAAACTAAACAGCAAAAGAACAAGCCAAGCCCATTTCTTTCGTTGAGTCACGAAGTATCCCGGAATGCCCCACATTGCAATAGCTACCATTCCGCCCACGACCACAGAGAAGATTGACGTGGCTGCATAGATGACCCAGAGGATAATGACGGCGGCGCCCACGATAGCTTCAATTCCGCAAAAATATCCCCACGTGAACGGTCGATGATTAGGTTGAGTCTGCTTTCGAATCTTCTCAAGATGTCTCGCGAACATAACGCCACCTATAACAATTATGACAATGCAGAAGAACGTTAGTATCGTTGTCACGGCGTTCGTCTCTTGCATTTGCGTTGCCTCTATAATTGTTGGACTCGACTCACTTGTGCGCCCTAATGGACCGCAATTAAGTTATGGCGGTTGAATGTTTGAATGTTGTACTGCATGAACTTTGCATTCACCCGAGCAATGAGACTGCTCCAACGCCTGCCTGCCGGCAGGCTCCCAGCCGTCAGCTTGTTGAACGTTGTTCGAAAAGCACTCAAGCATCCCGCTGGTTCGAAGCGGGCGAAATCCCGCCGCCCTCTGGCGGGAAGTGACGGGTTAGGCGGCCAGCTAAAGTCTCTGTCGAATAAGAAGTGTCTCTCTGACTGAAAAGTTGCCGCAGTCAAAAGTATATCTGAGAAAGTAGACTTCTCGAATGCTCCGTTCAGAGTTCGCCAGAGAATAGACTCTATCCTGGCATAGAGCTTTTCCTATTTCATGAAAACGAGACAGATCTTTCGTTCGAACGCCCGCATCCTTGAAGTCTTCGGCATTCGACGAATCCATTGGCACCAATTTCCACCCGCTTGTGGTCTTTGCGAAATGTACAGCGTTGAACATCTCAATGAAGCCGTCTCTGTCGCGGTCAGACAGCACTCCTTTAGTGCTTATCAGCTTACTAATGAACTCCTCAATATTGTTACCATTCAACCGGTAGTACCGATTGATCCTGTCAGCCTTGTTGATTGCCCAGATAGTCGAATTGAAACCGTCTGTTTGGAAGTTTGTCTCGTCGATGATTGAGACGAGTTCATGAGGTTCACGTCGATAGAGGACGTGGATGTTGTACCTGAAATCCCGCGTCTTGATGATTCGTTCGAGCCCCTGAACCGCTGCGCTCATCGAGAGAGAATCGGTCCAGTCTCGAATGGCAGCAGCCTGCTCCAATGCATAATTGAGAATTGAGTACTCGGCCACTATCTGGTGGTCTCGATCTCTCGATTGCGCAAGCAACACACTTGAGCAAAGAAATGACACAGCGAGAAGTAAGTGACTTGATTTCATAAAGACAGTTTCTTTTGAGTTGGCTAACTAATAACTAACTAAAGCCTTAGGCTTCGACCTTGTTCCCGCAGAACTTTTCCCTACGCCCGCCTAACGCTCGGGCGGTGGATGGTTTCTTGGAAGGCAGCAAAACATGTATTCATTCTTGTTAATGTTCAGCACTGTACGCCGCGGGCAGAGCTATGATTGAATTATTTTTGTGCGAGTCATATACCGGTTAGGTTGCTGCGAGCAAATGATGTTGAAAGAACTCGACAATCTTCCTTTTGTATTCTTCACCGCCTACCTTCCTCAGATTGTAGTGATCTCCGGTAGGGATTGGGAGCCACTCTTTCTCACGTGATCTCAAATTGTCGAAAACCAATTTTCCGTACGACGGGCTGATATGCTTGTCCTCAAGTCCGTGAATCACCATTACTGGTTGAGTGACTCGTTTGGCTGACACTGCTGGTTGTACACCGTCGATTGGGAAGTGAGCGATCTTCTCAGTGAACGTGAGCGCCCGATCAGGGATCGAGTTGATGCGGATGAGAAACATGCGAGCGAAATAATCATGAATGACGTCTCGTAAGTTGGCAAACGGGCTCTCGACGACACCGCAGACTAAACGTCTGTCTCGTTCCATTGCCTGGATCGCGACTGCAGCTCCGAGGGAGTTCCCGAAGACGGCATACGGGCCTGAATCAGGGAAGCGGCTCTGCGCTGAATCGATAAACGCGGATAAGTCATCCTTCTCAAAGTATCCAAAGGTACAGTTGATTCCTCCACTTTCGCCGTTTGCACGGGAATCGTAAAGAACACAGTTGAAACCACTGGATGTCAACAGGTCTGCAGTTGGTATCATTGTCGACTTGCAGCTGGCAATGCCATGGAGCAGAAAGATTGTTCCCCGTGCCGGTTTCAGCTTTGAATCAACAAACCAGCCTCGAAGTTGGATCGTGTCCTCAACAGTGACGTCAAACGACTTCCAAATGAGACCAGCCGCTGACGGTGTCAAAACCCCACCATCGTCCGTACACCTTCCGGGACGAATCGGTGAATAGGGGAGAACATACTCCGTGGCAAAGTTTATCCCGAAATATCCGGCCAACACCACTACCACAAATATGCCGACGCCTATTTTTATTGGTTTTGTCATGCGTATCTCTGAAGCGCCCCGCTCACTTCGGTCGGGTTGTCGTTCACTGTTTGTAACCAAGTTCAAACACAACTCGCAGTCTTGAAGTCACAGGGAATTGCTTTCCGGAGTAAACATACTTTGGCGCAACGGAGGCTGCGACTTCAGAAATACTGTACCCACTTCCTGCACTCTGATCGTCAACGAGCAGAACGCGGTTTATGGTTGCACCAAGGGTTGTCGCAACCAGTTCAGCTTTCTTTCGAGCATCTTCGGCGGCTGCTTTGTACGCCATGAGTTGTTTTTCCTGATCATTCTTCAAGCTGAAAGTCAATTTGGAGAGAAACTCAACTGCCTCGCTTGCGATTGCCGACAGAGCAGGTTCGATCAGATCAAAACTGTCGATGGTCACGGTGATTTGAAAGCCGGCAGCGAAGTCCTTGCTGGATGTCCACCAGCTTTTGCCTTCCTTATTCTCTGCACTATTGAAGTAAGAAGTTTGGAGTTGATTTTCGGAGAGACCGACGGTCTTGAGCTTGTTCCCAATTCGAGTGACCCTCTCTGATGCTATTCTAAGCGCCTCCTCGATTGTCGCTGCTTCCCCCTTCACATAAAAATCAAACTGGGCTCGATCTGCGGCGAAGTAAAGGGTTGCGTTCCCAAACGTGGTGAAATGATTCTGTTTGATCTCGTTGCCCTGATCCCACTGGGCGAACGATGGACTTGTATGTAAGATTGCCAGAATGCAAAGAGAAAGGATGGACTTTGTCATGTCACGATGTTCTCCAATAAAGTTGCGAGCTGCTGCCTAACTTGCGATGATATGATTCTCGAAAAGCCATGATGCACTGCAATGAACCTTGTGTCTTCTCTTCCGCTTTGTCGCGTCCTTTGCGTCATTGCGGTTCACATCCTCCGGTGCAAAGTATTCGTCCAACCGCGGTGGCGCGATGAACGCTATGGGTATCTCCGCTTTGTCGCGTCGTTTGCGTCATTGCGGTTCATATCCAAGTATTCGTTCAACCGCGATGACGCGATGAACGCTATGGGTTTTGTGAACCTCGTGTCTTCTCTTCCGCTTTCTCGCGTCCTTTGCGTCATTGCGGTTCACATCCTCCGGTGCAAAGTATTCGTCCAACCGCGGTGGCGCGATGAACGCTATGAGTATCTCCGCTTTGTCGCGTCGTTTGCGTCATTGCGGTTCATATCCAAGTATTCGTTCAACCGCGATGACGCGATGAACGCTATGGG
>JACRFA010000007.1 GCA_016218065.1 Ignavibacteriota bacterium | reverse complement strand
TAAGGGAATGAATAACATTATGAGAAATTGTAACTCCGCCGTTCGCGGTTGCCGCGTTGTAAATTCCTAAAACAGCAGCGCTGGTGCCGCTGTTGGTATTCGGTGCCGATATAATCATATTCCGCACAGTGTTTCCCGTAATAGTCGGCTGCGCCCGGTCATTTTGGATCCCGATGAGTCTAGAAGAAAATGAACCCGCCGCATTATTGGTAATCACTCCAACTGAATTGCCGACGACATTGTTCAAGATTGTTGATGTAATTCCTGCTGTCGAAGAAGTATTTACTCGAATCCCAAAGAACACGACCGAACCGGTTGAAGAGTTTGAAACAGTTATGCTACCAATGGAGTTGCTTGAGATGTTAGTGCTGCTTAAGCTAAAATTGTGAATCCCATATACATCACTCGTTGACGTTGACGAGGATGTGAACGAGATGTTCGTTGAACCATCCTGACTGCCGATGGTGTTCCCCGCACTGTTGCCAATGTTTACCAATCCACTTGAGCTGACAAAAATCATCATGCACGGCGAGGAACTTGTGGTGCCTGATGTTGTCGTCGTATGGCTTATCGCTGTAATGGTATTTCCCTGAACGCTACTCGCGGTTGTAGTGCCAACATTCAAACTGATTGCCCTGAACGTATTGGTTGAGCCCGTCAGTGTATATGTCCCTGTTCCTGCTGCGCTGGAAAAGCCGATGGTATTATTCGTTACCTGAAAATTGTTACCGGACGTATTTGAAATCTCGATGACGCGATGACTTGAGCCTGTTGTCCATGTCCGTGTTCCCGTCTGATAGAATTTATTGTTTGAGATGGACCAATCCGTGTTTCCTGAAGTAACATAAATCCCCGCGTTCGATGTGCTCGGACTGAAGAAATCGAAAATCCTGTTGCCCGAAATAGTGATGCTGCTATTGTTTGCAGCCGTGGTTGTGGTCGAACCGCTACCATAAATTCCTTTGCTTGGCAGGTTCACACCTGCAGGGCCAATCGAGCAGTCGGAAATCGTATTGTTGTCGTTTCCATTGCCACCCGAGGCAGCCGTGCTAAAAAACATGACGCCTCCGTTCGTGGTCGTTCCCATTGTTGCCGAGCCTTGTATGCTACAATTGGTAATCACGTTGTTCGTTGCATCATTGATGAACCGGATAGTTGAGGTTCCCGATGTGGCCGCCACCGTCGTGTTTGCAATCGTAAGCGCATTGCCGCTGGAGCTCAAGCCGTCAATTGTTACGTTGTCCGCGCCATTGAAATCGATGAGCGGAGATCCCTCTGCTATCCCACCAGTAATTGTTCGTGTGGCGCCTCCAGTTGGTGTAATGGAAATCGAAGTGTAGCTTGCCGATCCTGAACCGCTGGCATTCAATGCTGCAGTTGCCGTCTCTGTGGTGTTGCCGGAAATACCGATCGTGATTACATCCGTATGCGTTCCTGCATTGATTGCGTCGAATGCTTCTTTCAATGTTGCGTATGAGGCATTGGCTGTGCCGCCTGTCGCCGTCACATCAACTTGCGACAAGGCGCTTGCGGCAAAAAGCAATGGAGCAATGTAAAGAAGTACTTTGGTAGACGATTTCATGAATCCTCCATGTAACGACATGATTATGGTTCTGCAGAGTTGGTGAAGGTGTATGAATATCTCAAACCTTGTTCTGATTGCGTTGAATTTCTTTTCGAAGAAGGATGAGCGGTTTTCCAAACGCCCTCTTCACCCACCGATAGAACGCGAGATCATCCATCCCAATCATCACACCAATTTCGTAGCCGATGATTCCGTCTTTCTTCATCTCCCGCAGCACCAACTCTTTCCGCTTTGCGTCGATGAATTCTTTCGGCGTGACGCCGTGCTTCTTCCGGAATGCACGAACGAGATTGCCCGGATCAACGCCATACTGAGCAGCGATCTTGTGCAGCCGTGTTCCTTCTTTCCACCTCTCTTCGACCTGGCGAATTGCATTCAGCAACGATGCAGATGTTCTCATGAAGAGTGTGTCATAGTTGCTTGCTGCAAGAGCGATCGCATCAAGCCTCCGGCAATTTGTGAACTATGCTTCTTTGAAGATTTCTTGTGGTTGGAAAACGTGCAATATGTGTGCTTCGATACCTCAACACGTTCTGTGTTAAGCTACATTCTCCACGCGTCTTTCTCCACAGAATTCGTTCACCCTTTGTTGTCTCTTTTTATTGTCACTGGCTTCACGTCTCTTTTCGGCGCATCAGTCTCGCGGTGAATGCGCTCTTGCAGTCGCGTGAAGGAGACGCCGAGCGTTCGTTTCACCCATCGGTAGAATGAATGATCGGTAGGAAAGCCCAGTTCAGCGGCGAGCTGATACCCAAGTACATTGTTGCGTACAAGACGGACCTGGACGTGCTCAGTTCGCCGCAAGTCAGTGTACTGCTTGAACGTACACTGCTGCGTTTTGCGGAATGCGCGGGCAAGATTGCTTTGATCCACGCGGTAGAGGTGCGCGATTTCTTTTAGCGTTTTACCTTCGCGCCAACGTTCTTTGATGTGCACGATGGCCTGTTCAAGTGCGGGGTTCGGTGTAGTGTGTGTTGCCGACATGAGCGTACCCGTGTGTTGGATGGGTGTTTACTCGTAGTCGGTTGAAGGCGGGATTTGTTACAGGTTGTAGAGCGATTTGCTAAATCGCTCGCTGACAGGGTGCGATGAAGAACAAGATGGGCCAAGTTGCTCGACGCAAAGGAACGATTTGGCCCTCCTTCGGTCGTCAGACTGCGACGAACTCTGTCGAGCGGGCAGGCAAATCGTTCTACACAAGCCCGGCTTGCAGTACGTCCCTTTGAGCGGGATGGCACCCCGCTCTACAAAAATCCGGGTTTGCAATACGTCCAAGGCCATTCTTCCCACGAGTCCACAAGGTTGGCTTTAACGGGATTGTTCAGCACGTACCAGATTGTGCGCTCAAGCTCCTCGCCAGTACGGACAACATGGTCGTAGCTCTCGTGCTGCCAGAACGCGCCGGCGCGATGGAGAATTTTATTTGCCTCCAGAGCCGTATGCTTTTTGAGCGAGCCAATCAGGTCAGTCACGGCGTAACCAGTTCGAGCTCCACCCCTGAACGACTCCGCGAGTCGTTCGACAGGTTCGTAGAGCGATTCGCCGAATCGCTCTAGCGAGAAGACAATGTGAATATGATTCGGCATTATGGTGTACGCAAAAAGATCATACGCATTTCCATCGCGGTAGTGCATTGCTTCCTTCACTATCGACGCAACCGGCATTTCTCCGAGCCAACGCGGACCGGTACTCGCTCCATTAAGCAGATCTTCGAATTTGTGGAAGTACTGGTCACGTATTTCGGAAATTTTTTCGCGCCTGGCTGTGCCATCGATCGCACCGCTAAAGAAACGTTCAGCTTCGTCTCTTTCCTGTTGAAGACGCTCAATCGCCTCTTTCGGCAGCGAGCCGTCGAGCCGCGCCGTGACAAAGTATGTGGCATGCGGTGGTTGATAATGCGGAAGATTTCGGCTGTAGAATGTTTTTGGCAATCTATGCTCCTTGTAGAGCGACTCGGCGAGTCGCTCTACGGCTTTATTCTCCACTCTCCCGTCGCTACGAACGCGCCCCAGGTGAACGGATGTGTCGGTCTGCCGCGCAGGCGCAGTTCGCGGATGCGTTCGAGGGCGACCTTTTGCATGAGTTCGGGATAGGTGAGGGGCGACATGGCATGTCGCCCTACAGCATGGTTCATGTTCGCATACAGTGCTTTCATAAACTTCGCCGTCTCTGCGTCGGGCACTTGCCAGAGCGAGCTGACGACAGTCTTTGCTCCTGCCATCTGAAATGCACGGCGCAAGCCATAGACACCTTCGCCCTGCTCAACTTTGCCGAGACCTGTTTCGCACGCTGAAAGAACAACAAGGTCGGCGCCGCGCAAATCCATGCTTGAGACTTCGAGCGCCGTCACGATGCCGTCTTCTGCGTTCGCCGTGTCGGCGCCTTTGCCGTGAAGGTTCGCGCCCGCGAGAAAAAGTCCTGAAAGCAGAAGCGGATTCTCGCCCGCAAATGCAGAAACGTCGCGGCGGGATGTGTCTTTGCCGCATTCACCTTCAAGGAAATAACCGTGGGTAGCAAGATGAACAATTCGCTTTCCCGACGCGTTGCGCTTGAACTCTTCCTCACTTGCTTTCGCTCCAAGATGGACGATTGCCTCTTCGGATTTGTTCTCCTTCGTCCACGATTGCGCAATTGCCTCAACTTCAGGCCGCGTTTGTGCGAGCCGTCCGACCTTCATTTCGCTCAACGTGCCGCAGCCGGAGCGAACATTGCGAACTGCGTACACATCGGTCGAGTTTCCCGAGCTTGCTTTGATGAATGTAACGTCTTTCCCCGATGAGACTCTCGTTGCAACACTCGCGTCGTAGTCCGGATCGCCGAGCGCGAGCAAGCCCGCACCCGATGCGGTCGAATCTTGATTGATGCGAATCAGGTCTCTCCCCGCCGAGAGATAGTGGATGGGATATTTTTCGATCAGGTACTTTCCCTTCTCATCCATCAATCCCGCAAACGAAATGAGGTTTAAGCCGCCATCGGGGGCGATGAAGAGGGTGCTGCCGGGTTTGATCCGGGCTGCGATTGGACGAAGAATAAGTTTGAATATCTGCTTTGAGATTTCCGAGACCTTTCGTTGATCGCTCTGAGAAGGCGGAGACTTGGCCAGGGCAAATGCTGCATGGTGCTTTCGGTATATCCCAACAAGATTGTCAATTCTGTTTGCATCGCCAAGGTTTGCAACAGTGGGATTGCCGTCGTTGTCCAGGATAAGAACTATATACTGATACGCTGATGTGTTGCCCTTCCTCGCGATGATCCCGACCCTGAGATAGTCAATCAGAATCGAGTTTGCAGGAAGCCGCGCCGCAATATCCTTAGTAGAAATACTTCGCATCGCAACTTGTTCTCTGTACGCTGAACTCACACGAGCAAGCTGGGATTCCAGACTGTCTGCGTGATTTTGCAACGAGTCAATACTTGCCCGCGACGTTCCTTTTGCATAGAGAGTTGAGATCTCCAGTTTTGTTGTGCGAACTGCATCGAAAAGGGATTGTGCTGCCGGAGTCTGCTCGATTTCTCGGATACTCTGTTGATTCAAATAGCCTTCGGTCACTATTCCTTTCCCCGACAGAATTATCTCGGCGATTTGACCGCGAACGGAATCAGGTATAGATGGAAGTTCGATGTACGCAGATGTAGCATCATCAATAGCTCTCTCTATGTGAATTGAATAGTCCGATCGATGTTTCTCCGACATCCCCAAAGATTCGTCAAAGAAGCCGTGCAGTCGTATTATGAAGCCGGTCCTTGCGAGTATCCATGCTCCGAACGCGTTCCCGTGAGTGCGATATGCCTTGCTCGCTCTTAAGTATGTTCTTGCCAGATCTGGATGGTGCGGAGGTAGCGCTCGCTGTGAAACGGCAAGCGCTTGTTGAAACAGTGATTCAGCTTCCGCCAATCTTCCTTCGCCCATCCGAAGCTCCGCGTACGCCGTGAGAAGATATGGCATCGTGCGGGATTCTGTTTCGGAGGAAGCTATGGCTTTGACAGCATCTTGGAGGAGTTCTTCAGCCTCAGAATACTTGCCCAAATCAGTGAGGTTATAAACGTGGTTCACCGTGTGGAGAACTCGCCCGAGATCGGTTGGTGGAAGATGCTTCTTTACTACAGTGAGTGCACGCTCATCCCATGGGGTTGCAGCAACGACGTTACCTTGTTCTCTATACAACTTTCCCATGTTCCCCAGCGGTGAAGCAATGCGATAGTGATCTGCGCCCAAAGATTTCTCGATAATGGCAATTGCACGCCTGAGTTCTTGCTCGGCCTTGTCATACCAGCCCATGTTCATGTGTACAAGACCGAGGTTATTAAGCGATGCTGGAAGGTCGCCAGTACCCATTTTCTCGCGAATGTGCAGACCCCTTTCAAAACATGATTCTGCATCGGACAGTTTTCCCTGCAGAAGATATGCACTTCCCAGATTGTCAAGTGTGGTCGCGATGTCGCCCTGGTTTTTCTCAGGATTGTTATTGAGAATGCGAAGAGTACGCAGTAAGATCCGTTCTGCTTCCTGTTGGTTGCCGAGATCTTGTTGAAGAAGAGCAAGGTTCGTGAGGCTTACAGCTACTTCCCTGTGTTCAGGGCCGAATGCCAGCTCACGAAGCCTGAGTGATTTTTCAAAAAGCGGCCGCGCTTCGTCGAACTGTCCGAGGCGCCTGTACACTATACCGAGGACACTCACACTCGCGGCAACATCGGGATGATTTGGCGGCAGCAATTTCTCGCGGATAATCAATGCCCGTTTGTATAGATTCATTGCCGTGGCAAAGTCAGCATTTTGCCGATAGAAGAATCCAAGTCGGTGAAGCACTTGAGCAACGTTCGTATCGACGTTTCCAAACTGGCTTTCTGCGCTCTGCAGCGCTCGGTTTCCCACCGCAATTGCTGAATCTGGCTTCTGCGCTTTAAGCAGAGATTCTGCCGTATTGAGGAGATCCTTCCACGTCTGGCAACTGGCCGATTCGGCATTGACAATGAGCAACACAGATACGAAGAAGAGAAGTGGGCGCATACGAGGACCTTTTTTTGAAGTGTGGGAAAGAAGTCATATATGGCGGTGCTAATTTCTTTGGAGTGATCAACAAACGCGTGCGCAAAAGTAATCGACCAGCAATCCAAAAGCAATACTTTTAACTTTCAAGCAATCTCACTATGTTCTTCTAACAGTCAAGAAGAGTTCTTCATTTCGCATTGCTCTCACGTGACAGACGAAGAAATAATCGACCAATACCTTCTTGGTAATCGCAAGGCCTTCACTCTCATCACCGATTGGATTCGCGCCGTCGTCTATCGGCGCACGTGGATGGACGGACTTTCCATTGACGATATTGTGTCGGAAACGCGGATCAAGGTCTATCTCAATCTTCAAGCCGGCAAATTTCGATTTGACGCGCCTCTCAAAGCGTACGTCCAACGGATCACCGAATACACTGTTATCGATGAAGTGCGGATAAGCGAGCGTGCTGCCCGCTATGTCGCAGCGCAGGGTCATGTTCCTCAGGAAGGCGGCGACGCTCTGGATGAACTCATCAAAAAAGATGATCTCGCTCTCCTCGTGCGCATTCTCCAGATGCTCGATGAATCGTGCAGAGCCGTATGGGAGCTTATTCTCCATGAAGAAGTTCCGTACAAGGAAATCGCTCGACGGATGAAAATGACTGAGGGAGCGGCTCGCCTCAAAGCATTTCGCTGCAAAGAAGAAGCCATCGCGCTCAGGAAGAAATTAAGCTGAGTGTTTCGGAAACGCTTTCGCGGTTCATTCGACTATATGAGAAGAGCATTTGTATGGACATCGAATCAATAAGAAGACTCCTCCCTTTTTATGCGGCCAACAGCCTTGACCCACACGAGCGCGCTGAGGTTGAACGGGCGGTACACGATTCGGATGAGCTGCGGAAGGAGTTGGAATTCTGGCGGCAGGCAAAACACGCCATTGCCTTTCAGCGCGAGTTTGAAGCTGAGGCACATCTTTCGACAGCACAGATTGTGGACTACGCTGCACACACAGTGCATTCTGCCGACGAGCGCATTCACATTGAGAACCATCTGCAATCTTGCACGTCATGCAAAAAGGAGTTCGACACCGCTCAACAACTTCAGCTCCAGAACGCGCTTCAAGCGCGGCGTGTGCATGTTGCTTCTCTCTATTTCCGATGGCCGCAGATCGCGTTTGCGTTCGCTGTCCTTGTGCTAGCGATCGCTATCTACATCTACCGACCCGACAAGTCTGCGCCTCCGACGATCACTCAGAAGCACCCCGATTCTTCCGCCAGCGCGGCGCCTACAAGTCCCACACGGAAGATCGTCAGGCTTACTCTTGCATACAGTACCATCACCCGTAATCCTCAGGCACGCGAAGGTCGAACTCAAATATTTCGTTTGCCTGTTGATGCAGATACAATCGAGTTTGTGATTCCGGTTGAGCACTCCGCGATTTCGGTCGGATATGAAGCGGGCCTTTTCATGAGTGGACAACGAATCCTCTCAGACAGGCTGGGGCAGCCTTTCGTTTCTCAAGGGGGCATCGACACACTTCTGCTGAAGGTTCCGCGTCGTCGCGTTGAACGAACGGGAACCTATGCCGTCGCCGTAAAAGAGATTCTGCAGAGCAACCAGTCGGCCCTCGAGCCAGAACGGTACCGCTATGAATTCACGATACAAAAATAGGACTTCAGCTTTCCGCGACCTTGCACTTGGATATGCTCAATCCGGATTTTTTACATACCTGAGACGCGAAGTCATAGTGAGAGAAGAAAACTGCCGAGTCCGCATTTAAGAAATTTAGCGGGTGGGGCTTCTCTCCCCCGATGTTTCATTCAAACTTCTCTCTTCCCTCACCCAGGCTTTCGCAGAGAAGAACCTTTGAACGCGACGTCTAATAATCAACGGCTAATGGTCACCGCTCTCTTGATCACCGGCTCTGGAACTTTGATCAGAACTGTCACTTCATACGCGTCGACTTGTCGTATGGTAGGTTTCGTCATGCCGCCACCGGGCAATCGCCGCGGCGGTTCCGTATATGTTTTTGGTACAACAAGCTTTTGTGTTCCGTTGCCGAAGCGGACATTCCTTTTGAATACTGCGAACCGCGTATCAGTTGTCTGGAACAGCGGCATTTGTTCCACGTTGGCAATCAGCACAATCATGCCGTTCACACCGGGCCGCTGTACGTCCACCTTCTGCACAGAAATATTTCGTTCGTCGCCCTCACGCATTCCCGTCAACTGCACAGACCGGATTGTTTGATTGACATACACCTCCAGTTGAATGTCTTCCACTTCTTTGTACAACGGTCCGCTCGAGAGGGGACGGGCTTTTAGCCGCTTGATGCTTTGTATCGTCACTTCACCACCCAATGCAGTCGCCACGCTGCTCAGCATGGCGGTTTTTTTGAAGTTGACTGAACCGTTATCGAAGTTTGGAGCGGTTCCCGATGTAACACCGAGACAGTTGCAGGGTGAAGTCGGAATTTGTGTAAACGTTGTCGAGCCGTTCGGAAGGCGTGCGCGCAACTTGCTGTCCACAAGATCGGTCAACGTGTGCCCGATAAAAAAATTGAGCGCCTCTTCAGCGAAGGATGAACCCTCCAGAAACGGTCGATCGGATCGGCCGGTAACGGCAAGGAGTCCGGAATTCGTAAACCAGTTGTTGCATGAAACAGACAATTCGATCGACTGTCCGAGCTTACGTGAGAAATACGGAACGCCATGATACCGAATGCCGGTCACGTTATACGTAACCATAAAAGCAATGCGTACGATATTCTGGTTCGGACGGTTCGGGAACGTTGATGTGGTGAGCGATGGCTTGAATGTTTTCGATGTGAAGCTCAAATGTGCCCGGATGCCGGTGGAGTCTGCATTCCTGAGTATCTGCGCATTCACCGTATCGATTGTTATTTGAATGGTTGTCTTCATGGAATTGATGAGCACCGACGTGGACAACTCATTGAACGGCGTCGGGGGTAACGGCGGACCCTGAGCCGGAGGAAAACCCTGACCGCTGACAGTCGTCGCAACGAACCCCGTTGCAAACACAACGAAACACACGCGAAGCATCCAATTCCGTAGTCGCATGGCAAGCCCTCCTAAGGATGATAGTGTTGTTGGTGGTTGACTGTTTCCGGTGGTGTCCGGAACCGCGGCAATGATACGAAGTTCTTGGGGCAGATCAAACCGCGTTCACGGTATTCTCCATCGTTCATTTGTCAATACTGCGATTAGATGCGCACTCACTTTCTCCCCTCATCCTCCCTGTTCCTCCTCTGAGTCCTCTCTATCTCCCGCCTCGGCCGAGCGCTTCTATTCTTGTCAACAGACTTTTTGCATCAATCGAGTTTGGGTTGTACTGCAACGCTACGCGGAACGCAGTCCGTGCCGAGTCGATGTTTCCGATTTGCGCCCAATAGACTCCTTGCGCATTGCAGGCAGTTGCATACATGTTCACGAGCGCATCTTCCAATCTGCCGTGCCGCTCGAACGGTCGAAACGCGAACGGTACGTTGCGCATCTCGTGTCTCAGCGAATCGTTGTAGACGCGCAGTGCGAGACCTTCAGGAACACGTTGCATGCCGGCTGTAAATTCCTGTTCGATTTCCGTCGTCACGTATACCGGACGAGAATTGATATTGTTCATGATGAAACTCCGAATCATTTCTATGTAACGACCCTCGATGACTCGCGAATCATACGGCAGTTCGTGTTCGAACTTATACAGCTCCTTGAGAAATTCCTCAATCTCCGGACGCGATTTTTCGACCAGCCACGGGTGCTGATGCTCAAGCTGCTTGAAATACCACGATCGTCGCAGCAACTCCTTGTCGATCACGGCAACATCGGCGCGATAGTCCTTCACAAGCTGGTAGTAGAACGACGCCGACACCCAGTAGTCCCACTGGTACGAAAGTACAAGAGCGTTCGGTTGAACTGAGTTGAACATGTTCATCGTGTAGTCTTCGACCAGATGATTGTTCGTCTGATCGATCTTCTCATTATGAACAGCCAATGGAATGATGCTGAGAACGATCAGCAAAGAGCTAAGAACGAAGAGCCGTCGAGAGCGAAGCGTTTCGCTCAACCACCGGAAGAGCCAGAGCAAACCGACCGACGCCAACACCGCCACGCAGACGTACGCGAGCAGAAAGTACGAGTCGATGTCATGAATATCGTAGTTGATCGAATACAAGACGCAGCCAACGAAGAGGAGCACAATCCCGACAGTTAGTTTCGCATTCCCTTTCCAGAGATAGAAGACGCCGATCGCCGCAAGAACGAGTCCGATGTATGCAAACTCCTCCGGCAGCGACGAGAAGAAGTACTTCAATTGGCGACCGGCAGCTTCCGTCGAAGAAAAAATCCAGACACGATATTGCTTCCCTGTCCAGTGCCAGAGAAATTTTTCGAGCGTCGTCGGATTCCCCCAATTCATCAACGGAGATTGCGACGCACGAAAAGGCAAATACAAATAGACGGAGAAGCCTGCAAGAAACGGAAGCGCCATCCGCCCGATTCTCTTCCATGAAGTCGAGTCAAAGCCCTGCGTCGCGAAATACAAATACAGCAAGCCGGGCGCGAGTAAAATCGTCGTCATGTGGTTTGTGAAACTCAGCCCGAGCGCAAACGCGAAGATGTACCACCACGCGGATGACGATGTCGGGCCTTCGTTGTTTTTGTCCGACCAATCATCGCCGAATGCTGCCTTCAAGAATGAAAACAGCACGAGCGAGAGAAGGAGAACGTGCACCGAATAGACTTCGATGGCAACCGCCTGAGACCAATACGTTTCCGAGAACGCCAGTATCAACGACGCCCCTGCGCTCGCCGCCTTGACGGCAACAGGCAAAAGTTCTTTGCGTTTGAACTTCAGCGCCACGGTTCGCGAGAATACTCCCGTAAGCAAGACGTGCGTGAGATGATAGAACACAAAAACACCCGATGCGCAAAAGAACGCGGCCATGATGTTGAGTCGAAATATTTCTTCCGATGCAATCGGCAAATTCGAGAAAATCCATCCGAGCAGCGTGAAGAGCGGGTAGCCCGTCGGATGCGCGATGCCGAGAGTGCACGCAACGGCAGCAAGTTCGCCGCTGTCGATGAACGTTACTGACGGCGCGAGGGTTTTCAGGTAGATCACAAATGCAAACAGGGAAACAAGAATTGCATTCCCATTCGGGCTTGAGAGAAACAACTTCAGCTTTGTCATGTGAGAGGTTTGTTCAGATGGTGGCTCGATCAACAATGCTTGGCAATTCCATTGTAGGAAAAAATGGAGGGAAATTCTATATGAGAAGAGAGTGTATTGACGCGTGCAGGCGGGATGGAGGTCAGACGCAGAAGTCAGACGTCGGAAGTCAAAACCTTGAACTTGAATTCAGAAGTCACAATCCGAAATCCGCACCTGCCTATATGATTTCGTTCGACACTTGCAGGAATGTTTGCCGCGTGAATTCCATCTTGGCCAGAAGCAATCGACGCAACTCACTCCCGCTCGACACGCTCATCATTCTCGCAATCAGCTCAAGCTTGGCTTCATCCGCTAAAACTGTCCCGCCCTCTTCGAGCGCTAAACGCATGAAGCTTTCGACGCGACGAAACAATTGGTACGTTGATACGAGTTGTTCTAACTCGTTCCCGCGTCGTAACTGAGGCAATAGCTGTTGCAGGCACTCTGAGGTCTTCACATGGCGTGCGGCGGGAATCGCCTCTGCGTACTTCAGTTGCAACATCTGTGCAAGGAATTCAATATCCACCATTCCCCCCGGGCCTAGTTTGATGTCGAGAAATGTCGAGTTACTTGCACGACTCCGGGACTCGGTTTTCTTTCGCATGGCAACGATCGTTGTCGCCCATTCGGCGGGTAGCGGCGACGCAAAAACAAATTCATCAACCAGTTTCAACACTCTCTGACCGAGGACTTCATCGCCGGCAACGAAGCGTAGGCGCGTGAGCGATTGACGCTCCCACAGCGAAGCTCTCCTGCGAAGGTATTCTTCGTACGCGTTCTTATCGACAACAAGAGGCGCACTCTTGCCTTCCGGGCGCAGGCGCGCATCGATATCGTACAACCTTCCCTGCTCAGTTATCGCCGACATGCGCTTCAGAACGCCACGCGCCAGCGACTCAAGCGTATCCTGCTCTGCCGGACTCTTCGCTTCCGACACGAACAACACATCCAGATCGGAATCGAAGTTGATTTCACGCGTTCCGTATTTGCCGAGAGCGAAGATGGCGAGAGGAATTCTTTTGCGTCGAAGAGATTGCTGTTCCTGGACGAGGCTTGACGTCAGCACAACATCGGCCAGTTGCGTCAACTCGCCCGATAGCCCATCGAAGTCGGTAATGCCCAGCACGTACCGAATTCCCGAGCGAATCTCTTCCTGATTCTTGAGCGCAGCCAAACTGCCCGCAGGCAGCGGAGTTTCCATCCGAACGCCGAAAAGAGATCGTCGATCGCTCGCAATGGTCTCGAGCAGCAACGGATACTTCGCAATTCCCTTCGCCAATCGCGGACTCACTCCGCACACACCGAGCACGAGATTTCGAAAGCTGCTCTCTTTGAACTGGAGGTAGAGTTGTTCAGGAAATGCATGTGCCCCGACGATCATCGCAAGATTGTGGAGTGTCATATCCGGCGCGGGAGTTTTGGCAATTTCATCAAACAACACGGCAACGACGTCGCGAAACGCATTTCGTACCCTGATGTCAAACTCCCGTGTTTCGAGCATCGCGCTCCCCGCGATCAACGTGGCAAAGTGCCTGGCCGCCTTGTGCTTCTCGCGAAAGCCGAATCTCCCCAACACTTCCGCGACAATTGCGGGACGAACGTTCCCCTCTACTATCCCCGCAAGCGAAAGTTCAACGCGGTCCGACCTTGTTCCCAACACACGCTCGAATATGTCGCGCACGGTTGCAAGATGGTTGTCATACTTCTTGCGCAGCCCGCGCGACGAGTCAACGCCGATTTTCCTGGCCAGAATCGTGAGCGCCCCTTCTTCCTTCGGCATTTCTGCCGTTTGCAGATTCAGCATCATTTGCAGCCTGTGCTCAAGCGTGCGGAAGAAGACGTACGCGTCGGCGAGCGCGACGCCTTCATCAGTGTGCAGAAGATTTTCGTCAACCAACAGACGAATCGCTTCGAGCGTGGTGTGCGAACGGATGCGCTTGTTCTTCCCGCCGTGAATCAACTGCAACGCCTGCACAACGAACTCAATATCGCGAATGCCCCCGGCGCGTAACTTCACATTCTCCTCGCCTGCGATTGCCGCTTCGATGCGAGACTTGATTCTCGCGATGTACTCCCTAGGATTTTGCAGAAAAGTGCGAGGATAAACGAACGGTTCGAGGTGGCGAATGAACTCGGCTCCAAACTCCTTGTCTCCCGCAACTGCGCGAGCCTTGATCAGCATTTGTCGTTCCCACAGCTCTCCGCGACTTTCATAATAGAGCAGGTAGCTTGTAAGTGAACGCGCAAGCGGCCCGGCCCCGCTTTCCGGTCGCAGACGAGTGTCCACGCGATACAGATGTCCTTCAGCAGAACTCTGCGAGAGATTCACGACCATCTTCTCGACGAAGGCATTAAAGTACTCGTGGTATGTCCGCGCCTTCCCGGAGGAATCTCGAACCTCTCCTTCATCTCCATAAACAAAAATGATATCGATGTCCGAGCTGTAATTCAGTTCCTGGCCGCCCAACTTCCCAAGACCAATCACGGCGTACGGACTGTGAGGCCGTTCGGGAAAGCGCTCGCTGAGTTGCTGCTGAGCGATGGTGCACGATGCGTCGATCAATGCGTCTGCCAGAAGCGAAAGCTCAGCCGTCGCAGTTGCGAGGTCGGCTTCACCCAAAATATCGCGAGCGCCAATGCGAAGAATTTCGCGCCGGTACAACCGCTTCAACGCGTCCAGCTTGCGCTCGGGTTTTTGAAATAATCTCAGTGACCGTTGAACCTCCTCCACGAACTCCGTTTGGTCTCTGGGTCGGAGAAGGGAATCAGACGCGGTGAGCCAGCGAAACAGCTCGGGGTTGCGAACGAGTATGTCGGCAAAGTAGTGTGAGGAGGAGAGCATGCTCACGAGTACATTCATCAGCACAGTATGTGTGATGAGATCGTTGAAGAGCGCTTCCTTGCTGGTGGTTGCTTCGACATAGCGAAGCAGATTAGTTACGGCGAGATCGGGATCAGGCGACTGACGGAGCGACGCAGCAATGGCGCGCGAGAATTCTTCGACCGAATGCGTTGACCCCGATGCAATAAACGTCTCATGCAACTTCGTGACCAGACGAGACGCACGCGGCGGATCGGCAAAATCGTGGAAAGGAAATTCGGGAGTCGTCATGCATTCATGGTGGCTTCATTTCAATGGTAGCCAAAAAGGGATGGAATTTCTACTGCCGCGCATGCGCTTGAACGCCGATGGTCCACGAGCCTATTCAATGAATCTATTGAGATTCCCGAAAACGTCGGGAAACATGTTGACATTTTCTTGATTGTCATTCTGAACGGAGTCCCAACTTCTTTCCATGTTGGGACGGAGTGAATGCCGCTTCGCAGGCATCCCTTTGGGGAATCTAGAACAGGTTACTGGATTCTTCGCCTCTGGGAAGCGAGGCTCAGAATGGGAATAATAGTCAAAAGATGTCGAGATGATTTTCCGGCGTTTTCGGGAATCTCCAAGATAACCTGCCCTAAAACACGACTATGCAAGATCGTCGCATCTAACGAGGGGACACCTGCCCGCCCGGGGTGATTTGTATGTAGGTGGGGATTGTTGCTGCTCGCCAAAATGATTTGCAAGTAGGCGGGATGTTCACGTCCACTAATCAGGAGATTCCGCGGAATGATTCACACTATCCCTTCTTCAAATAGACATTCCCGTTGATCGTCTTGATTGTCACTTTGTGTTTGCCGCCGCTGATGACGCCGGTTCCGTAGATGTATTTGCGCGGAGAGCCTTTGCCGCGTTCCCACTCTTGCGTCGCTTCTTTCTTGATTTCGAAGTCGCTGATGATATTGTATTCGTCGCGGGCGTCGCGCGTGTAGGCGAGCGTGATGTCGAGATCCATCGAGAGCGCGGAAGGGACCACGACAGTGACATCGCCGCCCATGGATTCGACGGCAATCGCGCGGTCGCCCTCTGCCGGGTTGCCGACCATCTTGACGTTAATGTTGCCTCCCATCGTTACGGCGCGTACGCTGCCGTCAACCGCATCGATAACGATGTCGCCCCCCATTGTCTTTACCCGCGCATATTTCTGTGCGCGCACGATGTGAATGTCGCCTCCCATCGTATGCACGTCTGCCCCCTCCGGCGCATCATCTACGTCGATATCGCCGCCCATTGTTTTGATGTTGACCTCGTCGCGTATCTCGGCTCCCGACCGTCGCCTCACATTCTTCTGCGTAACTTTGCCTCCCATCGATGTTGCCTTCACGTCGCCGGTCACGTTTTCAACGTTCATTGCGCCGCCCATCGTCTTTACGTTGCCATCAACGTCGGAGTCGGTGAGACTCACGCGTCCACCCATCGTGGTCAGATCCAGATTTCCCTTGAGCTTCGTGAGATCGAGCCTGCCGCCCATCGTCTTTCCCTCAATAGTCCCTTCGATGTTCTCAAGCCTGATTCCTCCTCCCATTGTGAACAGCTCAAGGTTGAACTTACGCGGCACGTTGATCTCGAAATCGGCGTTGGTGTTGGAGTTGTTTCTTCGTCCTTCATAGTGGGATGAAACGCGAACGCCGCCCGACGCCTGCTCAATCTCGACCTGACATTCTTCAGCATCGCGGCCGCGAATATCGTATTTCACTTTTACGATGTCTTTGTCCCACCCAACAACTGTGAGCGAGCCGCCTGTCTTGAGATCGACGTCGAGCCGCTGACCGGGCGAGACTTTGAATTCCTTCTCAGTCGTCTCTGCTGTTGCAGCAATGTTGAACGCACAAACGAGAGAAATAATCGCGATGAGGGTTCTTGATGACATGATGTTGCTCCTGATTTTGATTCGATACTAATCAACACTTCTCCTTCTCTCCCGTACTCTCACGCCGCTCTCACGGATTCGTCCAGAAGCTCAGCTTGACCATGAAGATGTTGTCCGGCTGTGTTCTGAACAAATGCGACATTGCCCGTCCGAACCTGAACTGCCCCGGATCGGATTCATCGACGCGCTCCTGCGTCCAAACGAGATAGAGCGTCGATCCTGGTAAATATTCCCAGCGCAGCACAGCGCTGCCGCGCAGCGATTTGAAATTGAAGTTCGGATCGGAAACCGTGAAGCCTTGCGCCGGTCCCGCGCCATCCGGATCGATCCGGTATTCACCATCGACTTTCGCGACAGTGGAGTTGCCTTCGCCATACGTGTTGAACTCGTACGTACGCGGTCGCGCAAGCTCTTTGATCTGCGAGTAGTCGCCGACGGAGATCAGCGGCTGCACGTACATTTGTAAACTCAACTTGGGCGTGAATGTCCAGTTAAGCCGGATGCTCGCGCCGAGTTCGCGCTGATCGAGTGACGCAAACAGGTAGCGCGAGCCATAGGTGGCTGTTGCCGTGTTGTCGTCGATTCGCGTGAGCCACTGCGACACGGTTCTGTACCAGCTGAATGACGGCTGGAAACTCACCGAGATATTCGGCGCGGGTTTGTACTCGATGCCCACCGTGAGATTTCTGCTCCTGTCGGCGTCCTTCTGAGAGGTGTACATGTTTCCTTCGACGAAAACCGTCCAGTCTTTTCTGTCGTCCGAGGAAATATTGCAGCCAACTTCGAAACCGGGCGGATTGATGGAGAGCGGCCCACCGCGTGTGCGACGGTTGTTGATGGTTTCAGGATTGTAGGCGGCCCACCATTGGATCGAATAGTAATTCACGAACTGGACATAGCCACTGTTCCAAATACCCATCCAGATAGGATTGCCACTGAAGTCATAGCTGCGAAAGTGGGAGGCGTTGAGGGTGATGCGTCGCGTGATCTCGTTCGGCTCTGTCCATTTGTAGCCAAAAACGAGATGACCGTTGAGAACGTCGGTCCGCCATTGAAAGCCGAGGTCGTTCACGTCAAACCCCGGATTGATGAACCCAAACGCTGCGTTGACGTAGAAATTGCCTTTCTGCTTGTTCAACGCGATGCGCCCGGCGTAACCTTGAAGCGATGTTGCCGCGCTATCAACTTCGACATGGCCGGCGTCAGGCCGCTGAAAGTAATGCGAAGAACTTTGTTGCAGCGACAGCATGCGCGCCTGATTGCCGCGTACGTTCGACATGCCGGCCCATCCGGTGATCACCCACACTTTCGCCGAATCGAGAAACGTCCAGCCGTCGAAGCCAAGCGCGAAGGAGCGGGTGTTTAACTCATCGCGCAATCTGTTGTCGGAGAAACTCCGCGCGGAGATATGAGAGATGAACCCGAAACCCTGTCTGCCGCTGTCGAATTCTTTTTGCGCTCTGAACACGCCGTAGTAGGTGAGCGGTTCAATCTCCGCCTTGAAGCGATGACCGTTCGTGTCCAGCTCGGCGCTTTCCCGGGAAGTGAGTGCGTTGATCGACCCGACGTTCCAGCTATCGCCGAGCTTGCCCGTGATTTTTGCTGCGCCGAGTATATGCGTGCCCGTCGGAACATCGGCGAAGTTTGCGTCGGGAACGCTGCCTTGCGGCGCGCGGCCTACTCGGCGCGTGTAGAAGAAATCAGGATTGCCCCAATTGAATCCCCAGTTGTTGTTCGCTCCGCCATAACCAAAATTGAAAATGGTTGAGCCTTCGATGAAGAAGGGGCGCTTCTCATTGAAGAAGGTTTCGACGTCGCTCAAATTCACCACCGCCGGATCGACTTCCACCTGTCCGAAGTCGGGGTTGACAGTTGCATCGACGGTAAGATTGCTGCCGATGCCGAACTTCAGATCGGCGCCGACGCCCGCCGAGTAGCGCGAGCCATCGTTGAACGGATCATTCGCCGAGTGGCGCTTGTACTCTGCCTTGGTGCTGAGGTAGGGAAGAAGCTCGAGACGTCGCGGCGGTTCGATGTTGTCGATGCCGATCAAACTAATGAAGCGCGAGACGAAGCCGCTTTCGGTTTTCGGTGTGAAGGCGAGATACGATTTCTCGTTCTTGCGTGCGATCTCGCGGATGAAGTTCACTCCCCACACATGCTTCTCCTTATTTTGAAATCGAAGCTGCGAATAGGGAATCCGCATCTCCGCCGACCATCCCTTATCGTCCACGGAAACTTTTCCTTCCCACACGCCATCCCAGGTATTGTCATCCCAATCGTCGTTGTACATTACGCCATCATAGAGAGTTCCCGCGGCGTTCAATCCAAAGTAGAAACCGCTGCGGTGATCAAAGTACGAGTCGATGTAGATGGCGCAGTCGTCGGAGTTGGTGTATTGATCACGGCGTGAGAGTCGCGCAATAATGGAATCGGGTGCGCTGTCGTGCATGCGCGCTGCGATGTAGAGGGCGTCGTTGTCGTAGGCGATCCAGACGTCGGTTCGCTCGGTCGCAGGCTTTCCTTCGTTCGGCTCCCGCTGCAGCAACTCACTGAACGCCGGCGGCAGTTGCCACTCTGGCTCGGAAAGAATACCGTCAATCGCAATCAGGGTGTTTGTCTTGACAGCGCGGACGGGCGTGCTGATGGCTGATGAAATGATCTCGCCGCCAAATCCGATTTGGCAGAGAAGAACAAAACACGCGACAAGTCTGTAATGACGAAGCATGGAAGCACTCCTGATAGTTCGCTCTTGCTGTTCAGTGTACACGGATCAGTCGGTCGGCTGCTTCTTCAGTTTCCGAATTTCGATATCGGAGTTGACGGTCTCGAGCGTAATGATCTCGCCGCCGCCGTTGAGTTTGTACGTCGATTCGATTTCCTGCTCATCTTCGTGACGGAGCGAGGATTCTTCTTTGAAATCGGAGATCACGCGGTAATCGTCCTTCTGCGCTCTCCATCGTCCTTCAATGCGAATGTGTGCTGTGATGGTTGCTTTCGCGTTTTCAGGGAGGTACAGCTTAATCAGACCCATAGCTGAAGAAAGCCGGCTTTTTACCTTTCCGCTCGGCGCCAACTCGGCAACAATGTCGCCGCCGGACGTGCTTGCGCTAACCAAGCCGGAAATATTGGTGAGCGAAACGTTGCCGCCGCTTGTGGAGGCTTTGATGGAGCCGTTACCTCCGCTTAGCTCAATGTCGCCGCCCGCTGTGCTGAGAGTGACTCTGCCGGACACCTTTCCCACGCGAACGTTTCCTCCTGCGGTGGATGCATTCGCTTCACCCCCGACGTTGCCAATCACAATATCGCCGCCGGCCGTTCGGGCGCGAAGCGCTTTGCCAACATCACCCACGTTGATGTTGCCGCCGGAGGTTTTCACATCTAGCTCATCTTGAGATGATGCGATCTCAATGTCGCCCCCCGACGTCGTGAGCGAAGTTGTGCCCGTGATCTTCCCCGCCCGAATGTCGCCGCCCGACGTACGTCCGTCAACCGCTCCGTCAACATCGGCGAGTCGTATGTCGCCGCCGGATGTTTCGCCGTAGATGTTGCCGATCAGCTTGCCGCGGACAATGAGATCGCCGTACGATGTTTGTAGTTTGAGATTGAATTGCACCGGCACGCTGATCTCAAACAGCCCGCCCGCGCCCCAACTGCCGTTGTCGTTGACGTAGATGGTGTTGCCCTGCTGTCTGATTTTGAGATCGGAATCTTCTTCGTAATCCTCGGGATCGTAACGGACGTTGACTTCGTTCTTGTCCCATGTTTGGATTCTGATGTCTCCGCCGTTCACAGAAACGTCGAGTGTGCCGTTCTTGGCTACGGTGAAAGTCTTGTTGGCCTTCTTCTCCCCGTCATGTAAGATGCGCGGCGAGGCAAAGGCGTTGACAATGAGAAGAAAAATACATGCGAGCATCAAGTGTTTCATTGGTTCCTCATCTCGTCGAGCACTGTTTGCGCGCGCAGGCGCACGTAGCTGTTTTCGTCCGATTGAATTCGCTGCTGAAGAACGTTCCACAGATCCTTGTCCCGGAAATGCGTCTGTGCCGAGTCGAGGCTGTTGACTGCTTCGATGCGCATCGCGGGATTCTTGTCCTTCATCAGCACGAAGAGGAATGCTTGTTTGATCTCCTCATCGAATGGGAAGTGACGGAGTGTCTTCAGCGCTTCTTTCCGGACACCCGGATTCTCGTCTGTCTTGACGGCCAGAATGAGAGCCGCTCGGATTTCTCTGTCGGGCAAGCGGAGTTTTTCGCCCTGCGACGCGATAGCATTGACCGTTCGCAGACGAATGCCGGGGTTCTGATCATTCACGAGCGCGTGCGCGAGAACTTTCTGTACGCGAGCATCGTTGATGCTGCCTTTGATGTGAACAGGAGAAACAGCTTCGAACATAAACTCCACTTCGCCGTCGCTTGCATCGGAGTCGACGAAGCGGATGTTGGAGATGCGCGTTTCTCCCTCCAGCGAGGAAGCGAATGACGCATCGCGTGCCGCCGTTGAGCCTTTCGGCGAAGTCGCCGGCAAAAGAAATCGACCGACAAGGAGTCCGGCCAGTAACATCGTTGCTCCGCCGAAAACCATTTTTACGTTTGGGCTGAAGTTTGGAAGGAAGAAGTCCTTTGCAAAACCGGTGAGCCGTTCCCACATCGTCGGTTTCACGGAGACGGTTCGCAACGCAGTACGCAATTCGCTCCGCGCCTCTTGCAGCATCGTCTCTGAGACGTGGAAGGGTCCAGCTTTCTGCAGCGTCCAATGCAGCAGGTTCAACTCTTCCGCTTCACTCCGGCACGAAGCGCATTCGCGCACGTGGTGCTCCAGCAATTGCTGTTCCTCAGCAGTCAACTCGTCGTACATCGAAAGCTGAAGCCATTCTTTGTATTGTCGATGATTCATTTGTTCACCTTCCGGATTCACTTCACTCGCCCTATTGTTCGTACACCGGTTTCAATCGTCGTCGCAATTGCTGCGTTGCGAGAAAGAGATAACGCTTCACCGTCCCTTCGGTGCACTTCATCATGTCCGCGATTTCTCTCAGCTTGTAGCCGTCGTAATGTTTGAGCGTAAAGACAAGTCGTTGTTTCGGCGAAAGCTCATCAAGCGCATTCTGCACATGCTCGCGAATCTCTGCGTCCACGGAATGCTGGTCGGTTGCAGCCTCCCGGCTCCTCAGTTCCATGGCATGAGACTCCTGATCATCGTCGTCGGCATCAATCGACACATGCGCGTACGCCCGCTTGCGAGATCGATGCGTGAGACACACGTTGACCGCGATTCTGTGCAGCCACGTCGTGAACTCACTTTCCATTTTGAACTGTGCAAGATTGCGATACACTCTGATGAACACTTCCTGGTAAATATCCTTCGCGTCTTCCGCGTTGTTCACATACCGCGCCGCAATGCTGAAGACTCTCTTGTCATGTTGATGCACGAGTTGTTCAAACGCAGCAATGTTGCCCGCCTTCGCCCGTTGAATAAGCTCAATCTCGTCGGAGTTCATGCCCAAAGTTGTTAACTGACACGTATGGTTTGACTTGCTGATCGGAAAAAGGTTGTACGCCCTGCACAAAAATTCCCCCGGCACACTGACGGGTGACCTGTTGCGCACAGCCTTGAGAACGGAAGGTTCAGTTTATCGAACGAGTAGGGGAAGGGAATGTTTCAGCAGGATGAGAACAAAAACGGCGACACTGCCGTGCAATGTCGCCTTGCTGTTGGTCGGTAACATCACTTTGCGAGAATCATCTTCTTCGTGAGGACGAAAGTTCCGTCCGTGAGTTGGTAGATGTAGATGCCGCTTGCCAACTTCGACCCATCAAAGCTGACGAAATGCGTTCCCGCTTCTTTCTGCTCATGGACCAATGTCGCAACTTCATGACCGAGAAGATCATAGACCTTCAAGGCGACGAATTCCAAATTCCCATCTCCAAATCCCAGGTTGGGCCTTGATTGGGATGTGTGATTTGGGATTTGGAATTTTATCGAAGTCGTCGGGTTGAATGGATTGGGAAAGTTCTGGTCGAGCGAGATTGCTGTGGGAATTGACTCGTCTTTCACGCTCGTGAGTATTTCGGACGCTGAGAGCGTCACCTTGGCGTTCTGTCCGTTCTTGTTCGAGGTCGTTCCCTGAAAGGACGCGACATAGAAGTTCACAATCCCCGTTCCCGCGGCAGGCGCAGTCCATTGAAATACAGCCGAATCAATCAAGTGCGGACTCGCGTACACGCCGCCATCGGTTCCATTATAGAGCGTCGTGTTCGTGGCCGTAGCAAACGTGCCTGCGATTGTGCTTGTGTTTCCGACGCGCGTTGTCGCGTTGAAGTTTACGATCATCGAGCCGCCATTTCGCTTCACAACAATCCGGTATGTTTGTAGCGGTTGATACGACGCCGGAAATCCTGAAACAATGATTGATCCGCCCGAAGACCCGTGGCATGAAGAAGCGCATGTCGATCTGCCAGGCGCGCCCGAGTAGCCGCCAGTGTACGAGTTATGAGCAAAGCTCACACTTGCTATCAAAACTATGGCACAAACTAACTTGCTCACTAGTTCCTCCCTCCTTCTCTGTAGAGAGAAAGCAGCCAAACGACATGCCAAGGGATACAGGCGCAAACACTTGCATTTTCGAATCAAATAGTTGTTTCTTCCCAATTCTTAGAATAATAAATGCGAGATTTTTCACAATTGGGAAAGGACTTACGGAGTCTGCATGCTGATTTCAGAAAGGATTGTTCGAACGGATGTGAGAACGTCGGTGAACGACTCCTGCACCGGGCGAGAAAGCTCCATGGACATTGACTGGATGGTGTCGATCGAGATGGTGATGAGGTAGAGCTTGGGCAAAGCTCCAAGCAGCTGAGCCGACTCGAGCAGATCGCGCAGTCCGATGTCGTGCGCGCTGAGCGTGCGCGGAAACTCGCTTGCAAATCGCGGCCGCGTAATGGTCACCGAGCCGGCCGGCTTTTCATCCATCGTCGCGTCAATCAGAATGATCGGGTCGTGTTCGGAAAAAAGTGAGAGAAGATGGAAGCCGCCCGTCCCTCCATCAAGCAGCGTCACATCCTGCGGCAGATTGCTTCGCTCAAGTTCCTTGATCGCGTGAACGCCAACGCCTTCATCGCCCATCAACACATTGCCGACGCCAAGAATCAGAATTGATTTGTCATGCTGAGGCATATAATCCGATAAGCGTAATTCCAATTACACATGAGCCGGGAGTGGATCCCGGCTCATGGGACATTCGTGGAGTCCGATTCTACTTCGTTTCCTTTTCGATGAACTTCCATCCGCCGACCATCGATGACGTGACGCCGCGGCCTTCAACGTAATCATGATAGAACACGAGATAGACGTGGATCATCGTGAAGATGACGAAAACCCATAGGAACATATGATGCCATTGACGCACGGCGAAGTCGCCTCCCATCCACGGCACAACCCATGCGAACATCTGCGGCAGCCAGGAGTGACTCATCGCAGCATACATGCCGAAGCCTGTGATGCACTGGAACAGAAACGCGAGGAACGTGATGAAGTACGTCAATCCGGCGAGCGCGTTGTGCCCGATGGATTCGATCGGCTTTGCCCGCGCCTGAAGGATGTCGATAGAGAGCACGTCCTTGATCTCTTTCCACTTGTTTGCTTTGATGAGAATGAAGTTCCTCCAATCTGCGTACTTGTTGCCGACAAATCCCCAATACAATCGACAGAGGAAGTTGAAGAAGAAAACGAACGCCGCCACGAAGTGAATGAAGCGAATCGTTCCGAACCAATAGCTGAACGATGCTTCACCGCCGGTTTGCAGCGCGAGCGGCCAGCCGATGAAGTAGCCGGTGACACACAGGACCGTGACCGCGAGAGCGTTGATCCAGTGATAGAACCGGACCGGCAGCTGCCACACGTACACGCGGTTAATCAAAGCGTTTTGCATAGCGTCTCCTTTCAGAATTGTCCGGGGCGCAAGCGCACGACGATACGTTGTGCAGAATTGACGCCAAAGCTATTCGCCTGAACCCCGGCTGAAACTCTTAGAACGTGTTGATCTGATGAACGTAGCGTCCCTTTTCGTCGTACAGATGTACCGCGCACGCGAGGCACGGATCGAACGAGTGAATCGTCCGCAAGATTTCGAGCGGCTGATCCGGGTTCTTCACCGGCGTGCCGATCAGCGACGACTCGTAGGCAGACATCTGTCCCTTTGGATCGCGCGGCGAAGCATTCCACGTGCTCGGAACGACAAGCTGGTAGTTCTCAATCTTCTTGTCTTTGATGACGATCCAATGCGAGAGCGCGCCACGCGGAGCTTCGGTCATGCCAACGCCTCTCGCTTCGGCGGGCCAGGAATCCGGCTCCCATCGATCCTTGTTGAAGGTTCGTGTGTCGCCGTTCTTGATGTTGGCAAGAAGCTGATTGTAGAATTCCTTCGCCCATCGGGCAACAAGAACGGTCTCAAGTCCGCGAGCTGCGGTTCTGCCCAGAGTCGAGAAGAGCGCTGCGACGGGAACATCGAGCTGCTTCAACGTTGCATTGACGATGTCGATGACTTCTTGATGACCGGCGGCGTAGCTGACGAGCATGCGCGCCAGCGGGCCAACCTCCATGGGATTTCCCTTCCAACGCGGAGTTTTCAGCCAGCTGTATTTCTTCTCGACATCAAGATGCTCATACGGCGGCTTGGGTCCCGAGTACTTCAGTTTCGTCTCGCCTGCCCACGGATGTTTTCCTGCTGCATCGCCGTCGGAGTATTCGTACCACGAATGGGCGATGTACTCTTCGATCTCTTGCGCGTCTCTGCCATCCACTTCATGCACTTTGCCGAGATTGCGATTGAGTATTGCGCCGCGAGCGAATTTGAATTTGGTAGGATCGCCGTAGCCATTCATTGGTAAATCGCCGTACGCGAGATAGTTCGGCAAGCCGCCGCCAATGGCGCCCCAATCTTTGTAGAAGCCGGCGACCGCGAGCAAGTCGGGGATGTACACTTTGTTCACGAAGTCAGCCGCCTGATCGAACAGTGTCCCGACATAGGCAAGCCTTTCGGCATTGATGGCGTTTGCCTCGTCGATGTTGATGGCGCAGGGAACGCCTCCCACGAGATAGTTGGGGTGCGGATTCTTCCCGCCAAAGATCGTGTGAATCTTGACGACTTCTTTCTGCCATTCGAGGGCTTCAAGATAGTGAGCAACTCCGAGCAGATTCACTTCGGGAGGAAGTTTGTAGGCTGCGTGTCCCCAATAGCCATTCGCGAAAATTCCCAGCTGTCCGCTCTCGACGAATGTGATGAGTCGTTTCTGAAGGTCGGAGTAGTAACCCGGAGAGCTGTTTGGCCAATTGGAAATGGATTGCGCGATCTCCGACGTTTTCTTCGGATCGGCTTTCAACGCACTCACGACATCGACCCAATCGAGTGCGTGCAGATGATAGAAGTGAACGACGTGGTCCTGCAGATACTGCGCGCAAAACATCAGGTTGCGGATAAGCTCTGCGTTCGGCGGTACGGCGATTTTGAGCGCATCTTCCACCGTGCGGACGGATGCCAGAGCGTGCACGGTCGTACATACGCCGCATGCACGCTCGGTGAATGCCCACGCGTCGCGTGGGTCGCGCCCTTTCAAAATGATTTCGAAGCCGCGCACCATTGTCCCGGAACTGTACGCGTCAACAATTTTTCCGTCTCTGATTTCTGCTTCGATGCGCAGATGTCCTTCGATACGGGTAATCGGATCAACGACGATGCGAGTCGACATTAGGCACCTCCTTTGGCATCAGATTCTGTACTGCTCTTGATCTCTTCCTGAATCAATTTTCGTTTGCGAATGTTTGTCGAGATGGCATGGGCCGCAATGCCTGCGGCAGCTCCGACGCCGACCACAACGCCGATCTTGTCTGCCGTTGTCTCGATGCCGAATCCGGGGAATGAGGCAAGATGCTGATAGAAGGGTCCGTTGTCCCAGAAGTTTGCTTCGCTGCAGCCGATGCAGCCGTGCCCTGATTGAATCGGGAAGCTGACGCCGTTGTTCCAACGGATCGCGCCGCACGCGTTGTACGTCACGGGGCCGCGGCATCCCATCTTATACAAACAATATCCGCGTCGCGCATTCTCATCATCAAACGACTCGACGAACAAGCCGGCATCGTAGTTCGGGCGGCGATAGCAGGTGTCGTGCACGCGGCGCGAGTAGAACGCCTTCGGTCGTCCAAGCCCGTCGAGCTGTGGAATGCGATCGAACGCGAGCAGATGCACGATGGTGCCCGCCATGACTTCGGCAATCGGCGGACAGCCCGGTACATTGATGATCGGTTTGCCCGAGATAACTTCGTGCAGCGGCTTTGCTCCGGTGGGGTTCGGTTTCGCTGCCTGAACGCAGCCGTTGGAAGCGCAACTGCCCCACGCGATCACGGCCTTCGCATCCGCTGCTGCTTCCTGCACGATGTCGAGCATGGTTCTTCCTCCGATGCAGCAGTACACACCGTCGTCATCAATTGGAATCGATCCTTCCATCAACAACAGATACTCGCCTTTGAATTTTTTCATTGTGTTGTGCAGCGCTTCTTCCGCTTGATGTCCCGCGGCTGCCATGAGCGTCTCGGTGTAGTCGAGCGAAATTTTGTCCAACACAATATCCGAGACGATGGGATGCGACGAGCGGATGAACGACTCGCTGCAGCACGTGCACTCCTGTCCGTGGAACCACACAACAGGCAGCCGCGGCTTCGTGTCCATTGCATGCACAACGCTGCCGATGGCGGACGCTTCGAGTCCCGCGGCTGCGGCAATCCATCCGGCGAATTTCAAGAAGTCTCTGCGGGTGACGCCGTTGAGGTCGGCATACTCCCACATCGTGAGGGGTTTGTTCATAGTACCTCCTGTTTGATTTAGAGATCTGCGTACGTATCCAGGTCAGGATCTTCGAAGCCGATGACGAGCTGCACGCGTTCGACTTCGATGGCAGCTTCGATCTGAATCTCGTCGCCCAGGTGTGCGGTATCGAGTTGTGCCATTGGAATTTCGAGCCGGATCGGATCGAGGAAGACACGCGCGTGTTGCGCGCCGTTGCGTTCGAAGATCTCGACGACGCGGGCTGTCACGGAAATGTGCTGGGTTGATCCGATGGTTTTCACTCGCAGGCTAAGAGTTGGTAGCGACCGTAGGGTGAAGCGCAATGAGCATGCCATCAGAAAAATGGCTCATCCGGACTGGAAATCGGGAGTGAGGCAATCGCAAGTGCGGAAATCCGCTACACAGCAACGGATTCCCGCCGATGAGGGGATCTATTCGATGTTGTACTTCTTGAGCTTGTCGCGGAGAGTCGAGAGGCTCATGCCGAGCGTCTTCGCGGCTTGTGTCCGATTGCCGGTCGCTTGCCGTAGCGCCTGT
This sequence comes from Ignavibacteriota bacterium, assembly GCA_016218065.1. Classification (GTDB taxonomy): domain Bacteria; phylum Bacteroidota; class Ignavibacteria; order UBA10030; family UBA6906; genus CAADGV01. Next base: position 3,339 of record JACRFA010000007.1, on the reverse strand, counting down.
CGCAGGAGATTCACCTCCAAACATGCGACCACCTGGTCGAACGACATATTCTCTTCGGTGAAGCAGCGGTTGCACGCTTTGACGATTACTTCGAGCGGTGAGTCTTCGCGGATTTCATTGGGGAGATCCTTCATACAGATTTCGCCGTTGGCAAACAACGCCATCTGCTGAACGATATTCCGCAGCTCGCGAATGTTGCCGGGCCACGAGTAGTTCGTCAATGCGTGCATCGCGTCGTCTGCAACTTTGATGTTCGGATTATTTGCGTAGCGGTTCAGGAAGTGCGTGATGATGGGAGGAATGTCGTCGCGCCGATCACGCAGCGGGGGAATGACCAGCGGTACAACATTGATGCGATAGTAGAGATCGGGACGGAAGTGGTTGCGGCTCGCCAGCTCTTTGAGATCGACTTTCGTTGCCGTAATCAATCGGACATCGATGGCGATAGGCGTCGTTCCTCCGACACGCATAACTTCTCGCGACTCCAGCACACGAAGCAGCTTCGATTGCAGCGCCAACGGAAAGTCATCGATGTCGTCGAGAAAAATTGTTCCGCCTTCCGCCAGTTCGAATAATCCCTTCTTGTCGGATGACGCGCTTGTGTACGCGCCTCGTTCATGACCGAACAGCTCGCTCTCCAACAACTCCGGCGGAAGAGAAGCCAGTCCGACTTTTACCAAGGGCCGTGCACTGCGCGGACTCGTCCGATGAATGTACTCCGCGATCAGTTCCTTCCCGACCCCTGTTTCTCCAATGAGCAGCACAGAGCTGTCCGATGCAGCGATCGTATCGATCCGCAAAAGAATCGAGCGCATAACATCGCTCGTCGCAATCAGTGCAAGAGTTTGTGGAGCGGACATCGGGTCGGAGTTGGAAGTGTTGGACGAACATACGCAAAGCAGTTGTTCGAAGCAACACCGATGCACGCCAAATTCAACAACGAAGACCCCATGCAGACATTGCTTTAATGCTGTTGCAGACTATGTACGTTCGTTACCCCAGAGGAATTGATGTAGGATAGCCTACTCCGTGAGCTTCAGTTGAATCATGCTATCATCCGATTGTTTTCGTTTCGCGCTCTATTAATTTGTCATCCGCAAAAAACAGTGAGTAGCGTCGGAACTCACAAGAACGCCATCATAACATGGAGGTATCGATGAAAATCCTTGCTCGTGTGTTTGCTGGAATTGCACTTCTCTTTGCCTGTTCCGTGACAGGATTTGCGGCGGGAATACTTGATCCGAAGCTGCAGCAACGAATGCAGGCAAGCTCCGGACCGTTTGAGGTCGTCGTCACGTTCGAGAATTCATCCTACGCTGACAGACTGACGACGCTTGGCGTTTCCGTCATCAAGCTAACGACCCTTCCGATGGCGGGCGCTGTGCTGACCGCGAATCAGATTCAAACTGTTTTGAACTGGGACGGCGTCGAAAGTATCTATTTCAACGAAACGCTGAAGTACTTCAACCACGATGCAGGCGAAATCACGGGCGCACACTACGTTCAAAGCACACTGGGTCTGAAGGGGACAGGCAAGACAATTCTCGTGCTCGATAGCGGCATCGATGCGACGCATCCTGATTTGCCATTCAGAACAAAAGTTGTCGAGAACGTCAAAGTCGTGAGCGACCTCGGGCTTGGCGGCACGAATCTCTATCTCGAAGGCGTGATCAACACCGATAACACGAGCGGACACGGCACACACGTCGCGGGGACTGTTGCCGGCGCCGGAGTAGCTTCTGCGAATGATGAACGCGATCCGTATTACTATCGCGGTGTTGCGCCCGAAGCAAAGCTTGTAGGCGTCAGCGCCGGAGAAGGATTGAACATTCTGCATGCTCTCGTCGGATTCGACTACGCGATTGCCACGCGCGATCGCTTCGGCACGAACGTCATCTCGAACAGCTGGGGAAACACAACAAGCCAGTTCGATCCCAACGACCCGATCAGCCGCGCCGCCTATGAGGCATATCGCAAAGGCATTGTCGTGACATTTGCAGCAGGCAACGAAGGCCCCGGCGACAATACTATGAGCACGTACTCAATCAATCCGTGGGTGATCAGTGTTGCTGCCGGCGACAAGTTGAAAGTGCTCGCCGATTTTTCGAGTCGCGGCGAAGCGGGCGATCCGTTTGAGCATCCTGACGTAACCGCGCCCGGCGTTGCCATTGTCTCCACCCGCGCGGTTGGCACTCCCGTTGGTGCACTCGGTCCCGTTGTCAACGCAAACCATCCTGAATACACGCTGCGGTATAATACACTCGACGGAACAAGCATGGCGACACCGTTCGTTGCGGGCACAGTCGCGCTGCTGTTGCAGGCCAATCCCAATCTCTCGCCTGACCAGATTGAAAACATACTTGTGTCAACGACCGATCCGATGGCGGGTTACGCGGTGCATCAAATCGGCTCGGGCTATATCAACGTTCGTCGCGCTATCGAGTTGGCGCGAACCACAACCGGCAGTCGCATTCAGTTTCTCGACGGCGACGTGAAGTGGTCGCGCCAGGGATATTTCGCGACCGCGGAGCAAAACAATTCCAACATTCTCTACAATGGGAAATGGCAGACCGCCACCAGCGGAAGTGCGTCGGGCGGCTCGTTCATTGTCGGAACGGCCAAGGGAGATAACCGCAGCAACAAGCCCGTCGCGCGGATGTCCATGTTTGGGACGAACATCAAGCTTGAGTTCCCCACGAATCGCGATGGCGGAACAGCGGAAGTGTTCATCGACGGAGCGTCGCGGGGAACTATCAGCTTCTACAGCGCCGCGCAGCAATGGGGTGTCCGCAAGGCGTTCGGTAATCTGACAAACGAACATCATACCGTCGAGCTGCGAGGCCTGACCGGCAAGATCTACGTTGACAAAATCTATGTTGACGGCATACTGGTTCCGGCGACTGCGTCGTTCGTCGAACAATCGATGACATTCAACGGCACGATGGCTGTCTCGGCGCTCGGGACGCCCGAGACTCAGCTCATTCCGTTTCAAGTGGACAACAACACAATCCAGATCTCCGCGGAGCTGGGATGGACAGGCGGCGTCGATATTGACATGTATCTGCTCGATCCGTCGGGCGCTGAAGTGACATCGGCGGCAACGACTGCGAATCCTGAGATGCTGAGCTATTGGGTGAATCAGCCGGGCATCTACACATACAAGCTGGTCGGCTATGCGACAGTACTTGCCTACTACACTCTTGTGAGCACTCAACTGAAGGTGGTCACGTCACCGGGGACAGAAAGAGCCAACGACCCGCACTTCGTGTTGGCAAGCGAACAGAAGCCGCGGGAATTCTCCCTCCAACAAAACACACCGAACCCATTTAATCCTGAAAC